>NZ_CAWPIM010000045.1:0-2167 GCF_963888245.1 Vibrio sp. B4-6
TTGTCGAGTAGACGACACCTGTTACCAAGTGCCGCCCCTCTAAGAACCGTACGTGCAACTTTCACTGCATACGGCTCAAGCCTCCACTAAGGCATCATTGATACCCAGCAACTTATAAAGCAGTCGAAGCAGGTTCGTTCCAAGAGTTACGAGCTAGCCTTTTGGGTTTTCTCTTCGCCAAGTATTCTTGGTATTGAGGGTCAAAAGGGGTAGCAGCGCTCCTAATTTTCACGTGTCTTTCGATAGGCACTTTCGCTATTTGGAACAGATTGAAGTGACAGTCCATGTTCATGATTTTCTGCCAACCGTGAAATTGCCACTGGCCTTTACGATTGAGGAAGTACTTATGAACAACCCAGTCTTTGGACTTGGTTGGATGACGTCTAACTGCCCAGTGCCATAGCGCTTGGAATAGTTTGTGGCCGACATACCCAAATATTTGTTTAGCAACACAGTGGCGATAGTAATTCGCCCATCCCCTGAGTTTCGGATTTATCAACTTGATAAGATCGTTAACAGGGATGGTTGCGTGCTTTTTGATGAGTCCTCGTAGATTTCTCAAAAATAACAACGTGTTGGATTTACTCGGCTTGATGAGCAATTTCCCTTTGTACTTCCTGTGATTGAAGCCTAGAAAGTCAAAGCCATCATCAATATGAGAGATCTTCGTTTTCTCTTCGGAGAGGGCTAACCCTCTTTCTGCCAAAAAGCCAGCAATCAACGGTTTGATGTCGTTCACTAGCACTTCCTTTGAAGAGCAAGTAACCACGAAATCATCCGCGTAACCGATAAAGTTGGCCTTAGCACCCTTTTTCAGGGCTGTAGATTTTATTTGTTGCTCTATTCCCGCGAGAGTCATTAGCATCAAGGTTGGAGAGATTATTCCACCTTGAGGTGTACCCTCATCGGTATCATAGAACAGACCCTTATCCACATAACCAGACTTTAACCATTGCTCTAACATACGTTTATCTACCGTGATATTGTCCATAAGCCATTGATGCCCGATTTTGTCGAAGCAAGCCTTAATATCTCCCTCAAGAACCCATTTCGCTGATCGCTTTAGGGCCAAACATTTGAAACACTGACTGACGGCGTCAGCCGTGCTGCGATTTGGCCTAAACCCATAGCTATTGAGGTCGGCAAGCGTTTCGGACACTGGTTCTAATGCTAGAAGGTGGAGGGCTTGTTGCGCTCTATCAATCATGCATGGAATACCCAATGGCCTGAGCTTACCGTTCTTTTTGGGAATGTAGATACGTTTGAGTGGTTTGGCAGAGTAAGCCTTGCGGCTCAGTTGATTGACTGCTTTCATACGGCGTACATCTGTGTTCCAGGTGACACCGTCTATTCCAGACGTTTTACTGCCTTTATTCTGAGAGACTCGCTTAACCGCAAGAAGCTTGGCTGAGCGAGAATGAGTCAAGAGCCACTGTAAGGACTTCACCTTACTGTATTTCTTTTCTCTAGTTGCTTTTGCGATACGCATTTGAAGCTTCAATACGTGTGCTTCAACGGATTTCCAGTCGATGGACTGCCATTGAGCGCCGTCAGAAGATGCACTAATCTCTTTCGAGATCACCATTTGCTTTTCTCCTTGAATAAAGTTCTTCAAATTCTCTCGCAATGGGAGACCAGTCGGAAGTGGGCTCACTTTCGTGACCAGACATAAGTCTGTATCTGCATCATTACAATGTAGCTTTCGCTTTTTCCGACCTCCTATACCTGCATCACTATCGGCCACAAAGGCTTTCCCAAAGGGAGTGATACAGGCTTACCCTGTTCCGTATGTTACGTAAAATGTCAGCTTAGATGCCCACTATAGTGCGGAGAGTACGGCGACCACGAAAAAGTACTGTCCAACCTCTTTCCAACTCTCATTGCCTTTTGGCCACAGCGTATTAACCACTTCCGCTGCTTCAACGTATAACGCACCTTGAATGGATTCACATACGTTCATCATACTGACTACCTAGCACTTACCCGAATTGTGGTTTTCAGGAGGAACGTCCTCTTACGATTCTTTTCCCACTCAGCCAGACGGCCAAGTTTCGTTACATTGTCCGAGCCGCTGCTTTATTCAGGCTCGTAGGTTCATCTGGTGATACAGACGGTTCACTCATAAAGCGGTGAACAACGCTTCATACGACTTCAGGTCGCACGGACA
>NZ_CAWPIM010000046.1:0-2163 GCF_963888245.1 Vibrio sp. B4-6
TGTCGAGTAGACGACACCTGTTACCAAGTGTCGCCCCTCTAAGAACCCAGCGTGCAACTTTCACCGCACTAGGCTCAAGCCTTCACGAAGGCACCAGTTGGCACCCAGCAACTTACAAAGCAGTGAGAGCAGGCTCATGCCAAGAGTTGCGACTTTGCCTCTTTGACTTTCTCTTTGCCAGGTATTCTTGGTGTTGAGGATCAAAAGGTGTAGCGGCACTCCTGATTTTCACATGTCTCTCTATCGGCACTTTGGCTATTTGAAACAGATTGAACTGACAATCCATATTCATGATCTTCTGCCAACCGTGAAATTGCCATTGACCTTGACGGTTGATGAAGTATTTAAGAGCGACCCAAGTTCTAGACTTTGTTGGATGACGCCTTTTAGCCCAGTGCCATAACGCATGGAATAGCTTGTGACCTACATATCCGAATGCCTGTTTAGCTACACAGTGTCGATAGTAATTCGACCAGCCCCTGAGTTTCGGATTTACCAACTTGATTAAATCGTTAACGGGGATAGTTGCGTGCTTTTTGATGAGTTCACGCAAGTTACTCAAGAACAGCAGTGTGTTGGATTTGCTCGGTTTAATGAGCAATTTCCCTTTGTACTTCCTATGATTAAAGCCTAAGAAGTCAAAACCACGGCTGATATGGGTAATGTGCGTTTTCTCTTCGGAGAGTGTTAAGCCTCTTTCTGCTAAGAAATCAGCAATCAACGGTTTAATATCGTTCTCCAGCACTTCCTTTGAAGCACAGGTGACGACGAAATCGTCGGCGTATCCAATAAAGTTGGCTCTAGCACCCTTTTTTAGTGCAGTAGACTTTATGCGTTGCTCAAGCCCTACAAGAGTCATAAGCATCAAGGTCGGAGATATGACCCCACCTTGTGGTGTTCCCTCGTCAGTGCGATAGAACAACCCTTTGTCTATAAAACCAGACTTTAGCCATTGTTCCAACATACGTTTATCTACGGCAATGTTGTCCATAAGCCATTGATGTCCGATCTTGTCGAAACAGGCTTTGATGTCTCCCTCAAGAACCCATTGAGCTGATTTCTTTAATGCCAGACACTTGAAGCACTGTGCGACTGCATCGGCAGTGCTGCGGTTTGGTCTAAATCCATAGCTGTTAGGGTCGGCAAGTGTTTCTGATACAGGCTCCAGAGCAAGAAGATGAAGCGCTTGCTGCGCTCTATCGACCATGCAGGGGATACCTAGTGGTCTGAGCTTGCCATTTTTCTTGGGGATGTAGATACGCTTGAGCGGTTTGGCTTGATAAGCTTTTCTGCTCAATTGATTGACTGCTTTCATGCGGCGCGTATCTGTATTCCAGATAACGCCATCAATTCCAGGCGCTTTACTGCCTTTATTTTGAGATACCCGCTTAACAGCAAGAAGTTTTGCTGATCGCGAGTGAGTCAGTATCCACTGCAACGCTTTCGCTTTGCTGTGTTTACCTTCTCGTGTTGCCTTTGCAATACGCATCTGAAGCTTTAAAACATGAGATTCAACGTCTTTCCAATTGGTGGATTGCCATTGAGCACTGTCAGGAGATGCACTAATCTCTTTTGAAATCATCATTTGCGTTTCTCCTTGAATAAAGTTCTTCAAATTCTCTTGCAACGGAAGACCAGTCGGAAGTCAGCCCACTTTCGTGATCAGATAGGGATCTGTATCTGCATCGTTACAATGCAGCCTTCGCTTTTTCCAACCTCCTATACCTGCATCACTATCGGCCACGAAGGCTTTCCCAGAGGGAGTGATACAGGCTTACCGTGTTCCGTATGTCGCGCAATGTCAGTGTAGATGCCCGCTATAGTGCGGAGAGTTCAACGATCACGAAAGAGCACGGGGCAATCTCTTTCCGACTCTCATGCCTTTTGGCCACAGCGTATTAACCACTTCCGCTGATTCATCATATAACGCACCTTATGCGGATTCACTTATGTTCATCATGCTGACTACCTAGCACTCACCCGATTGTGGTTATCAGGAGGATCGTTCTCTCGCGATTTAGATCCCGACTGGTGCATGACCAGTCTTCGTTACATTGTCAGACTCGCTACTTTATTCAGAGTCCTAGGTTCATCTGGTGATACAGATGGTTCACACATTAAGCGGTGAACAGCGCTTCATACGACCTCACGTCGCACGCCCCA
>NZ_CAWPIM010000047.1:0-1796 GCF_963888245.1 Vibrio sp. B4-6
CACTTAAACCATAACCCACAAAACCCACAATGGGCTGACCGCGACCGTTTTGTGCTGTCAAACGGCCACGGCTCAATGCTGATTTACTCTTTATTGCACCTGAGCGGTTACGCGCTGTCGATTGATGATTTGAAAAACTTCCGTCAATTACACTCAAAAACACCGGGTCACCCAGAATACGGTTACGCGCCGGGCATTGAAACCACCACGGGCCCACTAGGCCAAGGTATTACCAATGCGGTCGGCATGGCGATGGCTGAAAAAGCACTGGCGGCGCAGTTCAACAAACCGGGTCACGACATCGTTGACCACTTCACTTATGTGTTCATGGGTGATGGTTGTTTGATGGAAGGCATCTCGCACGAGGCGTGTTCTCTGGCGGGCACACTGGGCCTTGGCAAACTGATTGCGTTTTGGGATGACAACGGCATCTCTATCGATGGTCATGTGGAAGGCTGGTTCTCTGATGACACGCCAAAACGTTTTGAAGCGTACGGCTGGCATGTTATTGCTGCGGTTGATGGCCATAACGCTGAAGCGATTAATGCCGCGATTGAGGCTGCGAAAGCAGACCCTCGTCCAACCTTGATTTGCACCAAAACCATCATCGGTTTTGGCTCGCCAAACAAAGCGGGCTCACACGACTGTCACGGTGCCCCTTTAGGCGCTGAAGAAATCAAAGCAGCGCGTGAATTCCTGGGTTGGCCGCATGCACCTTTCCACATCCCTGCCGACATTTACGCGCAGTGGGATGCCAAAGAAGCTGGCCAAGCAAAAGAAACCGATTGGAACACCAAGTTTGAAGCCTACGCCGCCGCTTACCCAGCCGAAGCCGCTGAGTTCAAACGCCGCGTAAATGGCGAGTTGCCAGCAGAATGGGAAGCGAAAGCGAGTCAAATTATCGCTGACCTTCAAGCTAACCCAGCCAATATTGCGTCACGTAAAGCGTCACAAAATGCGCTGGAAGCGTTTGGTAAAATGCTGCCAGAATTTATGGGCGGCTCGGCGGACTTGGCACCGTCTAACCTCACCATGTGGTCGGGCTCTCAATCGCTCACGGCGGAAGACTTCTCGGGTAACTACATTCACTATGGTGTGCGTGAATTCGGTATGACGGCCATCATGAATGGTATCGCGCTGCACGGTGGCTTCGTTCCTTACGGCGCAACCTTCCTGATGTTTATGGAATACGCCCGTAATGCAATGCGTATGGCCGCGCTGATGAAGATTCAGAACATCCAAGTCTACACTCATGACTCGATTGGCTTGGGTGAAGATGGCCCAACCCATCAACCGGTTGAGCAAGTGGCTTCACTGCGTTTGACACCGAACATGAGCACATGGCGTCCGTGTGACCAAGTGGAATCAGCCGTCGCATGGAAGTTGGCGATTGAGCGTAAAGATGGCCCATCAGCGCTGATTTTCTCTCGTCAAAACCTAGCGCAGCAACCACGTAGCGAAGCGCAAGTTGCCGATATCGCGAAAGGTGGTTACATCCTAAAAGAGTGTGCAGGCCAGCCTGAGCTTATCCTGATTGCCACTGGCTCTGAAGTTGAACTGGCGGTGAAAGCCGCAGACCAACTTACAGCCGAAGGTAAGAAAGTGCGCGTAGTGTCAATGCCATCTACCGATGCGTTTGATAAACAAGACGCAGCCTACCGCGAAGCCGTACTACCAGCAGCCGTGACTAAGCGTATTGCAATTGAAGCAGGTATCGCGGATTTCTGGTACAAGTACGTGGGTTTTGGCGGCAAGATCATCGGTATGACTACCTTTGGTGAGTCAGCACCGGCGGA
>NZ_CAWPIM010000048.1:0-1610 GCF_963888245.1 Vibrio sp. B4-6
AAAACTTTAATTGAAGAGTTTGATCATGGCTCAGATTGAACGCTGGCGGCAGGCCTAACACATGCAAGTCGAGCGGCAGCACAGAGGAACTTGTTCCTTGGGTGGCGAGCGGCGGACGGGTGAGTAATGCCTAGGAAATTGCCCTGATGTGGGGGATAACCATTGGAAACGATGGCTAATACCGCATGATGCCTACGGGCCAAAGAGGGGGACCTTCGGGCCTCTCGCGTCAGGATATGCCTAGGTGGGATTAGCTAGTTGGTGAGGTAATGGCTCACCAAGGCGACGATCCCTAGCTGGTCTGAGAGGATGATCAGCCACACTGGAACTGAGACACGGTCCAGACTCCTACGGGAGGCAGCAGTGGGGAATATTGCACAATGGGCGCAAGCCTGATGCAGCCATGCCGCGTGTATGAAGAAGGCCTTCGGGTTGTAAAGTACTTTCAGTCGTGAGGAAGGTGGTGTTGTTAATAGCAGCATCATTTGACGTTAGCGACAGAAGAAGCACCGGCTAACTCCGTGCCAGCAGCCGCGGTAATACGGAGGGTGCGAGCGTTAATCGGAATTACTGGGCGTAAAGCGCATGCAGGTGGTGGATTAAGTCAGATGTGAAAGCCCGGGGCTCAACCTCGGAACCGCATTTGAAACTGGTTCACTAGAGTACTGTAGAGGGGGGTAGAATTTCAGGTGTAGCGGTGAAATGCGTAGAGATCTGAAGGAATACCGGTGGCGAAGGCGGCCCCCTGGACAGATACTGACACTCAGATGCGAAAGCGTGGGGAGCAAACAGGATTAGATACCCTGGTAGTCCACGCCGTAAACGATGTCTACTTGGAGGTTGTGGCCTTGAGCCGTGGCTTTCGGAGCTAACGCGTTAAGTAGACCGCCTGGGGAGTACGGTCGCAAGATTAAAACTCAAATGAATTGACGGGGGCCCGCACAAGCGGTGGAGCATGTGGTTTAATTCGATGCAACGCGAAGAACCTTACCTACTCTTGACATCCAGAGAAGCCAGCGGAGACGCAGGTGTGCCTTCGGGAGCTCTGAGACAGGTGCTGCATGGCTGTCGTCAGCTCGTGTTGTGAAATGTTGGGTTAAGTCCCGCAACGAGCGCAACCCTTATCCTTGTTTGCCAGCGAGTCATGTCGGGAACTCCAGGGAGACTGCCGGTGATAAACCGGAGGAAGGTGGGGACGACGTCAAGTCATCATGGCCCTTACGAGTAGGGCTACACACGTGCTACAATGGCGCATACAGAGGGCAGCAAGCTAGCGATAGTGAGCGAATCCCAAAAAGTGCGTCGTAGTCCGGATTGGAGTCTGCAACTCGACTCCATGAAGTCGGAATCGCTAGTAATCGTAGATCAGAATGCTACGGTGAATACGTTCCCGGGCCTTGTACACACCGCCCGTCACACCATGGGAGTGGGCTGCAAAAGAAGTGGGTAGTTTAACCTTTCGGGGAGGACGCTCACCACTTTGTGGTTCATGACTGGGGTGAAGTCGTAACAAGGTAGCGCTAGGGGAACCTGGCGCTGGATCACCTCCTTATACGAAGATTACACTGATGAGTGTCCACACAGATTGATGGTTTATACAGTTTAAGAGA
>NZ_CAWPIM010000049.1:0-1337 GCF_963888245.1 Vibrio sp. B4-6
ATACCTAACAAACGGCTCAAGAGGGATTGCCAACGCGTGGCGGCTTTAGTACAAAATTGAAGTTCAGTGTTTTCGGTGTGTTTTTTGAGTTCGGCAGTGCGTTGTCAACCCCTTAGCCGGGCGTTATAAGTCATGGGAGGTTCCGTGGATAATAAAGAAAAATTTGAAATAGTTAGTCAAGAATACAAAGTCTGGAATTGGTTATTGTCCCATGAAAAAGAGTTAGGATATCTTAAGGCATATAGCGCTTTTTTTAGGTTTTATGATGAAATCGGGGTGGAAAATGAGGAGCAGGAGTTCAGCTCATCATTGGATCCGGAATATATAGAACTTGCATGGGATGTTACAAATAGGAAGGAATTCGTATCTTATGCGTCTCAAAAGGGAGCATTTATTCGCTCCTTACATGATGAAGAAGTTGCACTATATACGCTAATTGCATTCTCTGAGGGCATAGATAAGAAAACCGAAGGAGCGATTCAAGCTCTTTTCTATAAAAAAGGCTTAAAGGCTGAAAAAGCAAAATATGAAGAGTTACTCAACAATTTCCGTACTGACAGTACTAAGATTGCTGATGAATTTTTAATCTTAAATGAACAACTGTCTGACGAATTGCGAAAAGGTCAGCATGCTGTTATCGAACTCCAATCTGAATGTAAAATATTGGATAAAGAGAGCAAAAAACAGAAGCAAGCTGTTCTTGATATTGAAGAAATCAAGAAAAGGCTCGAAAGCAACTTAAAGATTGAACTCGAAAATAAGCTTAAGCATGCAAATGAGAGTTATGATGAATCTGTAGATAATCTCAATGAAAGGTTCATTGAAGAACAGGAAGCGACGAAAAAGCGCTTTGATAGTTTTAGGGAAGCATATGAAACTAAAAGCTCCTGTTAAGTATTGGACAGAGAACTGCGATCATCATAAGGAATCGGCAAAGAAGTTTGGTATAGCAAGCGTATTGTTGTCATTACTTATTTTTCTTCCAATAGCGTATGTAGCGTGGGAAATATTAGCTTCAGAGCAAGTTGTGTGGGGTAAGGTAGGTGTGGTTGCTTTTACAACATCACTGGCAATTTGGTTAATCCGTGTATTGGTGCGAATGTATTTAAGCCATAATCATATGCAAATGAACTCTCGAGAAAGAGTTGTTATGACTCAAGCCTACTTGGCATTAATAAGTGAGGGCGGGGCATCTTCGAGTGAGGAACGTAATTGACCCTGTAAATAATTCTGTGTAACTGTCAGGGTTACATGTATTGAGTGAGTCGGTCTTCGAACATAATCATAAAGCGGTTTAGAGCTTGTCGCCAGTTTCTGATCGGCATCGTCCATTTCTT
>NZ_CAWPIM010000050.1:0-1204 GCF_963888245.1 Vibrio sp. B4-6
TGATCGGCATCGTCCATTTCTTGGAAGCATCTCGGATAGCCAGGTAGATCACCTTTCTAGCTGATTCATCCGTTGGGAAGAGCTTGCGCTTCTTAATCGCTTTTCTAATAACGCTGTTGAGGGATTCAATGGCGTTAGTCGTGTAAATGGCTCGGCGAATATCCTCTGGGTAGTTAAACAGGGTGTTGAGGTTGTCCCAATGCGCCGTCCAAGAGCGACTGATTTGAGGATACTTACTATCCCATCGGTCAGAGAACTGCGCTAGAGCCAGCAGAGCCTCATCTTCTGTGGCTGATTGGTAGATTTTCTTCAGGTCAGTCGTCACCGCTTTATAGTCTTTCCAAGGGACGTACTTGACCGAGTTTCGCACCATGTGGACGATACAGAGCTGTATTTGCGTCTCTGGGAACGCAGTGTTGATGGCGTCAGGAAAGCCTTTTAGCCCGTCAACGCAAGCGATAAGGATGTCTTTTACCCCACGGTTTTGAAGCTCAGTCAGCACGTTAAGCCAGAATTTGGCACCTTCCGTTTCAGAGAGCCACATGCCGAGCAGCTCTTTTTGGCCTTCCATGTTGACGCCTAACGCAAGATAGACCGCTTTGTTGATGACTTGCTTGTCTTGACGCACCTTAACCACGATGCAATCGAGATAGACGATAGGGTAAATTTCGTCGAGAGGTCGCGACTGCCATTCAATCACTTGCTCAAGCACCGAGTCCGTTACTTTTGATATCAGCGTTGGCGAGACATCGGCATCATACATTTCCTTGAACGTTGCGACGATTTCACGTGTGGTCATGCCTTTCGCGTACAAGCTCAATATCTTGTCGTCCATGGATTGGAATCGAGTTTGGTGCTTGCGGACGAGTTGAGGTTCAAAGCTGGCTTCACGGTCGCGGGGAACGTCGATATCGATTTCTCCATCATCGGTGATTATTGACTTGCCCGAGTAGCCATTGCGGGAGTTGGAGCTGGTTCTAGATTGGTGTTTTTGATATCCAAGGTGCTCATCGAGTTCAGCGTTTAACGCCGTTTCAACGGTCACCTTGGTTAACATTTTGCGGAAGTCATCAAGATCAGATTCTGTCTTAATTGACTTTGCTGCTTCACGAGCAAAAGCTTCGAGTGCTTTCTTATCCATATTGTCCATCCTTAGCCTTTAAGGCTTAAGTTTAGACAGTTACACAGAATTCAGGACACTCTC
>NZ_CAWPIM010000051.1:0-1194 GCF_963888245.1 Vibrio sp. B4-6
TACCTTTGATATCTAGTACAAGAATTTTCGCAATGTGTTCTGGACGACTTAGGCATTGCTTTATGTCTTCCACGTCATCCGAAGCCATAAACCCTATGTGATCCACAAACACCAACCACCATTCAGGGTATTTGCTATAGTTGGACTGAATTTTCATGACCTTTTCGTCAATACAGTGGTTTGTATCCTTGGCATAGGTATCAACAACCCAACCACCACTATCTTCATCAACCTCAATACCAACTTTATATTTTACATCCCTAACAGGATGCTCTAGTTCAATATCAAACTGTACATTTTGGTGGAGTTTACAAGAGTAAGGTATTGGCTCACCTGCAAGTTGAAATTTATTTATTGCTTCTTCTAAGTTGCTCACTATCGAAGACAACTTTCCAACTGGACGCTTATAGGAAACTGTCACAAAGTACCTTTTGGACGTTTTATCCAAAGGATATTTCGATAGTTTTCTTCGAATAGCATCCATTAAACGGAATTGATCCGTTTCTAAGCCAATGGTCTTGTTGGCGCCCCGAAATTGCTGATTTAATCGCCGAACTTCAATTGCAATTTTACCGTTGACGAGAAAGTCAGGAGACACATTACCATCAGGCTCATGAATCACTTTATCAAAGCGAGTAGCTAAGTACTCACGAACAATGTTTTCATCTTCATTTGAACTCATGATTTCATCCGAAATATAACGCCCGCTTAAGGGGCAGCCAACGCTACTACCAACTTTCCGCATAACACCGTAACCACAAAAAACAACGCATAGTAAAAATGCCACGCGTTGGCTGTCCCTCTTGAAGCGTTTGTTATGCTAATTGTCTTGCAATGACCTTACTGATGAGTTTCATCAATTTTTTCATATAACTTAGCGATATGTTCATTGGTTTCAGTTGCGTTTAATTGCTGGCGACTCTCGATTACTTGGGTATTGTACTCAACAAGCTTTTGAATAAAGACGTCAAAAAATCCAAGCGGTGCTATTAGTGTAACAACAATGGAAATCAACATAATCTCAAGAAGCCAAGCTTTAAAGAAAAAATATGACAAGACTAGAGTTAAGGCCATAAAGATCTTAAACAGCTTCGTAAACTTGCTTAATTTAAGTGCTAATTCAATATCACCAGTTAGTAACTTTTCAGCATATTTATTCACATTGGTTCCTTACTCAAAATTAGCATAACGCCC
>NZ_CAWPIM010000052.1:0-960 GCF_963888245.1 Vibrio sp. B4-6
AACACATAACAAAGCGTTTAAGACGGATTCCCAACGCTTGGCATTTTCGGCTTACTTTGGGTTAAGTGTTTATGTCACAATGGTTTAGGTAGAGTGGTAGCGTTGCTCACCACTTAACGCGGCGTTAGCATTCTGAGGACTTAAATAGTCATATTCAAATGGTAGAAATCAATCATCGCGTATAATAGTTGTGTGACAATTCACCATTTTGTAGTTTAATTATCCCTTGCAAAATTATTTAAAGTTAGTTGTGTTAATGAAAAGAGCAAATGTAAATTTAATGTTGAAAGCTTCCGGTGTTGTACTGTCTATATTGTCATTTTATAGTTTTGCTTCATTGAACTGTTCAGGTTTGTCTGGATGTGAAAGAAAGTATTGTGAGATTGAGCAGCAAATAGAAAGTGCTCAGTTATCTAATAATCAAAAAAAGATAAAAGGACTAAAAGTTGCCCTAGCGGAAGCCAAGTCCAATTGTAGTGACACAAAACTTAAGCAAGATTTAGCTGACGAAATTAAAGAAACTAAAGATAAAATTGCCGAATATAACTTAGATTTACAAGAAGCAAAGGGAAGTGGCAAGGATAACAAAGTCAGGAAATACCAAAATAAAATTCAAGAAGAAGAGCGTAAATTGGAGTCGCTTCTACAAGAGTTATCCGAATTAGGCTAGATAATGCTAACAAACGCTTCAAGAGGGACAGCCAACGCATGGCATTTTTATTATGCGTTGGTTTTTGTGATTACGGTGTTATGCGGGAAGTTAGTAGTAGCGTTGTCTGCCCCTTAAGCGGGCGTTAGCTGAGGTTAAGAAAGATCATAAAATTAAGCGTTTATTTTGAGAGTGTCCTGAATTCTGTGTAACTGTCTAAACTTAAGCCTTAAAGGCTAAGGATGGACAATATGGATAAGAAAGCACTCGAAGCTTTTGCTCGTGAAGCAGCAAAGTCAATTAAGACAGAA
>NZ_CAWPIM010000053.1:0-943 GCF_963888245.1 Vibrio sp. B4-6
GGTGCGTTGTCAACCCCTTAGCCGGGCGTTATAACGCAGGAGAGTTATGAGTACACAAGATCTATCGAAAATGGGTGCAGCTCGAGTTACTATGGAAGCGTTTGATGGCTCTCTTTGTATTCGTAAGCAAGACGCTTCGGATGTAGAGGTTAATTTTTACCAATACGCAGCTCCCATGCTCAAAGGTGTAAATGTTCCTAAGCTCTATAAGGTGCAAAAAAATGATCTTTTTATTGAGCTCATTCCTAATCAGGTAACGTTAACAGAACTGCGAGCAAATTCGAGCGTTTTTGAACAATTGAGCAGCATTCACTGTTCAAAATACAATCCATTTTTTAGTCCCAAAGAACATTATTGGTCAGTTACTTCAACAGAGTCAGCTCTTGAGGCCTTAAGCCTTCCTTGCTCTTCCCAAAATGCGATAGTATCAATACAAACCTTGTCTCATGTTCTATTTGAGCATTCTGGCTTAATTTCGGGTGATACGAATGATGGAAATTGGGGCACGAGAAAGAATGGTGAGTTGGTATTATTTGACTGGGAGCGTTTTGGTTATGGTAGCCCAGCAATTGATTTAGCCCCTTTAGTACAAGGTTTAGGGTCAATTCATGAATACACCTCGATTGTCGAGCAATACACTCAATATAATTCCGCATTTACCGCCAATGAGTTAACGAAGCATTTGGTTATTGCAAAGTGTTGGATAGTTATTGAAGTGGTTAACATACTGATTAGTCGCAATAAATCTGAAGCATCAACGTATATAGACTGGTATAAAAAGAACGTACCTTCTTGGTTAGGTGCAGTAGAAAATGCGTTATAACAAACGGCTCAAGAGGGATTGCCAACGCTTGGCGGTTTTAGTGCAAAATTGAAATTCAGAGTTTACAGTGTGTTTTTTTAAGTTCGGTGGTGCGTTGTCAACCCCTTAGCCGGGCGTTAT
>NZ_CAWPIM010000054.1:0-932 GCF_963888245.1 Vibrio sp. B4-6
TACATACACTTCTGACTCGAACTTAGTGTGTGGAGTGATTGAACCTGGTTTCGCTAGTACTTGACCACGTTCTACTTCATCACGCTTAGTACCACGTAGAAGTGCACCAACGTTCTCACCTGCACGACCTTCGTCAAGCAGCTTACGGAACATCTCAACACCTGTACAAGTCGTTGTGATTGTGTCTTTGATACCAATGATCGCAACTTCGTCACCTACACGTAGGATACCGCGCTCGATACGGCCAGTTACTACTGTACCACGACCTTGGATTGAGAATACGTCTTCGATTGGTAGTAGGAATGCTTGGTCTACTGCACGCTCAGGCTCTGGAATGTAAGTGTCTAGCGCTTCAGCAAGTTCAATGATTTTCGCTTCCCACTGCTCTTCGCCGTTTAGTGCGCCTAGTGCAGAACCTTGGATAACTGGTAGGTCATCACCTGGGAAATCGTACTCAGATAGAAGCTCACGAACTTCCATTTCTACTAGCTCTAGAAGCTCTTCATCATCAACCATGTCACATTTGTTCATGAATACGATGATGTAAGGAATACCAACTTGGCGACCAAGTAGGATGTGCTCACGAGTTTGTGGCATTGGGCCATCTGTTGCAGCAACAACTAGGATACCGCCGTCCATTTGCGCAGCACCTGTGATCATGTTTTTAACATAGTCAGCGTGTCCTGGGCAGTCTACGTGTGCGTAGTGGCGTGCTGGTGTATCGTACTCTACGTGAGAAGTATTGATTGTAATACCGCGCTCGCGCTCTTCTGGAGCGTTATCGATAGATGCGAAGTCTTTCGCTTCACCACCGTACACTTTTGAAAGTGTAGTACAGATAGCAGCAGTTAGAGTTGTTTTACCGTGGTCAACGTGGCCGATAGTACCAACGTTTACGTGCGGTTTCGTACGTTCAAATTTTGCTTTAGACA
>NZ_CAWPIM010000055.1:0-300519 GCF_963888245.1 Vibrio sp. B4-6
TTCCAAGAAATGGACGATGCCGATCAGAAACTGGCGACAAGCTCTAAACCGCTTTATGATTATGTTCGAAGACCGACTCACTCAATACATGTAACCCTGACAGTTACACAGAATTATTTACAGGGTCAATTTTACTTTTGTTGTGTTAGGTAATTTTAAACAGTCCACTCTTATCAGCCAGAGTAACGATTGACTTTCGTTAAGTTCGGCTGAGTAACGTCATTGGGCCCTCTCCTCTGTTCTCATAACATGACGCACTGATCGGATCACATGGGCTTTATTTTATTTAGCTATCTTTCCTAGAAATACATCACTAGAATCCATCGTTTTTCTGATCCTCCGCACATCGGTTAATCACGAAAACACAACATCGAACGAATTTAATCACCTAAACTTAAGCATCACATACTGTAATGAAATCAAATTCATGAATAATACCAAGCGAAACAACAGCCAACTCACCGCACTGCTCTACCTCTTAGCTGCGCTGCTATTTGCCACCTATGGCGGACGAATCTGTCCGATGTTGTCCAGTTTAAGCGCATTAGAAATCACCACTCATGTCACAATTAGTGTATTTTGTGCATGGGTAATGCGTCGATATGTCTTTATTCATCATCATTGGGCAAAAACAGAGCAGTATGCAAAACTCGATAGTGTTTTGTTTTTTATTGTCAGCATTCCACTATCCCTTTACTACAATCAGCACTATCAATTCACTATCGATAGCAACGTAAAAGTCCTGTTTGGTTTAACACTGTTTGGTTTCTTTACCGGAAGCTTATTACAACTCATCGCTAAACGAGCCCAATATCGCCAGCACGCAGTACAATTGAATCGTCAACAACTCCAAGGTGAAAGGCACTCGATTGTTAAGCAGATGATCGGGTTAATGATGCTGATGATCATCACTCTGACAGCCACACTCACGATGGTCGCGGTGAAAGATCTTTTTTGGCTTGAAGATAACCCTGCCAGTTTAATCAATGGACATGGCAAGATAAGTATTATTAAAGAGTTTATTTATGTTTCTTTGGTTTTGGGCGGTTATGTGATCGCTATCCTCTGGCAGTGGGGAAAGCTGATGAAGCAAATATTGCACGCTCAAGAGCATTCGCTATGCCAAGTAACTCAAGGTGATATAGCACAACGCTTACCGATTTTTGAAAATAACGAGTTAGGCTCTGTGGCTTGGTTGACCAATCAAATGTTGGATAGCCTACAAAACTCACAGGATGAAGTAAAAACCACGCGTGATGTCGCCATCGTCAGCCTGGCCGCTTTAGCTGAATCTCGTGATAATGAAACTGGCGCTCATATTTTACGTACTCAAGAATATGTCAAAGTACTCGCGCAATATCTAAGCCAAAAACCGAAATATCAGCCTTTATTAACGCCCACTTATATTGATTTACTCTACAAATCAGCCCCACTACACGACGTCGGCAAAGTCGGTATCCCTGATGCCGTCCTACTGAAACCCGGCAAGCTCACCGATGATGAGTTCATTATTATGAAGGGGCACCCTGAGATCGGCGCACAAGCGCTATCGATTGCCGAGCAGCACCTTGGCACAAGTTCCTTTTTAGCAATCGCGAAAGAAATCGCCCTCACTCACCATGAAAAATGGGATGGTTCGGGCTATCCAAAACAACTCAAAGGGGAAGAGATTCCACTCTCAGGCCGTTTAATGGCACTGGCTGATGTATATGATGCGCTCATCTCAAAGCGCGTTTACAAACCCGCGTTTTCTCATGATGAAGCAAAAGCCATCATCCTACAGGGCGAAGCGACACATTTTGACCCACAAGTCGTAGAGGCTTTTTTGAGTGTTGAACAACAATTTGTCGCCATTGCCTCTCGCCATCAGGATAAACATTAATCTCTTGTTACAGTAACTCCTCCGCTCAATGGCAAAATATCGTATTTGATGATGAATTTTGCCGTTGAGCTGACTACTTCTCAAAGTAAAACCTATTTAATCTCCCCGCCTGAAAACGGTGGATGATAGAGTTTTTTTAAAAAAATCGCCTTTTTGTTCATGATTCTTAGCCAACACAAATTATTTTCAGTTTTTCTGTTTTGTGTGTTGTAACGGATATTTCATAAAGGTATAAATACCTTAATTTTATGTTTCTAAAATCCCTTCTAACACTTTACATGGATGATGATTATGTTTGAAAAAGTTGTCGCAGCTCCGGCTGACCCTATTCTTGGTTTAACCGAAGAGTTTAAAAAAGATCCTCGCACTGAAAAAATTAACCTCGGTGTTGGTATCTACAAAAATGAAGCAGGTGAAACACCTGTTCTTGCGACAGTAAAGAAAGCGGAAGCGGCGTTGCTTGAGTCTGAAAAGACCAAATCTTATCTCACCATTGAAGGTACTGCTGAATATGGGCTCGCGGTACAAAAACTCCTGTTTGGCGATGAATCTGAGATTGTGACGCAAAAGCTCGCAAAAACGGCGCAAGCGCCGGGTGGTACTGGTGCACTGCGTGTAGCTGGTGAATTTATTAAGCGTCAAATCGGCGACGTGAAAGTGTGGATCAGCAACCCAACATGGGCAAACCATCACGGTGTTTTTAATGCGGCTGGTTTAGAAACCACGCAGTATTCGTACTACAATGCCGAAACGAAAGATAAAGATTTCGCAGCGATGCTTACCGATCTTGAGCAAGCTCAAGCGGGTGATATTGTTCTTCTACACGGGTGCTGCCACAACCCAACTGGCATTGATCCAACCGATAAAGAGTGGGAAACGTTAGCAAAATTAGTCGCTGATAAAGGGCTTCTTCCTCTGTTTGACTTTGCTTATCAAGGTTTTGCGAAAGGTGTTAAAGAAGACGCACAGGGCCTACGTACTTTTGCGAAATACAATAAAGAGATCTTAGTGGCAAGCTCATTCTCTAAAAACTTCGGTTTGTACAATGAGCGCGTGGGTGCGTTTACTATCGTTGCTGGCTCAACAGATGTCGCTGAAACAGCCTTCTCACAAATCAAAGCGATCATTCGTTCTATTTATTCAAACCCACCAGCGCACGGTGCTGCGGTCGTTACTTATATTCTCAACAACGCCGAACTGCGCGCAGAATGGGAAAACGAAGTGACGGAAATGCGTGAACGTATTCAAGAGATGCGTGAGCTGTTTGTTACCACCCTAAAAGCCGAAGGTGTGAAGGCTGATTTTAGCTTTATTGAACGTCAAAATGGCATGTTCTCTTTTTCTGGTTTGAACAAGGAACAAGTTGCTCGTCTGAAAGATGAATTGGCAATTTACATCGTCGGTTCCGGCCGTATCAGTGTGGCAGGCATGACGAAATCGAATATGGGCCCACTGTGCAGAGGTATTGCAGCGGTTCTATAATCGATAATGATAAGAAATAGACAACAATAGCCGCCACTTGTCGGCTATTTTTTTATCTTCAATTCACTGAAATGGCACTTGATTCACATCGAAGCGCGTACACTTTCCCCTCTTGCCTGCAAAGCACGTTCTTTTCATGTACTATAACTCTCTGAATCCTATGTCCAATGCCACCGATCTAACCGGATCCCTTTGACAAGTTACATCGTTTAGCTGGCTCACGACGTCAGAATCCCACAATATGAACTCCGAAACACAAGGAAGCCTCCATGGAAGCAGAATTAATTGAAATCAAGAACTTCCTTGCTCAGTATCCACCGTTCAATGAACTACCTGAAGAAACACTGATCGAAGTGACGCAGAGCGTAGAAATCTCCTATTTTCGACAAGGTACACCCATCATTCATTTTGGTGATCATATCCAGGACTTGTATTTGATCCGCAGCGGCGTCGTCGAGGTGTACCGTCGCAAAGGCGAATTATACAACCGCCTAACCGAAGGCGGTTTATTTGGTCAAATGGGGCTATTGACGAATAACCGTGTTCGTTTTCCGGTCACAGCGATTGAAGATACGCTGGTTTATTGTATTCCAGAGGCAAGGTTTCAGGATTTATATGACAACTATGATTCCTTTGCTGATTTCGTTGAAGTGCAAGATAACGCGCGCCTTCGCCAAGCCGTACTGAGTAAAACAGAGCAGAATGATCTCACCACCTCGAAAGTACGGACCTTACTCAGCCGAGAAGCCCCTTTCGTTTACAAAACAGAAACCATTCAACATGCGGCGATCAAGATGGCGGAAGAGAGTATCTCTTCACTGCTGGTGATTGACCCTGATATTTTGCAAGAGAGTGACGACGATAACAGCCCAGTAATCGGCATCCTGACTGACCGAGATCTCTGCACGCGTGTATTAGCCGTTGGCATCGATCCTAATCACCTCGTCACGGAAGTGATGACAACGGAGGTTATCTCATTAGATCATAATGCTTATGTCTATGAGGCCATGCTGAAAATGCTTCGGTACAATGTTCATCATCTTCCTATACTCAAAGAAAAAAAGCCGATCGGTATCATTGAAGCGACCGACATTGTTCGCTACGAATCACAAAACTCATTGCTGCTCGTCAGTCGTATCTTTCAGCAACAAAGCGTTGAAGAGTTAGCTACACTGTCGCACCAAGTCAAAGACAGTTTTGTTCGTTTAGTCAATGAAGATGCAAACTCACATATGATCGGCACGGCGATGTCAGTGATTGGCCGTAGCTTTAAACAAAGAATCATTGAACTTGCCGAAGAATTACTAGGCTCGCCGCCTATTCCATACTGCTTTTTAGCCTTGGGTTCTATGGGCCGTGACGAACAGTTAATTGTCACGGACCAAGATAACGCTTTAATTTTGGACGATAGCTATGAAGAAACACAGCATGGTGCTTATTTCGAAGCGTTCGCCAAATTTGTCTGCGACAGCTTAGATCAATGCGGTTACAGCTACTGTACAGGGGACATTATGGCCAGCAACCCGATGTGGCGTATGACTCGTAAAGAATGGGAAGCCTGCTTTGCCGATTGGATAGATAACCCTAACCCTAAAGCGCTATTGAATGCATCCATCTTTTTTGACTTATACGGAGTGTGTGGCAGGACCAAATGGGCAGAACAACTGAATGGGTTTATTGTACGGCGAGCACGCAAAAATAATCGATTTCTTGCATGCCTTGCACGAAATGCACTGAACCGCACGCCACCATTGGGGTTTTTCAAAGACTTTGTGATGGAAAAAGATGGACGACACAATAACACCATCAATTTAAAACGTCGCGGCACGGCACCGTTAGCGGATTTAATCCGTGTGCATGCATTGGCTGTCGGTTCACGTTCTACCAACTCGTTTGAACGTTTAGATGACATCATTGAAGCCGGAATTCTACCCAAAGGACGGGCGCAAGATCTGCGTGACGCAATGGAGTTTATCGCGATGGTACGCATTCGCCACCAAGCGGCTGACGTTGAACAAGAAATAGAGCCAGATAACAATATCGAGCCAGAAAATCTATCTGATTTTGAAAGACGTAACTTAAAAGATGCGTTTCAAATCCTAAGCAATGCGCAAAATTTCTTGAAATTCCGTTATCAAGCCAGCAATAACTTTAAGTGAGAGTGATGATTAAACAATGGTTTCAAAAACCGAGCATCGATTGGGTAGCAAAATATGCCAATAAGCAGTCGTTGGTTAACCATCCGTTACTCAAAGATTTTTATTCAAGGCCGATTGCTAAGGGTAGCACGCCAATCGATGAAATAGAGTTTGTCGCTTTAGATTTGGAAACAACGGGTTTAAGTGCGCAGCATGATGACATTATCACCATTGGCTTGGTGCCTTTTACCTTAAACCGTATCTATCTAAACCGCTCTAAACATTGGATAGTTCGGCCACGCCAAGCGTTAAAAGAGGATTCGGTGGTTATCCATGGCATCACACACAACGATATTTTAGATGCGCCAGATTTGGCAGAAGTGCAGGAGTCGATACTGAAGGCCTTATCTGGAAAAATTGTTGTGGTTCATTACCGTCATATTGAACGTAGCTTTCTCAATCAAGCATTAAAAGTGCGATTGGGTGAAGGTATTGAGTTCCCTGTGATCGATACTTTGCAATTGGAGACGGAAATTCAACAACGGTTGCATGGAGGTTTATGGAACCAGTTAAAAGGGCAAAAACCACAATCAGTGCGTTTAGGGCAAGCGCGGGCGCGTTATGGGCTACCAGCGTATACTCCACACCACGCTTTAGTTGATGCTATTGCCACCGCGGAATTATTCCAAGCACAAATCGCTCATCATTTTGATCGGCAGCAAAGTGTCCGAACGTTGTGGCTATAAACTTTTTGATTATCCTTTCAAGGGATTCTTTCAAGGTTTAGTACCGTGATCGACACGAGCAAAAAAAGAGGAACCCATGTTAGGTTCCTCTTTTTTAATCACATCTCGGCTTTTACGCTTAGAACTTACAGCTTAAAGCGACGAATTTCATTTTCTAACTGATGCGAAAGCTCAGAAAGTTGTGATGCTTGTGCTGCTGCTTCATGCGCTTCTTGTGCAAGATCGTTAGACACATCGCGGATCCCTTCCGTGTTGCGAGTAATTTCCGACGTCACAGAAGCTTGCTCTTCAGCGGCCGAGGCAATTTGCGTCGCCATGTCACTGATGCGCTCAACTGAATTATGAATTTGCATCAAACTTGCTGCAGCGGCGTTCGCATCATCTACGCTGGTTCCAGCAAGCATACGGCTATCACCCATAATGCCAACCGCTTTACCCGTCGTTGATTGCAACGTTTCGATCATCTGCTGAATTTCTTTTGTCGAAGCATGTGTACGTTGGCTAAGCACACGAACTTCATCGGCAACCACGGCAAAGCCACGACCTTGCTCACCAGCACGTGCAGCTTCAATCGCCGCATTCAATGCTAGCAGGTTAGTTTGCTCTGCTATGTTTTGAATAGTCGCCAGAATCGTATTGATATGTTTACCGTGTGCTTCCAGCTCAAGGATAACATCAGTGGCCACTTGAACTTCTTGAGCCAGATTTTGAATCGAACCTTGTGTTTGTGAAACTTGATTCGAACCATGTACGCAAGCCGTTACCGCTTCGCCAGAGTTTTGAGCTGTATGATCCGCGTTACCGGCAATCTCTTGTGTAGCTGCGGCCATTTCATTGATGGCCGTAGCCACCATATTAATTTCATCTTGTTGTAAACGGATACGCGCACTACGCTCTTTGGCTTGAGCGGCCGTCTGTTTTGACTGTTCAGACAACGCAGCAGAAACAAAGCTGAGTTTAGAAACCATAGTGTGCATGTTACCGACAAAGGTATTGAAGTTTTGTGCTAATTGCCCAACTTCATCATCGCTTCTTGGTTCAAGACGTTGAGTTAAATCACCGTCTCCGGAAGCAATTTCCTCTAAGGCTTTGGATACTCGGCTAAGATCTCTAAACAAAAAGCTCACTAACCAAGAGACGATTACAATCACAGCAATAGTAATCACAAGTGCAGTCACAATTAGGTCAATGAGCAAGGATGTATGCGCTGCTTCTTCCGTTGCACGATCCATTTGGATAGCAAAAATCCAATCGGTTTGCGGTACTTTGGCGAAGTAAAATAGCTTATCAACACCTTGTAATGACGTGTCTTCAACGGTACCTGAAGCCACTGCTTGCTCTATCATGTTCATCGTCAATGTCTTCGACAATGACGACACTGGTTTTAATAAGAAATTCTTATCTGGATGCGCTAAAAAGGTTCCATCTTGCGCATCAATTAACATCGCGTAGGCGTTTTTGCCCGCATCTAAACTGATGACATCTTGGATGAGCTGATCGATTAACACATCGGCACCAACGACGCCGACAAATTGCCCATTGCGACGCACTGGCTCTGCAATTGTCACCAACAGTGCATTGGTGATCGCGTCTTTATAAGCGGTGGTGATAATTTGCTTATTCGCTGAAACGGCATCTTTATACCAAGGGCGTTGGCGAGGATCATAGTCAGCACGGTTACGCTCAGGGTGTGAACGATACATCTCACCTTGCGGTGTACCAAAAAAAATATCATCAAAGCCACCCGCTTTGCGAGCTTGCTGTAAGAAAGGGACGACATCATCTTGAGCGGTGTAGTCATTAAAAGCGGTTGAGATCTCTTTACGGACCACAATCCAGTCCGAAATACCTTTCGCAGCGGCAGCTGACAAGCTTTCTGCCCGCGAATATACGCCATTTCGAGTTTGTTCAAAGAGTTGATCAGCGGCTAGCCAAGTCAACGCGCTCGCCATAACGACGACGGCAGAAAGACTGGCACCGATTAGCTTTTGCTTTAAGGTTAATTTCATTGGTTTGCAGAATGTTAGATACAGGAACGGAGGCGAATATTAACCAGATTTAATACAAGATGCACGAAATATATGTCGAATTCTGACACAAGATAACCATTTGCTTTTCTTAGTATTTTAGTCAAACAATCTAATGACGATCGTCAAAAAAACATCAAAAAAGGCGACTTTCGTCGCCTTTTTAAATTAATGTCGAAATTAACGTTTCAAGAGCTCGGTTCGCATTCCCAATAATAGGCTCACACACATCAATAGTAAGACGATGGTAAATGGCAGCGCTGTTGATATTGCCGCAGCCTGCAACGCTTCAATAGCATTGGTGCCACCAATCCATAATAAGGCTACGGCAATAGCACCTTCCATCAACGCCCAGAAAATACGCTGTAAGACAGGGGCATCCACTTTGCCTCCAGCAGTAATACTATCAATGACCAGTGACCCTGAATCTGATGAGGTGATAAAAAATACCAACACTAACACAACCGCAATCACTGAAAGTAACGTGCCATAAGGCAGTGCATCAAACATTTGGAACATCGCCAGTGGCACTTCGGTCAAACCATTCGCGCCTAATTGACCAACATTGTTGATGACTTGATCAATCGCCAAACCACCAAATACAGACATCCAGATCAACGTAACAGCAGTAGGTACTAATAATACGGCGGTGAGAAACTCGCGGATAGTACGACCTTTTGATACTCGCGCAATGAACATTCCAACAAATGGTGACCATGAAATCCACCAAGCCCAATAGAACACTGTCCAACCTTGGAACCAAGCCTCATCAGTTCGACCGTGCGGGTTACTGAGTGGGATGATATTTTCAATATACGCCATTAATGTGGTTGGAATGGATGAAAAGGTTACGGTATAGCCAATCAGTGCAACCAAAATCAGCAGCAAGAACGCAACGATCATATTGATGTTACTGATGACTTTGACACCACCATCAATACCACGCACCACGGAGACCACTGCCAATAAAGTAACGACGGTAATCACGACAATTTGTAAGCCCATTCCGGCATCAATGCCAAACACATGATGAATACCACTAGCCGCTTGTTGAGCCCCCAGCCCTAATGACGTTGCTAAGCCAAACAATGTTGCTAATACAGCCAGAATATCAATGATGTGCCCTGCCCAGCCCCAAGCGCGATCGCCAAGTAACGGGTAAAAAATAGAGCGAATAGAAAGCGGAAGCCCTTTATTGTAAGTAAAGAACGCAAGGGAAAGCGCTACCACACCGTAAATGGCCCAAGGGTGTAAACCCCAATGGTACATGGTTGCACCTAATGCTAGTTTAGCCGCTTCGGGTGTGTTAGCTGCAACACCTAAGGGCGTCTCATACCAACCGGTAAAATACGCCACAGGTTCAGCGACACTCCAGAACATGAGACCAATACCCATCCCTGCGGCAAACAGCATAGAGAGCCAAGAAATAAAAGAGTAGTCTGCTGTCGCCTCTTGGCCACCTAAACGTATTTTACCAAAGGGAGAAACAATCAAGCCTAAGCAAAACAGCACAAAAAGATTACCCGACCAAATAAACAGCCAGTCAAAAGTGCCAATAATTTTCCATTTAACGCCATCAAGCACGCTCTTCGCAACCTCAGGATCAACGACTAAAGCGGCGACTAAAAATAGCGCAATAAATCCGGCGCTAAAGCCAAACACTGGGTTATGAACATCAAACCCCCACTTTTGCACGTTATCTTGCCCGACAGTGTAGTCAGTACTGTCGATACTGTACTTATCAATACCTTTTGTCATTTTACCTCTCTAGAAATCTAGACATGATTTTTCAGTTGAGATTAATAACCATGAGAACGAAACAATTTTAAGACAAAAACCAAAAATAACTTCGTACTCATAGCAATTTATTTTTTCAATATGCTGAATACCCTACCAAAATCACAGAAAAAATCCACTAAAAAGCAACACAAAATGCCATGAAAGGCAAAAAACAAGCCTTAAAGGTTAAACTTCAACCAATTTAGGGGGTAAATCGAAAACAAAAACATTCGAGCACTAATCATTTTACATCTCAACTTATACACTCATCATCTTAGACCAAAACAAAAGAGGTCGAATGCTACTTTTCAAGTGAAAAGAACTGCGCTATGGTCCCCGCTTATTAATAACTTTCTTTTTGGGACAATGAGTTTGGAAAAACATGAAGAAGTTTTGATCTCAATTCGACAAATTATTCGCGCAATTGATCTGCACTCTAAAAAACTGAATAGAGACGCTGGACTTACTGGTCCCCAGCTTATTTTAATGCGTTCAATTCAAACCCTTGGTGAGGTGACTATCCGCACATTGTCGGATCATACGAACATGAGCCAGGCCACTGCCACCACCATTTTGGATAGATTAGAGCGCAACGGATACGTACAGCGAATTCGCAGCAATACCGATAAACGAAAAGTGCACGCCCATTTAACGGACGAAGGTAAGAAGCTGCTAGAAAAGGCACCGCAACCATTGCAAGAAAGCTTTGTCGAACAATTTAGGCAGCTTCAAGAGTGGGAGCAAAGCTTGTTGCTCTCATCGGTACAGCGTTTATCTTCTATGATGAATGCCGAAAACATCGATGTCGCACCGATGCTCGAAATTGGCTCTATTACCAAAGAAGAGTAGCTTTGATTGCATTTTAAAATTTGATCGTAAAAAAGCCTCGGAGCTACCGAGGCTAATTCATTCACAACGAACAGCAGATTAAATGGCTTTATAGATAACTTTGTTGCCTGCTAACTGCTCTTTCACTACCAGATTTTCTTCTACTAGTTTCTTGAGTGCGCCAGTGGCCCAAGCGGCAGCTTTCGCATCTTCTTGACCAGCACTTAAGCCGATCGATTTAGGATTCATACCTTCTGTGTGGTTAGCGACGATATCTAAAACCTGTTGCTGTTTTGGCGTTAACGCAACATCCACTTTTTTAGAGTTCGCCGCCGCTTTCTCCACAACTACTTTTGTTGCAGCGGTTTTTGCTACGGTCGATTGCGCTGTTACAGGCTTTGCTGATTGAGAGGCGATCAAGTTTGCAACAGTCGCTTTAATACGCTTTTGCAATTTTGCCTGCACCTTACGCTTATGAGCAAGTCTCATCGAATATTTCTCCATTTCACTGCGTTTCAAGCAGTGGTGAAAATTTGAAGCGCGTTTTATATCAAAAATCGTCCTCGATTTGTAGGGCATAGCACAGATTGAGGGGCAAAAACGCATTTTGATGCGGTAACTGACTACAATTTATACAGGTCGCAACAGCCAACAACGATGCTGTAGCTCGAAGGAGTTTCACTGGTTTATGCACACCCAACATTTGTCTAATACGCGCTTTTCTCTGCAATCACCTGTGGTTAAATGGGTCAATACGACTTGTATCATCGCTTCAATTTGCATTGTCATGTTCTCATCCAACATTATTCATGCGCTGCTGTTAGTAAGTGCACTGGCAGTGACTCTAATCACCTTCTATCTTTTGATTTTGAAAGGCAAAGTTAGCTACACCCTAACCGCTACCCATTTTCAGCAGCATCTCTTTAAAGGAGGTTGGGTCGTAAAATGGAACAATATTAGCCGCATTGGGGTATGCAGTTATGAATATCATGGTTGGCACCAACCTTTGCCTTGGATTGGGATCAAACTGAAGGATTATTCACCTTACCTTGAGAGTGTGTGTCCCAGAATCGCTAGTGAGATCTTGCTCAGCCAGCGCGCGCTGCTCTACTTAGGAGCAAAACAACAGCGCAAGGAGACTCAATTTGAAGATTTGGTACTCGACAACGCACCTTACACTGCGCCAAACGGTAATTACTATCATGGTCTTATGGCAATGTTAGCCAATCGGATGCGCTATCAACGGCAATTTTTTGATTATGATATTTTTATCTCAGCGCACGATCTGGATCGTGACGCCGAAGCGTTTGTGGGGCTGATTCGGCGCTACCTCGCGGCGGCCGAACCAGACTAAGGCATAGTTTCATGGGCGCAGAAGGAACACTCTGAGCCTAATCAAGATCAATACAGGGGCATTTCATCTGCGACATAAGGGTTATTGGCACGTTCACGGCCAAAAGTCGATTGCGGGCCATGGCCGGGCACAAACGTCACATCGTTGCCAAGTGGCCATAGCTTAGTTTTGATCGAGTGAATAAGGGTATTGAAATCACCTTGCGGGAAATCCGTACGGCCGATACTACCGTTAAACAATACATCGCCAACAAACGCCAATTTCGCTTGCTGGCTAAACAGCACCACGTGGCCGGGCGTGTGGCCGGGCGTGTGTAATACTTGTAGAGTTTGAAGGCCAAACTTCACTTCATCACCGTCATTAAGCCATTGGGTAGGTTCAAAGGCTTCCGTCAGTGGAAAACCAAACATTTTGCTTTGACCTTCGAGGCCTTGTAGCCAGAAGTTGTCCGCTTTATGTGGTCCAATAATATCGACGCCGCCCAACTGCTGCGCCAGCGGTTCGGTTCCACCGACATGATCTAAATGACCATGAGTAAGAACCAAACTGACCACTTTTACCCCGAGTTCATTGATCAACATCACGAGCTGTTTCACATCACCGCCAGGGTCAACCACGATCCCTTCCATGGTGTCATCACACCAAACGATAGAGCAGTTTTGAGAGAAGGAAGTGACGGGCACCACTTGATACTTTAACGACATACTAAAACCTTGTTCGAATTCGCAGTTGGCCGAACTATGACATTGACACTTTCATTTGACAAGTCACGAACAGCCTTATGACCAATGACGTACAGGCCCAGTATCAATGTGCACAAAATCACTGCTAGGATAATAACCAACACCGCCAGCGCCCAATTCGATCGCCGCTTCGCGTACTTGACTCAACTGAACACCATCTAACCGAAAATCAATTGCTTGGCCTAGCATATGGAAACTTTTCTTAGCAACCCCAGAGGAGTGAGTGCGCAACATTTCATTGGTGGCAGGAGATCGATAACCAGAGATGATTTGTACTTCCGCTTGAGTGCCAAGTAGAGATTGAATTTTCGATATTTGGTCAAATAGATTTTTGTCCATTGGATGGACTTCGTTGCGGCGGAAATCACGGCAAATATGGTTGAGCCGATCAAGCTCAGATCGAACATAACGAACACCGTTGAAATAACAGGTTTCAAGTGTTTCACCGGTATGTAAATTATTCATCGCGAGTATGCGAGAGGTTTCAGGGTACGATGCCAATACTATTTGGGGGGCACACGCCGCTACAACTACACCACTACCAGCCAATTTTATAAAGTGACGACGAGAAACTAACAAGGTTTGATACCTTCACAACTGAATTTATTTTCAACAAGCCCGGACACTACCGGACTCCATTGTGAAGATCAAATGCATAAATTGTGCTCGAAATGCTCAAGAGAGAGCCACAGCATCGTTACTCTTTGAACATAAAAGAGATCTTTATTAAGTCATTTTTTGGTAAATTGAGAGACGCATCCCTGCTTACTTAGGTGACCACTGTTTTAGCGGTATCCATTCACCCATTACTGGTACTGAATGCATCATAACGATAGATATCATCTCGGTAGTGCAGTTCCCCACCTTCATACCAAACGGTTTGATAGATAATGTGTACGGGGATGCGCTGCTTTAATGGGATCGTGCCATTCGCAGGCCCTTCTTTTCCCGTTAATTTATCACCATTAATACCTTGGGTTTCTAATATCATCGAAGCAAACTTATCGGCATTTTGTACTCGAATACAACCCGAACTAAAGGCTCGCGACGTATTATTGAATAGGTATTTACTCGGCGTATCATGTAGGTAAATCGCTCTACGATTGGGCGTATTAAATTTATACAGACCTAATGCATTATCTTGCCCCGCTTGCTGACGCATTCGGTAGGGAAAAGAGGCCGGATTCACCGCAGACCAGTTGATGTTGCTTGGGTCAATTTGATCGTTCGAGCGCCAGCTCGAAACAATATCAATATTGTGTTGACGCAAATAGTTTTGATCTTTTTTTACCATCGGCAGAATATCTTCAACCATGATTTTGTGTGGCACATTCCACGTCGGGTTTAGGATCAAAGAATCTAATTTGGTGCTCATGAGTGGCGTTTTGCGTGAAACTCGGCCCACCACCACTTTAGACTGAAAGACTTCTTTACCTAAATACCAGTAGCGCATATCAAAACTGGGAACGTTGACTACGATCTGTGTCTCTTTTGATTCTGGCCACAAACGAGTTCGCTCTGCATTTAATGCCAACATAGACAGGCGTGCCTGCAAAGACAAATTTAACCACTTTAAGGTCTCGGGGCCAATCATGCCATCAGCTTTTAAACCGTGCATCGCTTGAAACTCTTTCACAGGTTTGACCAAGCTGTTGTCATACCAAGTTACGTCGTCACGCACTGTGCTAACATCGATATTAACTAATGATAAGCGGGCAATAAGCACACTACGTTGTGAGAGCTTATCGCCAGGTTTTTTTAACCCTTTTTGGCTGTACAACGAGAGCGCTGCATTTTCAGTACTGAGCAGAAAATCATAGGCATGTAGCAGTTGATCATAAGCCGCGTTGTTGGGCGCATAACCATTGAGCAGATCGCCGATACTGTTAACTTCCACCGCAACATGAAGAGCGAACAAGGCTTCTTGGCTTGGTGGAGCAATCGCAGAGTTGAGCTTACGTTCAAAGAACCAAGCCATACCGACTTTGGGAGCTTGCTCGGCATAACTCAAATACAAAAGTAAAGTATCGGTCGCCAGCAGATCGTATTCGTTGAACGCTTGCTGATTCCGGTACGCTTTCATTTGCGCTAACTGGCGTGAAAATAAAGGGCTAAACCCCGCTCGGCGAATCACTTCCAATTGATGTTCAAATTGACGAACAATCTGCTCATCTTGCCAAATGCGCCGATTCTCATTCTCTTGGTAAATTCGTTCGACTAAATGCGGATATTGGATAAAAGATTGCAACGAGGCATTCTCTTGCGAGACAGCAAAAGGCTGTACCTTCTCGGCAGAGTAAAGAGAAAAGCTACTAAAAATCAATAATAAAGCAAATAGGATGCTTTTACTCATTCCGATCTATCCAACAACGCTGATTCACGTTTCAGTATGGCAAAAGAAACGGCTATCTGCTAAACGTTGTTGTCGATATCAACAATATATTCATAAACTCTCATGCAATGAGAATCATCATTAAACAAATTTAGTTCGCTTACTCAGCTTTTTTGGCGAGAGTAATCAATGGCAGACCAGTGATTGTCCCATTGGACATTACTACGCGCGCGTATTTCAGGTTGAGGATAGGGTGAATTAACGACCAAGCCTGCTCCTGAACTGACTTGGAACTGCTGATCTTGCACTACCACGCCAGAAGCATCCGGCAAAGAGGCCAACTCAACCAGTTGCAGTGTCTCTTTTGACCAAATACCGTAACAGTTACCTCGTGGAGAAGTCGCTAAAATCCATTGGTCGGTCGCCGCAATACTGGCAATGTAGTGGTTGAATCTTGCCCATTGTTCAGGCTCTGCCAAGAGCGGAATGAGTTCGCCACCTTGGTGATGTAGCGCTACCAAAGGTGGATACTCTTCCAGCTGACCTCGATATTGTTGGCCGCACAGCACAGTATCTGCACCATCATGAGCAAGATGGCGGATGCTCAAATGGTGGTCGTTCAATATCCGTTGCTCAAGCACTTCTCCTTGATGAGAAAGGTAGGTCAAGCTTGGCATCATGCTCTCTACGTTGAGTGGCTCGCGGCCGAAGGTATGAACCCCACCCACCCCAATTGCGAGCCTACCATCTGGCATCACAATGACTTCGTGAGGGCCAATACCAAACCCACTGAACTCAGCCACTTTTTGGTAACTGTGCTGCACATCATATACACCAATAATGCCGCGACTTGTCGCTTTCTCGCCTTCGGTTGCATAAAGCCACGCACCATCATTTGAGTAAACGCCGTGCCCATAAAAATGTCGCGTGGGTTGCGCCAGTTGCAATTTGATGAGTTCTCCATTTTGATAGTTAAACACCATCAAAAACTCACCGGGACGACGGGCAAAAGCGACCGCATGCGTCAAGGTAGGATGGATAGCAACACCGTGTCCCCTTGCAGGCAAAGGTAATTGGTGAATCGCTTGACCTTGGGCGTCGGCTACAACGGCGCGAAACTGCGAGCCTTTATGAATAGCGCAACCAATCAAAGCGGGTTGTGGGCCACGGCGCGTAGTGGCACACCCCAGTGGCAGCAGAGGCGCTGAAGTGCTCAATAACGCCGCTTTCAGCAGCGTACGTCTTGTTAGATCAGTCACCATCGGTTGCATTAAATCCTATCACTACACCTAGCTCTACCGCGACTTCATCATGCAGTAAATAATTGAGTTGTTCGAACTTGTTATAGAGCGCAAGCACCTCACGGTAGCCTGTTTTCGTTTGCAATAAATCAAATAAGCTGGCCGTTTGCGGCCACGTTTCCAACATCAAGGATAAATGTTCTTTTACGCGTTCGGCCATGGCGACTTGATCTCTTTCCCGCAACATCTGATCTAAACCGTCTTTTGCTAAATAGAGTGCTTGCATCGCTTGCACATTCTTTTGCAGGTTATTCAAAGAGACTTTGGCGCGCCACGATTCTGAAAAATAAGGGCGTGGCTGGCCGATATTGGCTAAGGGGCGACTCAGTTTTTTCATGCTGTAATCAAGCTGATTGGAGAGCAGCGCAATGTATTCGGCTTGCCAAGCGCTCAGATCCAGCATCAGCCATGGATTCTGTTGCCATTGCTCAGCAATCAAATGAGATTTCGTCGCCAAATTCGCGCTGATCGCTTGTCCAATCATACAGCCCGTTTCTAATTGCTGGTTTTTCAGAAGCGGCGATTGGGGGTCATAGAGTAACCATTCCAATGCGCCAATCCCCTGCACTGTGACACTCTGGTTTGCAATCTGCTCCTCACTCCAGTGCTTGCCACTGCTCGCTAACAGGCTCATTTTTCGCCCGGTGGTGTCCTTTTTATCTGGCCAAAATTGTACGTTCCAACTTTGCTCGAGTGCTTTAGCTGGCCCTCTCTCTTGCCCTTGTAAAAACATCCACGCCCCAATAGTTTGCTGCCACTGTTCTTTCAGCAAGGGCAATGCAACATCGCCCGGCTGGCATTGCTGATCAAATAATTGAGCAAGCTGGTGCGATTGTTGAGCAAAACGCTGCGCCGCAGCAAATTCAACCTCATAAACACCTTGGCTAACATGATTGTTTTTTTGCGGCTCAAGCGCTGATTTCGGCGTGGGTTGGCAAGCCGAAAGTACACTGGTAACCGCTATCGAAAATAGCAGAGGAAATTTCATGCTCGCACCCTATAAAGAATTAAGAAAAGCGATCAACGCGTTGCGTTCGCTGGCATTGAATTGACGTACTTTCTCTTTGGCACCTTGCGCCTCACCGCCGTGCCAAAGTACCGCTTCCATGAGATTACGCGCTCGGCCATCATGTAAAAAATAAGTATGGCCGCTCACCTCTTGCGTATAGCCGATCCCCCACAAAGGCGGGGTTCGCCACTCTTGTCCATTAGCTAAGGCTTCTGGACGATTATCGGCTAACCCTTCGCCCATATCATGCAGTAGTAAATCACTGTAAGGATGAATTTCTTGCTCTGACAAGGCTGGGCGATCCGTTCTTTTTACCGTTTTAAGGTCAGTGCGGTGGCAACTCTCACAGCCAACTTGTTTGAACAATGATTGACCCAGCTTCACTTGTGGATCGTCGACATTGCGACGCACTGGAACGGCTAAATGCTGAGAATAGAATTCGACAAAATCAAGAATGTTGTCACTGACCTCAGGGTCGCCGCCGTTAGGTAAGGTTTGACAGAGTGTTTGCTTCTCGGTGCAGTTTTCTTTTGGGAATAAACGGCTGGTCAATCCTAAATCGCCGTTAAACGCCGCGGCATTCTGTTGCATTAAACTAGGCTGCCCGGCTTTCCAACCAAAACGCCCGATGGCAAAATCTTTTTTTTCTACATCCCAAACACGGTTCACTTTGCCAGAGATACCATCGCCATCACTATCTTCAGGGTCTGCCATTGCTAATAAGCTGGCATCAGCAATGCTTTCAAGTAGGCCAAGGCCAATCATTGGCGGGGCGACACGCGCCGAAAACTGGGTATCAGGATGCATATCACCATAACCAAGTTCAGTAATTTTTAAATTAGGTTTGCGTAACATCACTTGGTGGCCATCCATAAAAGCAACCGCAACCTCTTGATAAGCGATTTGGATTTGTCCTTCTGCTTTTTGATCGGGCAAAGCGAAATCTTGTAACTGTCCACCATAGACGGGCTCTGGGATCCCCCCTTCTTTAGCGTAGATCGCTTTTTGTTCATCCGTCACCGCTGGAATACTCAGGCGAACCAACATCGAAACGGCATGTGTGTCATTTTTTTCTGGCGGATGGCCGCGACCATCTTTGATGTGACAATTTTGGCAACCATTGGTGTTAAAAAGCGGCCCTAAACCATCTCTTGCATCGGTAGATGATGGCGCTGGCACCCAAGGGTTACGAAAGAAACTGTTTCCCACGCTAAAATCGAGCCGTTTGCTCATGGGCAAATTGGCCGCAGGAAGCGAGTAAGCATTCGCCCCAGCTTTGGTTGTACTGGTTTTGCCACCCGATTTCACCTCATCGGCATAAACGGGGTGGGCAAACAAGGTTAGGAGCGCGACGGTAAAAAACGATCTCATTGGGCTTTTCTCAACATCTTTATTCAGTGTAAACGTGGAAAAGGGCTCATCTGAGCCCTTGGATCTTTCATCTTATTATTAGAATTCGTGGTCTGCAGTATCTGGATTAAGGTTATCAATCCCAATCACTGAAGCGGTACGTTCTATCGAAGCGGTTTGAGCCACTAAAGCCATAATGGCTCCATTGACTATCGCGTTGCCTTGAGGATTATTAGCCGCGATCAATTGATCGAAATGCTGATTATCTTTTTCAGCCGACGTGACTAATTTACCGACTTCAGCGCGCGCACTGTCAAACTGCTTTTGAATCTCTTTGGCTGCTTGTGCATCCTTTTGTGCCACTAAATCATTCAGGCTTGGGCCTGTTAGTACCTTTCCGTCTTGACGCTGGTAAGAACCCGTATAAAGGTTGTAAATACCTTGTTCATTGTAGTAATGAGAGTTATGGGTATTATCCGAGAAACAATCGTGCTCATCTTCAGTCGAGTTTGCTTCTAGCGCCACTTTCATACGCTCGCCCGCTAATTCGCCCAGTGATAAAGACCCCATACCAAATAACATCTTACGCAAACCATTGTCTGCTGATTCCGCAAGCAATTCATGACGGTAATTGGCTTTTTCATCCGCAGACCACTGTTTTTCCATCCATGCCAAATCTTGCACGAGCAGTTGAGCAGCCGCTTTTAAGTATTGGGCACGGCGATCACAATGGTTATTGGTGCATTCGCTACCCACGACAAAATCCGTGTAAGCACGAGCACCAGCTCCCGCATTGGTGCCATTTAAATCTTGGCCCCACAGTAGGAACTCAATGGCATGATAACCTGAAGCGACGTTAGCTTCAGAGCCACCAATTTCGTTTAAGCTGGCAATCAGCTCTGGTGTGATAGTCGAGACATCAATCGTTGTCGCACCAATTTTCAGCGTTTGGTTGGCAATGATGTTAGCGCTGGCGCCTTCATTGCCCAGTTCATATTGGTAATCAGTAGCGACGTAGTCAATCAGCCCTTCATCAAGAGGCCAAGCATTGAGTTGCCCTTCCCAATCGTCAACAACGGCATTGCCAAAACGGAAGACTTCGGACTGCTGGTAAGGCACTCGCGATGCTAACCACACTTGTTTCACCTCTTCCAATTTAGCCGCCGAGGGAGTCATCAAGAACTGATCAATTGATTTTTCTAATGATTGAGCGGTCGTCAGCGAATCTGCAAACACGGCATGGGCAATATTGGCATAATGTTCGACCACCTGCTCCTTAGTGACGGTAGCCGCAAATGACGCACTACTTGCGATGGCAAGTGAGGCAGCAATTGACTGAATAAGAAGCGTGTTAACTTTCATGGGAGCATCCTTGTTGAGGCGATTTGAGCGTTATCTTATGGTAGTGCTAATTATTATCATTTGCACTTTTAGTCGCCGATAATACAAATTATCCATTTTTTTGCAAGGTAAAAACGCCAAAAACCTCACCGAAATGAGGTTTTTGGCTGTCATCTATAAGTCTGAATTATAGTTTTAAGTTGTGTTTGCCATGGGAAACTTTGGCCTTGAGGTAATTTTCATTACCTGACTTAATATGTGCCGCGGTATTCACGACCTCTACAATTTCAATACCATGCTCCTTCAGCTCACGACTTTTTTTAGGGTTATTAGTGACTAAACGAATCTTGGTCACATTTAACGCTTTCAACATCTGCGCCGCTTCAGTGAAATCACGCAGGTCGTCACCAAAGCCAAGATGATTGTTGGCTTCATAGGTATTCATCCCCGCACTTTGTAAGCGATAGGCATCAATTTTGTTGTACAGACCAATACCTCGACCTTCTTGACGCAAATAGAGGATAATGCCGCCAACTTCGCCCATTTTATTAATGGTTTCTTCTAATTGTTCACCACAATCACAGCGTGATGAGTGAAAAACATCGCCCGTTAAACACTCTGAATGCATACGGACTAAAGGAGTTTCCTGAGTAACATCAGCGGATTTAAAAATGACCGCAACATGTTCTTTGTCTGTTTTCAGTCCTCTAAAAGAGAGTATTTCGGCGTCAATATTGCTTTTTAGACCGACTTTGAAATCCACTCTGGCTCGTACTTCCGCCATATCTACACTCACTTGAATAATTGCTTGTTGCAATGCTGAATTGATTTGCATTCGAATTGACCCATTGATGACCTAACTATGGGGATAGATACTCCCCTTTTCAATAAAAAGATCACTTGCTGAGAAATGTTATAATATAACATTTCTCAGCAATCAAAAGAAAAAATCTCACCACTTCACGTTATCTTGTTCGGTTCAAAGACAAAACACGTTGATTATTAGACTATATTCCATAGTCAGGACTCACACTCAACATCCAAAATAAGGAAAAATCATGCTGATAGGTTTCGACATTGGCGGCACCAAAATTGAAATTTGCGTACTGGATAAATCAGGAAACACCCTATTTAAACACCGAACCCCTACCCCACATGAGTACGAGCTTTTTCTAAGCACCTTATGTCAACTGGTTGCAATGGCCGAAAGCGAAACGCAAACTCACTGCCAAATCGGGATTGGACTTCCCGGAGCCATCAGCCCAGCGACAGGGCTTATCAAAAATGCCAATTGCACTTTTTTAAATGGTCGAGATTTAAAAGCTGATCTGTGCGCTCGCCTGCAACGCAATGTTGTTATTGCCAATGATGCCAATTGCTTTGCGCTGTCTGAAGCGGTCGATGGTGCCGCCAAAGATGGCAACGTAGTCTTTGGCGCGATTTTGGGCACAGGTTGCGGTGGCGGTATTGTGATCAACAAGCAGGTATTGGTCGGTGCGAACGCCGTATGCGGTGAGTGGGGGCACAATCCGCTGCCAAGTTTTACCAGTGAACGGGATGGGCCTACTCGCCACTGTTATTGCGGACGCAACAACTGTATTGAACTCTTTATCTCCGGCTCTGGCTTAACAAAGAGTGCTCAGTTGATTGGTCAACAAGAGTGGAATGCAGCCGAAATTATCACTCGCTACCAGCAGCAAGACCCACAAGCAACAAAGCTTTATCAACAATTGATTGATCAAATGGCGCGCAGCTTTGCTTGCATCGTTAATGTGTTGGATCCTGATGTGATAGTGCTTGGCGGAGGATTATCAAACGTAGCATCGCTGTATGTTGATCTACCTCGGGCAACAGTGAACTACGTTTTTTCTGATAGTGCACAGATTGTGTTTACCCAAGCGAAATATGGTGACAGCAGCGGCATCCGTGGTGCAGCTTGGCTAGGTTTGAACTAGCAGAAAGTGATTAAAGTCACAACTTTAGTCATCGAAAAATTAAGTAAAGCAAGTGTTTTACATATTAAATGACTGATATTTAAAACATACACTCCTAATTCTGTTTATATTTCACATCAACACACAAATACAAATGATAGTAATTACCATTTAGATCCAATATCATTGCGCACAGCTTGAATCTGTTATTGATGAATAAGGTAATAACTCAGATGTACACTAAAACACTACTATCAGCCTCCATATTGCTAGCGCTTTCCCCTGCTGCTCTCGCAGAAGAAGTTTCTCGATTCGATGAGGTTGTTGTTTCGGCAACGCGAACCGAGCAGAGTAAAAAAGATGTATCGTCATCCATTGAAAGTATCTCCTCTTCTGAGATTGCAGAAGTAATGGCTGATAATATTCAGCAAGCTCTAAATTCCACCCCAGGTGTTGAAGCGGAAGGTAATGGCCGCTTTGGAATAGCAGGATTTAATATTCGCGGCATGGATGGAAGCCGTGTAAAAATGATGGTTGATGGTGTACAGCAACCTGTACCTTATAACCCTGGCGCAACTGAACAACGAAAATATCCAAACGCAATAGAGATTGACACTCTACAAGCTATTGAAGTGAACAAAGGTGCGTCATCTACACTGTATGGATCTGACGCTTTAGGTGGTGTGGTATTGCTACGCACTAAAAATCCAGAAGACGTTCTCGTCACAGAAGGAAATGAGCAACGCTTCGATATCAAGTCTGGTTATACGTCCGCTAACGAGCAATTTAAAACGACATTAACGTGGGCAATGCGTCAAGATAAACTGGAAACCTTACTGATGGCAACTTATGCCAATGGCAGTGAGACCCAAACTCATGGCTCAGGTTCAGAAATCGAAGGCCCTGATCGCGGCGCTCAAAACCCGGCTGACTCCAAACTTGGCAACCTGTTGGCAAAAGCATTTTATCAAGCCAATGATAACCATCGACTTGGGCTAACCGCCGAGTATTACAACAAACGGTATGATGAAGACGAGCTAAACTATAACGGTTATTCCATTATGCCCGGCTTTACCTATACCGATAACTACAACCAAGATACCAATGAGCGTCTTCGTGTCGGTATAGAGCATCAATGGTTGATGAATACCCTGCTTGCTGACTCTTTAGATTGGTCATTGAATTTCCAAGATTCTAGCGCTCTCGCTAAGAACTACGACACAACGCCATCTAATGGCCGCCGGTTACGTGAACGGGAATCATCAGATCAATCGATTCAATTTGATGGACAGCTCTCCAAAGCCGTAGATCTCAATGGCAACCTTCATGAATTTACCTATGGTGCCAGCTACATCAACAACGACTTCGACCTCGATAATACTGACTATAAATTAGATGCAGGTACATCGACTCCGGGTAGCTCTGGCATTCCTGATGCGACTATCGTGCAATGGGGGCTATTCCTACAAGACCAAGCCTACTTCATCCAAGACCGTTTAATATTAACCGCTGGTCTTCGATACGATTCTTTTGAAGCGACACCCAGCGTTGATGCTGGCTACACTCAGTCTTATGAAGCCAATAAAGACAGCGCATTCACTGCTCAATTGGGTTCTGTTTACCACGTCAATCCTAACCTAGCGGTATTTGGTCAAATTAGCCAAGGATTCAAGGCACCAACTGTTTACGACCTTTACTACTTCTATAATCAGGGGGCAATCATTGATGCGAACCCAGATCTTAAAGCAGAGAAAAGTTTGTCCTATGAACTTGGGCTACGTGGTCAAAATGACTCAACTAATTTTGAAATCACCACCTTCTATAACGAGTACACCGATTTTATTACTCAGTCAAAGACAGGCAAACAAGGTGGCAAGGATATCTTTACCAAAGAGAACTTGGATGAAGTCACGATTTATGGTGCGGAATTTAGCTCTCGAATTGACTTAGATAAAGCGTTTAATGCCCCACAAGGGACTTACACCCGTCTAGCCATTGCTTATGCAGAGGGAGAAGATAAGAAAACAGGTGATGCTTTAGATTCAGTCGCGCCTCTAACCAGTAATGTAGGCTTAGGGCTGGATCGCGACCAATACGGAGCACTGCTTAATGTTAAGATGGTTGCAAGTAAGACGGACTGGCAATCAAATACAAATGCAGATACCGCTGGTTATACACTTATCGATTTAACGGCCTACTATAAACCAATGCAAGACCTAACCATCCGCGCTGGTCTATTCAATGCACTCGATAAAAAATATTGGCTGTATAGCGATCTCACGGGCCGAGATGCTACTGGCGAAACCTTTAACATCGATAGCAAATCACAGCCTGGGCGTAACTGGGGTTTAAATGTAGATTATCAATTCTAACGTTCTCTCATCCAAGCAACAAAGCCAAGCTCTACGCTTGGCTTTGTTTTATCTACATTTCTCATACTCGATTAACGATCCCACGAAGTCACAGATAAATCATTAACTCGTAACAACGGTAAATCACGATCAAAAAAGGCTAGATAACTAGCCTTTTCTTCCAATGTCCAATGTCCAATGTATCTTGAGCGATTAAGATTACGCGTTGGAAATTTTCTTATGTCCTTCATCAAGGTGCACAAAATCAACCATGTCATCACCAGACACTTGATACGCCTGGCCAAAGCCTTTCACATAAAGACCTTTTTCTACTTTCAATTGGAATAAAGCAAAGTCTTGTAGCTGGCTTAAGCCGTCAATGATCTCGCCAAAACGAGCTTGCATTTGGCCAATGACTTGCTGCCATAATGCCGTTTCACGTGGTACAACACTCGCAACGGCGTCAAACGTCAGCCGTTGACGGGCAAAAATCTGTTTTGATGAGCCTTCATCTGCAATCATCATCAAGGAGACGTGCGGGTTCACCTCCAAGTTACGCGCGTGACGAGCGATGTGCGAAATCAGCACAAAGTAACCTTCTTGGTTTTGTACAAATGGCGCGTAACTCACATTCGGACGGCCTTCCGCGTCCACTGTAGCCAATTGCAATGTACGACGTTCTTGACGAAACTCTTGGATTTCAGGTTCCAATCGTCCTTGTAATCGCTCTTGTTTGATCTGCTGATCCATGACTTTCTCCTCGGCCCTTTCGCATTGCGTTCAGGGCTTATCGTTATATCAATATTATTGGTTGGAATGAACGTCTTGTTGTAATGCTTTAAAACGTGCGACTTGCTCTGCAATCAGTTCGCGCTTTTCATCTCGGCCTAGATAAATTTTAAAAATGTTATCGCCTTGCTCACTAAAGAAACCAAAGTAATGACTTTCACGTCCCATAAAAGGCTTGCTGACTAAAGCAACGTGTTGGATGGATTCCAACTTTAAGTGGCCGTGTAACTCACCCTCTTTACCCATCAAGTTATAATAGCCACGAGCCAACTTCCCTTTTGGAAAAGGCGCTTTCACTTCAAATATAGAGCCAAAAGAGTGGACAATCGTTGTGACCATTCCCCAATCCGCTAATGATTCCAACAGCGATTGAGCTTGAGCTCCATCAACAATCGCAACCATCTCTTTAGGCAATGCCTGCACCACTTCAAATTCAGTCACATTCAACTCTTGCGCCATCGCTGCCGGCAATAAGGTCGGTTGTTGCTCTAATAAAGAGGCCACTTTCTGTTCAAGTAAATCCATATTCATTTCCAGTTTGCTATCAGTGTTGAATTACTGTGTGTTAAATCCGTGCGTTCCGTAAATTCGTTATGTAAAACTTTAATGCATGATTGCGCCAAACTTACGGCCCAAAATCCACCCGCCAAAGTGGAGACTAGATAATCCTCTTCTAGTTTAACTAAACCTGCCTGCTGCCAATGCTGAAGCAGCGGCGTTAGGTAGTCAAAGCAATCCAATCCCATAAAATTGGGTAAGGCTTTACGCGCTAACACGCCCCGGTCAAAGCCTGATTTAATCGCGGCAAAGACAGGCTCTAGTGCGTGTTGTTTCATCATCATGGCGAGCGGAGGCTGTTGCTGTTTCATCGCTTCCATATACGCTTCAAGACTGCGATGCTGCATCATGCTGTATCCACCAACATTACCTCCTGCGCCGCAACCTACTGGCAACACCTCTGCAAAGGTTTTTGCTAGGCTGTTGTATTGGCTGCGCTCTCGGTTATCTTTCGCCCAATGGTTGACACTCAGCGACTTGAAATGGTGTTTGGCAAAAAATTGAACGCCAATTTGGTACATGCTGGCTTTGTCTGGTGTGGTAGCAGGGGCGGGTATTTTCCCTTTCTCAACCAAATTCAACATTGGTGCGCTACCTGAAACTAATAACTGATACAAATCGATACCCTGTGCCCCTGTGCTGACGAAGTCATGCAAATCTTGCTCGAAAACGTCCAAGGTTTGATAAGGCAAGCCATATAATAAGTCGAGAACAATGGGTGCTTCTTCTCTTTCACTCAAATTCGTGATGCGCTCTAACACGACTTCACGATCATCAAGACGTTTTGCACTGCGGCGAACTTGAGTATTAAAGCTTTGAATACCAAATGAAAAACGGTTGAACCCACCTTCAAGCGCACTCTCAAACATTTCATCACTGAAACGGTTAATACGCCCTTCTAAAGTGATTTCACAATCATTTGATAATGGATATAGACGACGAATGCTCTGGCCTAACTGCTGTATTTGTTGCGCTGAGAGATCGGTCGGTGTACCACCACCAATATAAACCGCATGAAATAAACCTGATTGTGTCCAAGCCAATTGGGATTTTTGCTCAAGCTCAAGCATCAACGCTAAGAAGTAATCATCGACTAAACTTCGACTCGCGGCATTTTGAAAGAAGTTACAAAATGTGCAGCGTACTCGGCAAAAGGGAATATGGATGTATAAACAGCGTTTATTGGCGCGCTCACTGCTCTGCGACGTTAATTGTTGCCATAATCGAGGTTGCTGCTCCGCACCAATGGGAGTCGCCACTCCTCCCGCATGAGCGGAATGTTTTTGACCAAAAGCAAAACGCAGTGGGTCGTCTGTTCTCGCCCCCAAAACGGATTCATCATATTTATCTAAATTCATCACAATATTCATAGAAAACCTAGGCGTAATGAGAGGTTATTACGCGCATTCTTTAATTCATAAAATCATAATTTGATGTAAATGATAATGCAATTGATAATTGATCTTATTTGAATGATAGGTAATAATCCTCTCTCTGAACGCTTTGTTTTTATATGGAGTACAACGTGAATTTCACTAGATATCTTGTCGCTGGCAGTCTATCTCTCGCGATTCACGCGGCGATCTTGTTTGTTGATGACGAATCAAAAGTGTTTGCCATGCCTGCGGGAAATCAATCCACCTCAGTGTCGATTAACTTTGTGGCTCAACCTCAAGCTCAGGTAGTACAAGAGCAAGCAATAAAAACCCCACCTTCAGAAAAGAGAGCCAACAAACCCAAACCAGCAAAAAAAGAGCCGCAAAAAGTGGTGCAGAAAAAGAGCCTGTCAAAACCGGTAAAAGACAAACCGGCTCCTAAAATACCGACAAAATCAGCACAAGTGCAAACTCCTGTAAAGGAAGCTGTGACATCCTCTGTAGAGAATGAAAATAGCGCTGAATCGACACCGAAAACCGCCGCCGCCCCAAGCAGCAGCGGCGCAACTAATCAACCGAAATTAGTCGATGCGCCGTCTTTTGTTACTCGCCCAGCCCCTCCTGTTTATCCAAGGCTTGCACAAAAACGAGGAATTGAAGGGGTCGCTATGTATGAGGTGTGGTTAGACGAAAACGGCCGCCAAATCAAACAGGTTTTGCTCTCTTCGTCGGGCGCGGCGCTGCTGGATGAATCGGCTCTTAATGCCATCAAACAATGGAAATTCTCTCCTCAAGTGGTGAACGGTGAAAAAATAGCCCACCGAGTGCAAATCCCAGTACGTTTTAAATTGGAAGGATAATGGAACTACTTACTCAACTAGAACAACAACTTGGCCTGATGGCCTGGCCTCTTTTTGTCTGCTCAGCACTTGCGACCATGATCATTACTGAACGGCTTTTCCAAGTACTGCTTAGCCTTGGTGTTGGAAAAGGTGCGATCGGTAGTGCGCTCAACCAAATATCACCGACCCATACAGCGCAAATTGAGACGCTAGCCAGTGAATTTTCCAGCAAGCGCCCATTGCTTTATAAAGGGGTTGCCATGCTGCTTGCTCATCACGATTTCTCCAAAGGATTACGTGAAGATGCGGCGGGCATTTGGTTGCAAGAAAAGCGTCATCAACTGCATTCCGGACTGCGTATTTTATCTTTGATTGGTGTGATCAGCCCACTGCTAGGCTTACTTGGCACTGTGTTAGGTTTAATTGAAATGTTCAAGGGGGTGGCGCTCTCTTCTGGCAATATTACGCCAAACGACCTTGCGGATGGCCTAGGCATTGCGATGCGAACCACGGCTGCAGGTTTGCTGATCGCGCTTCCCGCAATTACCGGCGCTCAATTGCTTGGCGTATGGGCTGACAGAGTGATGGCAAAACTTGAGCACACACTAAATTATGTCAACTTATGGCTCGAAGGTGTTTCTTTACAGCATGATTGCACCACCAAACAAGAGCGTGTAGCTAAGTATGAAGACGTCTCTGATAATGATGTGGTTAATGCATCATGATTAAAACGCCGCACTCTCACTCATCCGCATTAATGCCAGATTTAACGCCATTGTTGGATATCATTTTTATTGTCATGGTGTTTTTACTGCTTACAGCCGCAGTTAAATTTGAGTCATTAGACGTTTCACTGCCAACAACCGACTCACCCACCGTGAGTGAAGTGAACAAGCAGTCAATCACAGTGAATCTTCTGGCGCACGAACCTTACTGGGCTATCGATGGCAAGCAGTATATCGATTGGAATAACTTCACATTGGCGTTGTTAGAACAAAGCAAAGCGAGTGATCGCCCCATCGTGATTGGCGCAGACAAAACCGCCGAAGTGCAGCAGTTGGTTAAATTGCTGGCGTTCTTGCAAGACAATGGCATCGCTGCCACGCAGTTATTAACCGATCATCCCCAATAGCCTATTCATACGCGCTTTTAAAAACCGTATGATTTTCATGAGTACAACACGATGACACACAACTCTCTTTCTCATTGGCTTGTTGCCATAACGCTCTTCATCTTCTCACCTTGGCTCTGCGCGCAAGAACGGATTATCAGTGCGGGCAGCGCGGTGACCGAAATCCTCGTTGCGTTAGGCGCACAAGATAAACTTGTTGCGGTCGATGTCACCAGTGAAATTCCAAACGATCTTGCTCTCCCCAAAATCGGCTATCATCGCCAATTATCCGCGGAAGGATTATTAGCCTTAGCACCAACACAGTTGATTGGTTCTAGTGAAATGGGGCCAGAAAGCACATTGCAACAGCTTAAAGGCGCTGGCGTTAACGTCGAGGTGGTGAATGATGAATCCACACCACAGGGGTTGTTGGCACGCATTGACCAAATCGCGACGCTCGCTGATGCAAAACCTCAAGCTAAAGCGCTCAAACAGCAAGTTCAAAGCACAATAGCGGCGTTAACCCACCATCAATCTACCCACAAGACACCGAAAAAAATGCTATTTCTCCTTATCCACGAAGGAAGGGCAGCCAACGTGGCGGGCAGTGACACCACGCCAAACAGCATTATTGAGTTGGCTGGCGCGGTTAACCCAGCCGCTGAACAAGTGACGTCTTATAAACCACTGTCGATGGAAGCGATAATTGAGATGCAACCGGACGTGATTTTAGTCAGTGGCCGCAGTTATGAAAAACTCGGAGGAGCAGATGCCATTTTGCAATCCATACCGACGTTAGTAGCAACTCCGGCTGGGATAAATAAGCAGATCATCACCATCGATGGCCACGCTCTCGTCGGCGGGTTAGGCCTTAAAAGCTTGGCTGAAGCGCAACGTCTAAACGCATTGCTCTATCCTTAAGGGGCTTATTTTGTTACGTCATCTCTCAAAAAATGTGGTGAATGCAACGTTGTTAGTTTTGGTAATCTTAGTGAGCCTTTATTCTGTCACCGTTGGTCCAATGAATATCAGCTTCAGTGACAGCATAAAAAGTCTCGTGCTGCACTCCAATGACATTGCCGCGCACATCAATTTAGTCATCCACGAGATACGCTTTCCGCGTACCCTGCTCTGCTTGTTGGTTGGAGCAATTTTGGCGCTGTGCGGAACGGTGATGCAAGGCTTGTTTCGTAATCCATTAGCTGAGCCCGGCATTATCGGTGTTTCGGCAGGTTCAGCCCTCGGAGCCGCACTTGCGATTGTGTTATTCGCCAATTTAGCGCTGTTTTCCAACCCGTGGATGAGCGCTGCGGTGGTACCTATTTTTGCCTTTTTAGGCGGTGCATTGACTACTTTGTTGGTTTACCGATTAGGCACCAGTAAATTTGGTACTTCCGTCACCATCATGCTACTCGCAGGCGTCGCCATCAGCGCGCTATCGGGGGCGGGTATTGGCTATTTGAATTATGTTGCAGACGATCAAATGCTACGCGATCTCTCATTGTGGTCAATGGGATCACTGGCGGGTGCAAACTGGCAAAATATTCTCTTGTGCGCTGTGACCTTACTGCTGCTGCTCGTCTGTTTCTCTCGTCAAGCGATGGCGCTCAACGCATTATTACTTGGCGAGTCTGAAGCGCGTCATCTAGGCATTTCTGTGCAACGGCTTAAACGTTCAATGATTTTACTCAGCGCACTCGGCGTTGGAGTGACCGTCAGCGCGGTGGGTATGATTGGTTTTATCGGTTTAGTCATCCCTCATCTAGGCCGGATGCTGGTTGGCCCCGATCACCGTAGTTTGATCCCCATTTCGGCTTTACTTGGTGCACTCTTACTCACTGTCGCCGATATGTTTGCCCGTATAGCAGTGGCACCTGCGGAGCTGCCTGTCGGGATTGTGACTGCGCTGGTGGGTGCACCTTTCTTCCTTTATCTTCTGTTTCAACAAAAAGGCAAAGTATTTTGAGTACAACGGCAGCGATCCAAGCCAGTAATATATCGGTTAAATTTGGCCATCGAACCATTTTGGATAAGATTGATATTGAGATTTTTTCAGGTCAAGTCACGGCGTTACTTGGCCCCAATGGTGCTGGAAAAAGTACCTTGCTGAAAATACTCAGCGGTGAAATCTCATCAACAGGCAAAATGGCTTACTTCGGTGTTCCGCAAGCACTGTGGCAACCGAATGAGTTAGCAAAGCACTTGGCTATTCTTCCGCAGCAAAGTACGTTGAGCTTTCCTTTTATCGCTCAAGAAGTGGTGGAATTAGGCGCACTGCCATTAAATTTAAGCCACCAACAAGTCAGTGAAGTGGCGCTACACTACATGCAACAAACCGATATCAGCGATAGAGCGAACAATCTCTACCCGGCTTTATCGGGTGGTGAAAAACAACGTTTACATCTGGCGCGGGTATTAACTCAACTTCACCACTCCGGTGACAAAAAAATCCTGATGCTGGATGAACCAACGTCAGCGTTAGATCTGGCTCACCAGCACAATACACTGCGCATTGCACGTTCATTAGCACGCCAAGAGCAGTGCGCTGTTGTAGTTGTGCTGCACGATCTCAACCTTGCGGCTCAATATGCAGATCGCATGGTGATGCTGCACAATGGCAAACTGGTTTGTGATGCGCCACCTTGGGAAGCGCTCAATGCAGAAAGAATTGAGCAGGTGTATGGCTACTCGTCGCTTGTCGCCGCACATCCAACCATGGATTTCCCAATGGTCTACCCCATCTAATATTGTCCTTAATAATTGTCCGTATTTGTGGGCGCGTCCCTTCGCTATAATGCGCCCCAATTCTTTATCTCGTTTTTTAAAAGGTACCCCATGAGTCAGTACGTCGTCTGTGCACTCTATAAGTTTGTTGAACTCAATCACTACCAAGAGCTGCAAGCACCGCTTCTTGAACTAATGGAGGGAAACCAAATTCGTGGCACGCTATTATTAGCCAGTGAAGGAATTAACGGCACTGTGGCATCAACACGCAAAGGAATAGATGCGCTATTAGCTTGGCTTGATGCTGAACCGGACTTGAAAGGCACGGTTTACAAAGAATCACAAGCCTCAGAGCAGCCATTTAACCGTACCAAAGTGAAACTAAAAAAAGAGATTGTCACTATGGGCGTAGAAGGTATTGACCCTCGTCACGTTGTGGGCACTTACGTGAAACCAGAAAACTGGAATGCGCTAATTTCAGACCCTGATGTGCTGGTTGTCGATACCCGTAATGATTATGAAATCCAAATCGGCACCTTCAAAAATGCGCTTAACCCACACACTGAAACCTTTCGTGAGTTTCCTGATTATGTGAAGAAGAACCTCGCACCAGAGAAACACAAAAAAGTCGCGATGTTTTGTACTGGCGGGATTCGCTGTGAAAAATCCACGGCTTATTTAAAAGAGCAAGGGTTCGATAAGGTGTACCATCTCGAGGGTGGTATTTTGAAATACTTAGAAGAAGTGCCGCAAGAAGAGAGCTTATGGCAAGGTGACTGCTATGTGTTTGATGGCAGAGTGGCTGTAGGGCACGCTTTAAAAGAGAGTCACTACGATGTATGTAACGCTTGCCGTTTGCCGATTACCGATGAAGACAAACAGAGCGAAGTCTACGAGCAAGGCGTCAGTTGCCCATCCTGCTTCGGTACTCACTCTGCGGAACAACTGGCCCGTTTCCGTGAGCGAGAAAAACAAGTTCAGCTCGCAAAACAGCGTGGAGAAGCACACATTGGCGGCGATACCGCATCACTGATCGAGCAAAAGCGTGCGCAAAAATTAGCACGTAAAGCTGAGCAGCGCGGCTCAAAGCGCTAATATTTACCCCAATGCTTACTTCAAAGGATTCAAATCCTATTGGAATAGAAAAAGGCCGCAGCGTTAAAACTGCGGCCTTTTTTAAAAAAAAATCACTGAATACCGTATTTCGCTAAAATGGCATCAAATGTTCCGTCAGCTTTAATCGTGGCTAACCCTTTGTTATACGCATCAATATATTTCTGCGCATTAGGGTTCGCTTTGCCTGAGGTAACATGTAAAGGATTTTTAGACAAAGATGCCGTGGTAAACTGAAAATCACTGCTATTTAAGCCCGCCTCTTTCATGGTCGATAACGCAACCAACTTATCTTCAAGGGTAAGATCGATTCGTTTGGCTTGCAGTTTCTTCAAGTTAGTCGTGAGATCATTAGCGTCTGGTTTGTTGAAATTAGTGGCGGATAAAAAGTCATCCCCATAACCATAGCCCCTAACGATGCCAACTTGTTTGCCACTCAAACTATTTAAACCTGAAAATTCGAAAGCATCGCCCGCTCTTTTAATAAAGCTCAGTTCATTTTCTAAATATGAGTCACTATAAACCAAGTAGGCTGTTCGCTCTTGCGTATACCAAGTAGCTGGAAGCAAGTCGATACGTCCTTTAGTCACCTCATCTAATGCTCGTGACCAAGGCATGATTTGAAAATTGACGTCATAGCCCTGTGTTTTCATAGCCGCAACAGCGATTTCTACCGATAGCCCCGGCATGCTTTTATCCGGTGAAATAAACGGTGGCCATGGATCTTGCGCAGCCGTAATAGCAGCAGCAAAGCTACTCGGTAAGGCCATCATCATACTGAAAATAAAGATCAACAGACGCTTCATACTTTCTTCTCCTTGAAGGTGGAACTTATGTTTTGAACTTACGCATATGAGTTTTAATGTTTGAGCTCAGTTGAAGAACTTCTTTCGTTCTCTGAGCATTATCTTGACCACTACTCGACAGCTCATTAGTGGCCTCTGATGCTTCAACAATCGCCTGACTGACTTCATCAATGGCTTGTTTCTGCTCTTCTGTGGCATGCGAAATCTCGCCATTTCTTTCAGAAATTTCAGAGATAGTATTTTTCACCTGCTCAACAGAATGTTGTGACTCTGATACTCGCTTAGCGGTGCTTTCTAACAAATTAGAGATGCGAATAATTTCTTGCTCAACCGATTCTGTTGCACTGCTAAGTGAGCGAATATTGGTTTGGATCTGTTCAGTGGATTGGCTAGTTTTGGTCGAAAGGTTGCGCACTTCGTCAGCCACTACTGCAAAACCACGACCATGATCACCTGCGCGTGCCGCTTCAATAGCAGCGTTCAGTGCCAGCAAGTTGGTTTGCTCGGAAATATCATTAATCACCCCGACCACCGTTGATATTTTTCGCCCTTCATCAAGCAGCTTATGCATTTCCGCGTTTACCGAACCCATTTCGGAACGCATGTTTACAATCTCGGCAGCAGAGCGTTCTATTGATTGGTAAACATTATCGACCAGTTGAGAAGCCTCACTTGCTTGCCTTGCGGCGTCATTAGCGGTTTCAGCCACTGTTGCCACCGACTGACTCATCTGTGTGGAAGCGGCAGCGACGGTCGATAAACTGTGTTTTTGTTGATCAATTTGCTGCGCATTTCTCATGGCAACCTGACCACTCATCTCTGCGGTGTCTTTTAACTGCACAGAAGCATTCGTTACTTGTACAACTATCTCCCTTAGCGACTCCGTAAAATGATTAATACTGCGGATGATCTGCGAAAACTCTCTATATTTGGGTTCTGGAATGATACGACTTAAATCTCCTTCACCGGTTGCAAGATCGGCCACTCGCTCTGTTAAATCGTTGAGCGGGCGAAGGACGGTTTTCGTTAACGCCAAAATTAGGAATACAATCATTACGCTATCTAAAATCAGCAACTCAATCAGGCTATATTGCAGACTTTGTAACAAGGTTTTTTCTAGCCTATCTGTGTTATAGAAAAGCTCTACCTGACCAACTTCATTTTCCTTTTCATACTCAACAAAGGTGAGCTTTTGCACCGAAGAGAGCATGGATTCGTATTGTTTCCCCTCATTGGGTTCCATCTCTTTCACATCTTGAGAGTCGGGTGATGTACTCAGGAAAAGAAGCGGTGTACCACCCGCATCTTTCACTCTAACCGCTTGTATGTCTGGGTTATTTAACTCTGCTGAAATAGTGAGTTTAGCGGCATGTAAATCAAAATCCCAAATTGCTTTAGGTAGGCTGTAGCTCAAACGCTCTTTTGCATTCAAGATCGATGTATCTAGGCTATGCTGTAGCTCCGCTTTCTTTGACTGGTAATCAATGTAACTAGAAATGCCCAACACAATGGACACTGCCAGAACAACTTGGGTAACAAAGATCACTTTGACACTTTTCCACATACTTCATTTCGCCTTAATCAATGGTATGAGTTAAGCACTGTGCGTTGGCTTCATCGCACCGCATGATAACCATCTGACTCTTGTGTTTAATGAATAGGGCAATGCAGACCAGAAGAGAGGTCAATATCATCTCTGCTATTGTCTGAACTCATACCGATCATGTTGATCTCACTTATCTTTTACTTAAGGATAGACCAAGAAAGAAAAAGGCTATTATTTTTTAAGCCGAAAGTTTACTTTCGGCTTAATTTAGAATTGAGTAGCGAATGAAGAAGCGCTGACGGGCTGGATAGAAGAGTATTTGGCCGTGGTCAACGCATTCAATAGCGATACCCCTGTCGCTTCTTGATCGGTAAAAACTCGTGCAGTCATCACAGCTTTTCCGCCGTTGATGAACACTTCTAATGAAGAATTATCCGCGAGAATCTGCAGCTCAACCTGTTCACACTCTAAGGCCAATTCACGAATCACATCACCTTGACGTATCAAAGTATGGGAACGATCAAAGCGTAATACTTTTTGCTGGGCATCTAAACTCAATTCAACGTATTGCTCATCTTTTTCAAACAAACGTAAGCTTGCCCCCCAAGGCAAAGTGATGCACATTTCAAAACTTTTGGTGTTGAGAATGGTGCATTTATCGCTCAACTCCAAACTTAACGGGTGGTGGCATAACTGCTCTAGCTCCCTTATAGGCCTTTGAATAAGTTGACCATTCTCAAGACTCAACTCTCGCAGTGCCGTAAGTTGATGCAGCCAGCCGTTGTCACAACTAGGATGATTAATTTCGTCAGGCAACCCCATCCATGCACACAAGACACGCCGCCCGTCTGCCGTTTGCATTGTTTGAGGAGCATAAAAATCAAAGCCGTGATCCAGTGGTTGCAGATGACAAAAGTGAGGATGATCATTTTCATCCCATAAGACTTTTGCAATACGATTCTGATGGATAACTGTGTGGTTCACGTTATCTGAAATAATCCCTTGAGGGCCAAAAACAAAATAACTTTGGCCCGCAATTTCAAACAGATCGGGACATTCCCACATGTAACCGAGCGGTGCGATTTCTTCACCAAATAGACCATCGAAATGCCACTCTTTAAGATCATGTGAATGGTAAATCGCCAACCGACCTTGCAACTGCGTTGTTTGCGCGCCAAGCAACATGAGCCATCTTCCTCGGTGGCGCACTATTTTAGGGTCGCGAATGTGTTCCGTGACACCCGTTGGCAAATTACGGATCACTGGGCCACGTTTTTCAAAACGGAGACCATCTTGCGACACGGCTAAACACTGCGTTGTTTGACGCAATCGCTGTTCACCTAACCGAACATTGCCAGTATAGAAAAGCATCAACTCATCGTTGTGACTTAAAGCATGACCAGAAAAAACTCCGTGACTGTCATACCAATCTGATGGAGTCAGTGCAATACCTTGCCATTGCCAGTGAATAAGATCAGTACTCGTCAGTTGTACCCAATATTTATCCTTGTGCTCACACCCATAAGGATACCACTGATAAAAAAGATGATATTTTCCTTTGTGATAAATGAAACCGTTTGGATCATTGAGCAGCCCTTGCGGCGGAGAAATATGCCACGTTGGACGAAAGGGACAATCGTTTGGCGAGGAATAGGCGTACGCATTAAGCCGCAGCTGAGAATCAATCATTCGACCTAAACTGTTGATCAGTTCATCGGCATATTCATTGATGTTATCCTGTTGAATCAAAAATGAAAGCTGCCATTCACCGAGCACTTCACGCAATCGCATATGGCTCGGCAAAACATTGACTAAAGCTGGATCTCGCAGCGCAATAACGATTTCGCCTCTTGGTGCGAGTACCCGCTGAATATTGGCCGGGCCGCCAACTAATCTCACCATCTCTTCAAATGACATTTTTTCTACTGGCACTGTTTCTAATGACATGACTTACACTCAATTTTTGGGAACGATTGCAAAATATAAAAAAATAAGCCAGCTTGCAAGCATTGGTGAAATATTGCCCTCAATTATGCGGGCTTCCCCTCAGCAAGTACCTTCAGTCTTAGCCGGTTTCACGTTCGATATTTTGGAATGTTAACACGACTTTACTCATCTCCTGCCCACGACCAGCAATACGTTCAAGCAACATCTTGGCTGCATTTTCACCTGCTTTATCAAAGGCATAGTTGAATGTTGATAAGCTTGGGTTACTGACAAATGCGAGCTCATCATTGCCAACTCCTAATACTTTTATTTGCGATCCAACCTGAACTCCAGACTCTTGTAGTGCTTTCACCGCTCCAACCGCAATTCTATCGGTTGCGCAAAAAAGACCATCTAATTGTGGGTATTGCGTGATTAATGTTTTAGCTTGTAAGTAACCAGATTCAATCGAAAAATCACCACGCACATGAAACAACAGGGTTAAATTGTTGATACCCAGTGCTTGCTCTAACCCTTGAGAACGCAAGCAATCCACCGCTACGTCATCGCTCTGAACACCAATAAAACCAATGTGTTGACAACCTTTTGCTATCAACCGTTTACCCGCTTCGAATCCAACGCGAAGATCATCATGAACAATACTTGGGATATCGTGCAGTGAGCCATCTTGCCCAACCAATACCACCGGGACATTAGATTGTTGGATTGCTTTCACTAATGGCATATCAAGGTGTGTGGCGTAAAGTACAATGCCTTCTACCCTCTTTTGATTAAATATTTGAATATATTCCAACTCTTTAGCGTGATCTTGATGAGTATTGGCAAGCAACACGTGTTTGCCCGCTTGTTCAAATATGGCACTTAAACCATCAACGCCTTGTGCTGTCGCATGCGAAGAGACTCGCGGAACGATGACTCCAATTAAATTGGTTTTTTGTGATTTGAGATCTTTAGCGACTTGGTTGACCATATAGCCGCATTCGGAAATTGCCTTTAACACTTTGATTTTTGTAGACTCTTTAACACCATACTCATCATTTACAACGCGTGAAACCGTCGATTTAGAAACTCCGGCCAGCTTAGCGACATCGTGCAAACTCGACATACATAACCTTACTCATTCTGTTTTGGGATTGTTTGCAAAACTCAGTGCTGCAAACGATCGAATAGTGTGATTCTAACGCTGTTTGTAGAATTATCGATCTCTCTTTTACTGATCTAATTCACAGAATCAATGGTTGGCTTTTGACTACTTTGAATTATTCATCAAAAATCCATTCTGCAAACGTTCCCAAAAATACTTATTTTAATTTTATCCACCATGCTTATCTTAAAGAGATCAAGTCATCTGGATACCAAACAACAACCGGGGTGGGTTATGAACTATCCAGTCATAGCAAAACAATTATTAGAGCAATTAGGTGGCAGAGAAAATATCCAAGCCCTTGCTCACTGTGCAACACGTTTAAGATTAGCGCTAAAAGATGACGCATTGGTTGATGAACAAGCCATTGATTCACTTGAAGGTGTCAAAGGACAATTCAAAGTCGCTGGCCAATATCAAATTATTTTTGGCTCCGGTATCGTTAACCAAGTTTATGCGGAAATGGCCAAGCTGACCGGCCTTGCTGAAATGTCAACCAATGATGTTGCAAGCGCGGGAGCACAAAAGCAGAACCTAGTGCAGCGCGCCGTTAAAGGGTTGTCTGACATTTTTGTCCCTATTATCCCGGCCATCGTTGCTGGCGGTTTATTGATGGGGTTGTTCAATGTACTGACAGCCACTGGGCTTTTTATCGAAGGGCAGTCACTGATTGATGCCAACCCGGGCTTGGCTGATCTTGCCAGCATGATCAACACCTTCGCTAACGCCCCTTTTGTTTATCTTCCTGTTTTGTTAGCATTTTCTGCTTCTAAAAAATTTGGCGGCAACCCATTCCTTGGCGCTGCATTAGGTATGTTGATGGTTCACCCAGACCTGCTTAATGGTTGGGGATTTGGCGGCGCGTCTGTCGCAGGCACCATCCCTACTTGGAATATTTTTGGCTTTGAGATCCAGAAAGTCGGCTATCAGGGCTCTGTCTTACCCGTTTTAGTCTCCGCCTTTATTCTTGCAAAAATCGAAAATGGCCTGCGCAAAATTATCCCTTCTGTACTGGATAATTTACTGACGCCTATGCTCTCGATTTTCATTGCAGGCTTTTTAACCTTCACTCTGGTAGGTCCGATTACTCGCGATATCGGCTTTCTATTGGGTGATGGGCTGAACTGGCTATACGATTCTGCTGGCTTCATTGGTGGTGCACTGTTTGGCTTCATCTACGCACCGTTTGTGATTACTGGCATGCACCACAGCTTTATTGCTATCGAAACACAGCTATTAGCTGACATCGCCATTACTGGCGGTACGTTTATTTTTCCTATTGCGGCCATGTCAAACGTCGCACAAGGTGCAGCAGCTTTAGCGGTTGGTATGAACACCAAAGATATCAAATTAAAAGGCATTGCGATTCCATCAGGTGTGACCGCCCTTCTGGGCATTACCGAACCCGCTATGTTCGGTGTAAACCTGAAACTTCGCTACCCATTTATTGCTGCGATCATCGGTTCAGCTTGTGCCAGTGCATTCATTACCTTGTTTAATGTCAAAGCACAAGCGTTAGGCGCGGCTGGGCTTCCAGGAGTGATTTCCATTAACCCAGAGAAAATCAGCTACTACATGATTGGTATGCTGATTTCTTTTGTCATTGCCTTTACCTTAACACTTGTTTTGGGTGCCAAAGAGCGCGCAAAGCTTGATAAACAAGCAACAGCGTAACCCCCAAGGCTGTTATGCTCCTAAGCCCGCTCGATGTGAGTGGGCTTATTTCTTCAGCGAATAACACGGATATTGGAAGAAAAAATGAATCGAGTTTGGGTGACAGGCGACGCGGTCGTCGACTTAATTCCTGATGGTGAAGCACACTATCTAAAATGTCCGGGCGGTGCTCCGGCGAATGTGGCTGTTGCCATCGCAAGATTGGGGGGTAATAGCGCCTTTTTTGGCCGTGTGGGTAATGACCCTATGGGGCGCTTTATGCAATCCACATTAACCGAAGAGAAAGTAGACACCCGATATTTGCAGTTGGATGAACAGCAAAGAACATCAACCGTCGTGGTCGATTTAGACTCGCACGGCGAACGCAGTTTTACCTTTATGGTGAAACCGAGCGCGGATCAATTCGTCCAATGTTCAGACATTCCTACCTTTTTAGGGGGTGAATGGCTGCATTGTTGCTCCATTGCACTGGCCAGTGAACCGAGTCGCAGCACTACCATTGAAGCGATTAAACGCATCAAAACCAACGGTGGATTTGTCAGTTTTGATCCCAATCTACGAGAAGAGGTTTGGCCTAACTCCGAAGAGATGATCCCAGTGGTGATGAGCGTGGTGGCAATGGCGGATGTGGTTAAGTTTTCCGATGACGAACTGCTCTTGCTCACGCAGCGCCCTAGCCTTGAGCAGGGATTAATCTCAGTGAAAGAATTGAACATTCCGCTGATTGTCATTACTCAAGGTGCAAAAGGAGCGCTGGTGATCACAGCAGAGATGCAAACAATGATTACGGGAAAAGCCGTAAAACCTATCGATACAACAGGTGCCGGAGATGCTTTTGTCGGTGGATTGCTGTGCCAGTTGTCATTACATAAAGAGTGGTTTACTAAGGGTACTATCATAAACGCAGTGCAATGGGCTAATGGCTGCGGAGCATTAGCCACCACTCAAAAAGGGGCAATGACAGCGCTACCAGATAAACACATACTTGATCAATGGATTGGCTAAAATGATGGCTTGTACTTACAAGGACGTAAGTCGTGTTGAAGTTCAAGCAAACTGCGAAATAAACGGATGATTTTCAGAGGATATTTGCTACGCTTACTGCATGATTAAACAAATAGCACTCGGACCAGATGCAGACATTTGTAAAATATGAACGATGTAGACGGTGGATAGTTAGCTTACTATTTTGCTTACTGCCCATCGTTGTAGCTAGCCCAATTATCGCTTGGCAGACACGAGCTGATTTGAATCATCACATGCAAAACGTTTTGGTAAAAGGTACGGATTACATTAATCTACTGCTAAGAAATGCTCATGTTGCCAACGAGCGTGCGGCGCCCTACCTTAATATGGATTGCCTAGATGCTACTCGTTATCTGCGCGAGCTAGTGGCGACAACTCCCGATATCCGGACCATCAATTTAGCCAAACAAAATACGATTTATTGTAATTCGTTAACCGGTCAAGTAAACGATCACTACCAAATCGACAGCTATGTCAGTGGTGAGCTCTATTTAATGGCAGGTAATCGACTCACACCTCTCCGGCCTGTGTTGGCTTTTCACAGAACTTACGAACAGGGTATGGTGATCACTGGTGTTAGTTCCTATTACCTAACTAACATGCTTATTTTACTTGATCGCTATGGCAAACTTTATTTTCACGTTGGCAAAAATCACCTCGACGAGACTGGCGTTGTAACTTCCGAACCGTTATTTCCCACAATTATTAATACTTCAGAACGCTACCCTTATTCACTATCGACCCTATTAACTATTGATGACTACTGGCTTTATTTTAAAAACACCAAACAAACCAGTGCGATGTTAGCTCTCTTAATGGGAATCGGTTTAGGCGGATTTGTTTTTTGGAAACTCGGCCAAGCTTCGTCAATGCAAGGAGAAGTGAAACGCGCTATTCAATCCAACGAATTCGTTCCGTATGTACAACCGATTGTTGATGGTAGTGGTCAGCTCTGCCATATCGAAGTGCTTGCCCGCTGGCAACACCCTGTTCATGGATTAGTGAGGCCCGATCTTTTTATTCCCTTAGCGGAGGAATCTGGGCTAATCATTCCTATTACGACTCAGTTAATGTCCCAAGTAGAGCATGAACTTTCATTACACCAGTCACAATTTCCAGAGCATTTCAGTATTGGATTTAATATTTCAGCCAAGCACTGCGTAGCTTCCAATTTGTTTGATGATTGCAAACACTTTATTGAAACCTTCGACAATCGTAAGCATATTTTAACGTTAGAGCTCACTGAGAGAGAGTTGGTTATTGATAGTGATGAAGCAAAAAAGCTCTTCCAGTCATTGGATAAAATAGGTGTGTTGCTAGCAATTGATGATTTTGGTACGGGTCACTCTAGTTTGAACTATTTGCAAGAGTTCAAGTTTGACATTTTAAAAATCGACAGAAGCTTTATTACCATGATCGGTAGTGATGCGATCTCTAGCCATATTGTTGAAAACTTAGTCGATTTAGCTAAGCGACTTGGGTTAAAAACCATCGCCGAAGGTGTGGAAACCCAAGATCAAATTGATTTTTTGAACGAAAGAGAAATTGACTATTTACAAGGCTATTTCTTTTATAAACCTATGCAGCTCAGTGAGTTTATCACTCTGCTTAAAACCACCTAGATCAATCTCTGGCATTCCAATGCGGTGATAACTAGAACTTCAGTGGTTATTTCTTATGACGAGAAGCCAACTGAGCACGGTAGCGAGCTAAATGAAAACGTTTTCGAACTGGCTGATGAGCAGACAGTTGTTTTAATACTTGATTGAGTTGTTTATTGTGATGCTGGCTATGATTCGCCACTGATTGTTCATCATCTTCAATGAAGAAAGACGCAACACTGGCCGTCAATAAACCAAAAAGTGTTATGCCCGTAAGCATTAAAAAGACCGCAACACCACGACCAAACGGGGTAACCGGGTACATATCACCATATCCTACTGTAGTAATCGTAGTCATTGCCCACCAAATCGCATCAGAAAAATCATTGATTGGGCTATCCGTTCCTTTTTCGACCAAATAGACAAAAGCCGCGGAAAGAAGCACTGTCGATAAGCTGGTTAGCCCAATAAAACTGAGCGTTTTTTGTCTCAGTACCGCCTTTGTTTGACGCCATGCTCTTGGCAAGATCAGTAAAATGCGTAAAAAACGGAGCGGACGTAGGAATGGCATGGCCACAATCAACACGTCAGGCCAGTTTTTTACCATGTAACGCACTGGATGTGGGCTGAGTAAGACCTTAACCAGTAACTCCGTTGCAAACAATGCCCAAATAATCCAAAGCAGGTGCTCCAGAAAATCAAGCTCTTCGGGCTGTAAAGGTGCAATATCTGGTAGTAAAGCGACGATCACATACACTACCGATAGCAGCAGCATCGGAATTTCAGTTTTATGTTCGATCGCAGACAGTAGCTGTAAACGTGTTTTTAATTTCATGATTCAAATACCTTTTTCCGTTTACCTTAGCGCCAAAAATACCAAGAGAGAATCGTATAACCATCCCTTTCATTACCTAATTAGCACCCAACTCAAAATGGAACTCACTATAAACTAGGTGATTGAGATGTAAAGAATTGTGACCTTAACAGAGCTTAAAATAACCGTCTTGAGCGTTATTCTAAGCTCTCCACACCCAATATCTCACTCACAAAAATCTCAAAAACACCATAGGAGTCAAGTTTCAATTGTGATACGATGCACAACTTTATGGATATCTCTCTATTTTCATATGGACGTGACCCGATACCCAAGCCACTTAGGATGCTGTCGATGACCAGTAAGTGAGGCCGAAAAAACATCAATAAAATGGTGGAATTGGCGTCAATGAACAGGATCAATACAGCAATGCTGCAAGTGGGACAGGTATAACTCCGTTGTTTTACTCCGAGGTCACTTATTACCATGTCTTTTTTAAAAGATTTAGCCATTCGCAAAAAAATTGCGCTTGCCTTTACTATTATCGCGTTAGTCAACATCGCCTTCGGTTATTACCTATATCGTTCATTGAACGAAATACAAGATGACCTACTCAATCTAACGGATGACACACTCCCATCAATGATGATGGTCAATAACGTCAAATACAATATGGCTTCTGTGCGACGTGCTCAAATCAGTTTGCTTTCCGCAACCGATCAAGCCGAAATTACGGAGGATATTCGTTGGATGCAGGAACACTATCAAGCAATTGATAGTGCACTAGCCACCTATGAGCGTGCGGTTTGGACCGATCACGAGCGTTCGATTTTTATGCCTGTTAAGAATCTGTGGCGCGATTATTTAACCGCATTAGGCTCTTTTAATGATGATATTCTCAGTCAAAACAAAGTAAAAGCTCAAGGCGACATTTCAGCCTCTTTGGTTACATTTGAACGCCTAGAGAGTGCGATTGACGATCTTCTCAATTTAAACCAAACCTTTGTTGCCAAAAATCGCTCTGAACTGATGACGCTTATTCAAGCTATCACCTCATTTTCCACCGGCAGCATCGTTGCGCTGATAGCATTTATGGTGTTCATTACACTATTACTTTCTCGCTTAATCTGCCAGCCACTACAGTTGGTTGTACAGCAAGCGAACGCCATTGCTGGAGGTAATTTAAGCCATCGATTAGCACGTCAGCATATTGGACAAGATGAGCTAGGTGAATTGGCCGATGCGTGTTCAAGTATGCAAGAGAATTTACGCTCAATGGTGGAAGAGATCATCGCCGGAGCGACTCAACTATCTCATGCTGTCGATGAAGTTAGCGCCGTCTCTGAACAGACATCACAGGGCATGCAAGAGCAACAGGTCGAGGTGATGCACATTGCTACGGCCATGACGCAAATGAAATCAACGGTTGCAGAAGTGGCACGAAGCACAGAAGTCGCTTCTGACGCCGCTCGTGAAAGTAACCAACAATCCATCCTTGGATCAAAACAGATGGATTCCGTCGCGAATGCTATCTCTCTTGTGACTCAAGAAATTGATCAAGCAGAACAACGCGTATTAGAGCTTGAGCAGCAAGCGCAGCAAATTAACGTTGTCGTTGACGTGATAAGCAACATCGCCGACCAAACCAATTTGCTTGCACTTAACGCAGCAATTGAAGCGGCGCGTGCTGGTGAACAAGGGCGTGGTTTTGCGGTTGTGGCTGATGAAGTCCGTGCTTTAGCTGGCAAAACTCAGCAATCGACGGGCGACATCGTCAATATTATCCAAAGCCTACAAACATGCGCACTGCGTGCTCGTGAAGCGACGTCACAAAGCAGTGTACTTATGGGACAATGTGTGGAGCAAAGTGGCCAAACTCAAATCGCGATTGACCACATTAGTAATCAAAGCGCGCATATTGCAGATATGACCATCCAAATCGCCAGTGCGTGCGGAGAACAAGATTCGGTTAGCGAAGAGCTCAGCCGCAATATCGAACGCATTAGTGAATCAGCCAAGCAAGTTGCACAAGGTTCTTCCAGCGCCGCTCAAGCGTGCGCAGAGCTGAGTCAGTTGGCTGCAATGCTACAAAATACGGTACGTCGCTTCCAAGTCTAACCCTCATATCGTGGGTTTAAAAATAACGGCCTCTTTTGAGGCCGTTATAGTATCCATTCTCTTGCTATTTATTTATAGCTTAAATCTGTCGCTTTACCTTTAAAGATTCGGTAAACCACAAAGGTGTACAGCAAAATCATCGGCATCACAATCACGACACCAATGCCCACTACCAATAAGCTAGCCGTAGAGGCGGCTGATTCTTGAGCCGTCATTATCCCGGGGACGACATCAGGGAAAAAGCTATAGGCTAATCCAAGAAAGCTTAATGCAAAAATTAGCATCACGCCAAAAAATGGCCATTGAACGCCCATATCATTCACTACAGGCACTCTTTTTAAATAGCGATCAACCATAAAAATCGTGACTAACACCACCAGCGGAACAGGAGCTAATAACAGCATTTCAGGGAAACTAAACCAACGTTCCGCGACCAGTGGGTTAAATAACGGGTTAACAATACTGACTGAAAAAATGCCCAGCGCGGCCAACCACCCGGCGCGGCGTGACCAACGTGCCGCTCGAATTTGTAACGCGCCCTCGGTCTTTAACACCAACCAAGCACCACCGATATAAACATAAGCAGCCGTCACGCACAGCGAACTGAGTAGTGCAAAGCCATAAGCCTGCATCGATTCCTCAAAGCTCATCACATACCGCCCAATCATGTAACCTTGGGTTAATGCGGCAAGTAAAGAACCTGTTTTAAAACACAAGTCCCAGTGGTCTTTATGATCCGCTTTCGCTTTTGCACGAAAATCAAACGCGACACCACGCATAATCAATGCGATCAGCATCAGTGCGGTGGGTAAATACAGCTCAGTCAAAATCAAACTATGTGCACTTGGAAACGCAATCAATAAAATACCAACGCCTAGCACTAGCCATGTTTCATTGGCATCCCAGAAAGGACCAATGGAGGCGATCATTCTATCGCGCTGTTGCTCATTATTTTGGGGTAATAAAATACCGACACCCAAATCATAACCATCAAGTACCGCATACATGAAAACGCTAAAACCAAGCAGTAAAAGATAAATTTCCGGTAGATAAGAGATCATAATGGTGCCTTTTGCTCGTCAATCGGTTGAATCGTTATGCTTGTAGAGAACTGCCTTGCTAAATAAAACAGTGTATGAATATAAGCAACTAGCAATACGGCATAAATGGTTAAATACATGGCTAATGACAGCACAACAGAACCACTTCCAATCGCAGTAACTGCATCAGAAGTACGTAATACACCACTGACAAGCCATGGTTGACGGCCAATTTCAGTAACATACCACCCTGCTAATGTGGCTACCCATCCCGAAAACGTCATCGCGACAACGGTATAAAGGTAGAACTTGGGTAAGGTTTTTTTACGAATTAAACGCCATGCACCAAACCAGCTCACTAGCAGCATCAGCACGCCAATTCCGACCATAATTCGAAAGCCAAAGAACAGTGGCTTAACCGGGGGATGGTCCGGTGCAAATTGATTTAAACCCACAATTTCACCGTCGAGGTCATGCGTCAGTATTAAGCTGGCTAATTTAGGAATGCCGAGTTCAAAGTGATTGCTACGTGTGGCTTCATCCGGCCAAGCGAACAAGAGTAACGGTGCTCCTTGCTCCGTGTCCCACACCCCTTCCATCGCGGCAATTTTAGCGGGTTGGTGTTTTAACGTATTTAAACCGTGTAAATCGCCAACAAAAATTTGTATTGGTATAGCAATGGCCGCGAGAATAATGCCGACTCTAAGGCCCACTTTCGCTGCTTCCAGTTGTGAATTACGCAAAAATTGGTAAGCAGAGATCCCTGCAATAACAAAACTTGCGGTGAGTAAAGAAGCCAGCAACATATGTAAAAGCCGATACGGCATAGAAGGATTGAAAATAACCTCTTTCCAACTGGTGACATGAACAATGCCTTCAATCACTTCATAACCAGCGGGTGTATGCATCCAACTATTTAAAACTAAAATCCAAAAAGCAGAGAGTGATGTGCCTATCGCCACCAGCACGGTTGCTAAAGTATGCACCCATTCAGGTACTCTTCCACGCCCAAAAAGCATCACGCCAAGGAAGGTCGCTTCCATAAAAAAGGCCGTCATCACTTCATAGCCTAACAATGGCCCAGCTACGTTACCGACTCTCTCCATAAATCCTGGCCAGTTAGTCCCAAATTGAAAACTCATCGTAATACCAGAAACAACACCGAGCGCAAAAGTCAGGGCAAAGATCTTGACCCAGAAATAATATAAGTCCAACCACAACTGAGCTTGCGTTCGTACAAAACGCCACTTAAAAAACACCATCACCCATGCAAGCGCAATCGTAATGGTTGGAAATAAAATATGAAAACTGATATTGGCGGCAAACTGGATCCGCGACAACATGAGGGTCTCTAACATCACTCTTTCCTCAATCAAAAAAGACTAGGCAATCAAATAACAACAATTTACTTAATTGTTAATTACGTTGATCGACCTAATTAAGTTCACTGCCTGAGGATTTTCTTACTTAAAGTCACTAAGGCTCCTCGTCGATTGAGGGGAATGAAAATCCAGAACAGCGCAGCCAATGAGTTGTACCAATCATCAGCTGTAAGACCGAGGAAAAAGATGTATCAAATTACGGAAGAATTATGACAAAAAATAACCATGCCCCACAAGAAGCGTTAGGTTTGAGTAAGCAGTAAGCCTTGCTTCGGCTTACAACGCAAAAAGGGTCGCATTTGATGCGACCCTTTCCTCCTCAACAAACGGTTAAAACTGAGCAGTTAGCTTGATATACACTTCATCTTTGCCTAATTTACTGTCTAATCCATGAGCGTAACCAATCCGTACTGGTAACGTGCCGCCATAAAGTACGATGGTATCGATCTGCACTTCAGCACCAATCCCCGTCAGGGCTTGGTAGTTTTGGTTATCGTTCCAGCTTGATCCTGAGTCGACAAATACAGAACCTGAAATATCCCCCAAGCCAATTGGCCACAAATTCCAGTTTCGTTCAGCGCGATACAATAAGCGGCTTAGTTCAACACTTTGTGTCGCGTAGGCTTGCCCTACTTGAGCCGCAGAGCTGTAGCCACGCAACGCTATCTGTTGGCGGCCATAGAGCTGCGCGCTGTCGCCTTCGTAACTGCCCAGCTCAAACGCTTTAGCTTTTGAATCTGCATAACCTGCCGCAAGATGAGTGGTAAGGTTGAAGCTCCCCGGGAGGTCCCAATGTGCTTGCCACTGCGCCTGCCATTTTTGTCCAGAGTAATCACCGCCAACATTGGACTCCCATACCAAATCAGCGTAATGACCCCACGCATAGCCGGGAACATTCAATAAGCCTTCACGGTTATCCCATTGCAGCGCAGCCCCTGCTAGCCACTCATCACTGGCTTGTGTATAGCGCGTACCTTGAGGCGCTTTGATCAATGACTCTTTCTGCCAATAAGTTCCGATACCAAACATTAAGTTATCATCGAGGCCATGCCATAAATAATTACGTTGTAACGTTAAGTCATCTTGGCGGACAATGCGATCGTCTTTATTGGTCAATGGATTTAACTTAAACTCATGCTCTCGGCTGAGCGTCGCTTGCCAACGGTTGTCATATTGATATCCCAATTGGTACGTAGCCAACGCATTTTTTGTATCCCAAGCCGCTTGTATCTCATATTGATGTCGCCCTAACACATCTGAACCACTGGTCGAGAAACCAAGTAACGATTGGTTATCATCCCCTTGCCAGACGGGAACCCAATAACGTGGCGTTAAAGTCGACAACGGTGAGTAGTCAGTAGTGTCACTTTTTTCGGCCTGAGATATCGGCGTCGAAGCAACGGATGTCACCTTGGCAAAGGAAGACAGCGGAACCTCATTGAAAGCCGTCACCGCCGGAATGTGGCGCAAATGGTAACCATCATGCTCATAAGCTTGGTAGATAAGCCCTTGCGATTGATTCCATTGCGGAGAAAAAGCACCTCCAATTTCATTGGTTAACTGCTCCAACTGCAAACTGGCCAAGTCCATTCGGTAGATCTGATAACGCCCCGTGTAATCGGCGCTGAACAGCAGCTCCCCCTCTTGGGTAAAACTCAATTGATGCTCGGTTGATGATGTTTCAGTGACAGCTAACCAGCGCTGCTCTTTGGCGACAAAACGCATGATATTCCAAGCGCTAGACGGCTGCTTCACGGAAGCATAAATGTCGCCTGTCGGAGACAGCGCCATATCACCAATGACCCAACCATATGTGCCTTGCCATAAGCGAGTTTGTTGTCCATCCAGCGTCACCTGCCATAATTCAGGCAACCCTTGTTCATGACGGGTAGCGAAAACACTTTGCCCATCTCGGCTCCAACGTACTTGGGTAAAGCGCTGTTGCTCGGTTAAACGCTGCCACTGCCCATCAACGTAGCGATAAAGATCATTCAACACTCGTCCATCAAGATAACTATTCACTTGTGACGCGACGATACCTTGCTGGGGATGAACATCGAGGCTAGTTAAGCTTTTTGTAGTCAATAAACGCTGCCATTGATTTTGCTTACTATCCCACATCGCTAAATTTGCTCGATCAACCCCATCACGACGCCAAGCCAGTAATTGCTCTGATCCACCATTGGCTAATAGATATTCAAATGGCTGGCTATCGAGAGATTGAGCCTCCGAAGGCTGTTCCTTACTTTGCACAATTTGATCTGAAAACTGCGTGATTAGATCGGCACGGAACTCTTGCCAAAGCGCAAAAAAGTCTTTACCAAAAGCACGTTGAGCGCTTCGGTTTAAGAAAACGCCCGGAATTAGGTAGCCACTGTAATCGCTTAAAAAATGTTGGAGTGCGTCTTCGCCATACGTTTTGGCTAAATAATCAATAAAATACGCGCCGTAGAGGTAATTACTGCCAAGCGGTAAACGTTTGTTCGCTACCACGATTTGGTTGAGATCAGCTAGTTGTCCGCTCGCCACTTCCATGCGCATTTGCATCGCAAAATGGCTATTGTGCAAACGTCCATAACCTTGTTCATTTTGGCTTTCCATGTAAACCGCTAACCCTTCTAACAGCATCGAGGGTGTCATTGCATGCGGGAAAAGCAGTGTGTGGCGGCCAAAAATACGCCGAGCTCCGGTGACCGCACGCTCATTTAATTCCATATGAACAATGTGAGTGTATTCATGGCGGATGAGCATGTGCAACCATTCATCATTGCCTTCCAATCCATTGACATCGCTGGGAGGATTTAAGATCAAGCGAATTTGAGCATAAGGCAGCGGCGTTGCCCAACCGTTGGAATAGTCGTAGTCATCCACCAGCGTTAGGTGCGTTTTTTCAGCTGGCATCTTTGAGAATTGACTGGCAAGGTCTTGATGCACTTTCTCGGCAATATCTAACGAACGCGCCGCGTACTGGGCCAATTCACTGCGAAAGTGCACGATAAAATGTTGCGATTGTTGAGTCTGCCATTGCTGACCAGCTTGATCCCAAGCGACTGACTCAGCCAATACTGTTGGTGTATGCATACCCAAACAAACCATCAAACCCATAATGGGTGAGAGTACAAATTTTGCTGACATCGTTACAACAACCCTTTTCAATAATTTAAGTGCGGCGATTGTACGTTGAATGTGAAAAGGATTGGGTATCGAAATGTATGGCTTTGTCAGGATAAGGCCTGACTATCATTTGCTCCCCCATTTAAGGAGATGGCACTTAACGTTGATAAGCAATCCATTTCATATCGCACTCTATTTGACTGATCGGAACGCTCGATTGACCAAAACAGACATAAGCGGTAATTGGTTGATTTACCTTCATTTTCACGTAGCCAGCTTTTACATCATCCTCTCGAAATCGAACCATATTGGACGTTGCTTCTGAACCATCGACATAAATCGCCGTGAAATCATCATTCATCCAAGCAACCACTTTGTCGTAACTCTATTTGGTCTTAAACACGATCTCGGCGCAGCGAATAGGCGGCTACTTCTTTAAGCGAGAAGACCCACTAGATATTGCAGGCCCGCAAGCGGGATCAGCCTTCCCTAGCCTATCAGGCTATATGGACGCACTCTTTAATAGCAAAGATGGCGCTTACGCTTATTTAAATGGTTTATATGATGGCAGCGATGGTTTGTTCCCAGTCACCATCACTGATGTTCCTTACAAAACCACGACACCAACTAAAGTGTATCAACAAGACGGTTTAACCATTTACGCACCCGGTATTCCTCATGGGGACGTGCCATGTTTGGCTTATCGTATTGAAAGTGATCAGGGCGTTATTGTTATTTCTGCCGATCAAAACGGCAGTAACCCAGCATTTCTCGATTTTGCTCAAGGCGCTGACATTTTAGTCATGCCGATGGCTGTTCATGAGTCAGCCGATGAAGTTTCCGCATTTATGCACGCTAAACCTTCAGTGATTGGCGAAATTGCAGCCAAAATCAATCCTAAACTGCTCGTGCTCAACCACTGGATGGGAGTCGGCCTTAAACATAAATCAGAGTCCACCAAGATCATCAAACAGTTTTATCACGGCGAAGTTATTGCCGCCCGTGATCTCTCAAGCTACCCAATGAGTTCCGTGAAGGAGATAACCCATGAATTGTAAAATTGTTTTGTCTATTGCGATGACTTCGGCCATTGCTCTTCATCCTGCAATGAGCGTTGCAGAAACGTCAACGGAAGCACCAGTGAGTGTGCAACCCACCTCGCAAAATGGTGGCAAATGCGCGGCTGGTAAATGTGGTACTGAAAAACATTTTGAAAAACAGGATTTAAAAAGCGATCCGCAAGGACGTTTAGTACGCGCCAGAGATGGTAAATGCGGCTTAACCGCAGAGGGAATCGCACCTTCCGCTGAAACCATTACTCTAACCAACAGCAAAATCACTGGTGGTGTATGCGGGCAATAGATCGCACTTCAAAAGGCATCGGCTTGCGTAGCGAACACATCGATTTGCTATGCCAGTTGCCTGACCATCCCGACATCGATTTCCTTGAGCTTGCTCCGGAGAACTGGATGAACATGGGCGGACTTAAACGCGAGCAGTTACAGCAGATAGCAAAGCACTATCCTCTGGTTGCACATGGGCTGAGTTTGTCGATTGGCGATTGTCAGCCACTGAACAAAGCGTTTGTGAAAAAGGTAGCGGCATTTTTAGATGAATTTAACATCGACATTTACAGTGAGCATTTGAGCTTTTCACGTGATGCCCAAGGGTACTTGTATGAACTGCTGCCTATCCCGCGCTATAAAGAGAGCATTGCTTACTTGGTTGATCGCATTCACTGCGTTCAAGATATTGTGCAACGTCCTTTGGTGCTGGAAAACATCTCCTACTACCACAGTTACGGCAAGGAGATCCCCGAAGGCGAATTTATTGCTGAGATAGTCGAGCGCAGCGGCTGCCAGCTGCTGATTGATATCAATAATGTGTATGTGAATAGCCGTAACCACAATTACTGCCCGTTTGACATGCTGGCCACTTTACCGAGCGAAGCGATCGGCTATTACCACATCGCAGGTCACTTAAAAGAGCGAAGATTTCTTGCTCGATACCCATGGCAAACCAGTACAACAAGAGGTGATTGACTTGGCTCGTTATGCTTACGCTCAACAAGGTAGCCGTCCTTTGCTGCTTGAACGTGATCATCATGTGCCCCCTCTGGTGGTTTTGACTGAAGAGTTGCGCACTATCCATCATGAGATCATGCAGCCAGCGCCATCATTAGTTATCGATATGGAGCGTAGCCATGCTTAAACCACCAATGAACATGAGTATGTCAATGCACGCACTGACCTGCGTGATCCGCTCTCCTGTCGCACAAGGCGAACCGCCCTGCCGTTATCGAGAGTTCATTCGAGAGAATATCTACTCTGTCATTAAGCACACTTTTCCTCTGTTCTACGCTCAACTTAACGAGGAAACACTCTACATTTTGACGGACGAATGGCTGGTAATACATGGCGCTATGGAGCCTGAGTTCCATCAGATTGCGACTGAATTTGTTCAGTTTATCCAACAGCAAAATAACCATAACGCCAGTGTTAACCTCAGTGCTGAGCAAATCGCACTGCTTGAATATGAATGGATCGTTTTCAACGCTGAAATGGATAGTGCTCATGTGCCGAATCTCAACGTGTGGTCGGATGACGCTGAAGCTCAACCGGAGGCGTTTTGCATACAGCTTAACCCAACGTTAAAACTGGTCGAAGTGCCTTTTCTTGTCCATCCAGAATCGGTCACTTTTTTGATTCAAGAACAGAAAACGGTCTGTTATGGGGTATTTCGTCATGTATCGCATCAGGTGGTATCACAAAAACTCAGAGAAGTGGATATCGCCCTAATTCAGATGATTCAAAACGCCCCAGCGCAGTCACTAACGCAACTAGAACAACAGATAGCTCAACACCTATCCAACTTCCATTTTTTGGCGTGGGTTCAAACGTTTCAGCAACAAGGACTCATCAGCCTATATTTATTAGGAGAAACTCTATGATTCACTCAGCCCTCAATTGGTACGATGGCGTGATCGAAAAATTTAAAAAATTCGATTTTATAGTACTACTTGCGATTCGACTTTTTCTCGTGCCGGTGATTTTTGTCGGTGCTCATTCCAAAGTGGTTGGTTTCGCTGGAACCGTTGCTTGGTTTGGCGCCTCAACCGCCGATGGTGGTTTAAATCTACCTTTTCCAGAACTGCTGGCATTTTTAGCCGCCGCGACAGAAGTTCTCGGCTGTATATGCATCGCACTTGGTCTTTTTACTCGCATTATGGCTATCCCTATGATTCTCATGATGAGTGTGGCGAGCGCAATGGTGCACTGGAAACATGGCTGGGACGCGATTGCCACCAGCAGTATGGAAGCGACGGTGCGCTTAAACGGTTTTATTGAATGGTTGGCGGTCAATTTTCCGGGCCGCTACAACTACATCACAGAACTTGGCGACCCTGTGATGCTCAATAACGGGATGGAATTTGCGGCTACTTACTTTGTGATGCTGATGGTTCTTTTCATTTATGGTGGTGGCCGCTACGTCAGCCTCGACTACTGGCTAAAAAACCATTCACTCGCACGCCTCAAACTGCTTAACACCTAATGATGCCTACTAACTTGAAGTTGCCGCCCGCAGCTTCAAGTGGCAGGTGTTATCAATCACACATTCATCTCTGACTATCTTACCTGCCATTTTGGTGGCGGGAGGGAGACTTTATGCTTACAGATGTGGTGGAACTGTCACGGTTCCAGTTCGCCAGTACGGCGCTTTACCATTTTATTTTTGTTCCGCTGACCATTGGCTTATCGTTTTTACTGGCGATCATGGAATCGCTGTATGTGATGACCGGAAAAACCGTTTACAAAGACATGACTCGTTTTTGGGGCAAGCTGTTTGGCATCAACTTCGCCGTTGGCGTTGCCACCGGTCTCACTATGGAGTTTCAATTTGGCACCAACTGGGCGTACTACTCTCATTATGTGGGTGACATTTTTGGTGCCCCGCTGGCGATCGAAGCTTTGATTGCCTTTTTCCTTGAATCTACCTTAGTTGGGCTATTTTTCTTCGGCTGGGATCGCCTTTCTAAGCGTCAGCATTTAAGCGTGACTTGGTTAACCGCTTTAGGCTCTAACTTTTCTGGATTGTGGATTTTGATGGCCAACGGCTGGATGCAAAACCCCGTCGGTGCCGAGTTTAACTATCAAACCATGCGTATGGAAATGATCAACTTTGCTGAGGTCATTTTTAACCCAGTAACCCAAGTGAAGTTTGTGCATACCGTTGCGGCGGGTTACACCACAGGCGCACTGTTTATCATGGGTATCAGCGCTTACTACCTATTGAAAAAGCGCGACCTTCCCTTTGCGCGTCGCTCATTTGCTGTGGCTTGCGCTTTTGGCATGGCATCCATTACCGCCACTTTATTGCTAGGTGATGAGTCAGGTTACACCTTAGGTGAAGTGCAACAGGTGAAACTGGCCGCCATTGAAGCCGAGTGGGATACCGAACAAGCCCCTGCCTCTTTTACTCTGTTTGGGCTACCTAACCAAGAAACCATGCACACAGACGCGGCGATTAAAGTCCCTTATTTAATGGGTATTATCGCCACGCGTTCATTGGATGAGCCCGTCATCGGCTTAAAAGATTTGATGGCGCGCAGTGAAGAGCGCATTCGCAATGGCATGCTCGCTTACGGGCTATTAGAAGCCTTACGCAATGGTGACGATTCACTGCAAAACATCGCTCAGTTTGAAACGCTAAAAGAGGATTTAGGGTACGGTTTATTACTCAAAAAATACACCGATAAAGTAACTGATGCGACTGAAAGCCAAATCAAACAAGCCGCGCAAGATACCATTCCGCAAGTTGCACCTCTGTTTTGGAGCTTCCGCATCATGGTGGCCTGCGGTATGGCGATGTTCGCTGTCATTGGGCTCTGTTTCATCCAAATTTGTCGGCGAAAAATCGGTACTCAGCCTTGGCTACTCAAAGCAACACTATTGTCGATTCCACTCCCATGGATTGCCAGCGAAGCGGGTTGGTTTGTCGCTGAGTTTGGCCGCCAACCTTGGGCTATCGGTGAAGTACTTCCGGTTAATATGGCCGTATCTAACCTATCAACCAGCGATTTATGGATTTCACTGGGCCTAGTTTACTTACTCTATAGCGCATTTTTGGTGGTGGAAATGTACCTGATGGTGAAGTTTGCTCGGCGCGGCCCAAGTGCCCTACATACCGGACGTTACCATTTTGAAACGCAAGATGGGCACGGATCTCTATCTCACGTACACCATTAAGGGAGAACACAATGTTTGATTACGAAACCTTACGTCTGCTGACTTGGGCGATTGTCGGTATGCTATTGATTGGTTTTATCATCACCGATGGCTTTGATATGGGCGTTGCAGCGCTACTGCCCATTTTGGGACGCAGTGATGTTGAACGAAGAGTGATGATCAACAGTATCGCGCCTCATTGGGATGGCAACCAAGTGTGGTTGATTACTGCTGGCGGTGCGATTTTCGCTATCTGGCCACTGGTTTACGCCACCGCATTTTCTAGTTTCTATTTAGCGATGATGTTGCTACTTGCTGCGTTATGGCTGCGCCCAATTGGTATGGATTATCGCTCAAAAATCGATAACCCCTCATGGCGCAAGGCGTGCGATAACGCACTGTTCATCAGTGGCGTTGTGCCGCCCCTCATCTTTGGCATTGGTTTTGGTAATTTATTGGTAGGAGTCCCTTTTCAGCTCAATAACTTATTGATGCTCGATTACCAAGGCCATTTTTGGGATCTATTCACACCATTTCCACTACTGTGTGGCCTGCTCAGCCTTGCCATCGTCATCACTCAAGGCGCAACGTTTTTACAGCTCAAAACTTGTGATGTGTTATGCAAGCGAGCCCATAGCGCGTCGGTCGTCAATGCCAGCATTGCCGTGGCTTTATTTCTCATCGGCGGATTCTTGGCAGCCAACATGGCGGGTTATATTATCGTGAGCCCAATTGTCACGGATGCCGCTTCAAACCCCTTGCATAAAGAGGTGGTTAGCATCGCTCGTCATTTACTGCATAACTATCAAGCACACGCCATGCTGTGGTTGATCCCTTGCATGGGCATCGCGAGCTTATTGGCGTGCATATGGGCAAGCCTGAAACGAGCATCTGGCGGGGCATTCTTATTCTCTAGCCTTGCTATTGCATGCATTATTTTTACGGCAGGCGTGGCGCTATTTCCGATGATCATGCCATCAAGCTTAATGCCATCACACAGTTTGACGATTTGGGATGCCACATCCAGCCAAAAAACACTCAATATCATCACGCTTGTCGCCATCTTAGTGGTGCCAGTCATCCTCAGTTACACGGCTTGGGGTTACTACAAAATGTTCGGTCGATTGAGTGATGATTATATTCGCAACCACAGCGTATCGCTGTACTAAAGGAGATGACTGATGTGGTATTTCTGTTGGGTTCTTGGCGTATTACTCGCCTGCGCATTTGGCATAATCAATGGATTGTGGCTTGAGCAAGCAGAGCACTTCGATGAATCGTAACTCACTCATATGCAAGCAGATAACCTGCTAAGAAGCGTTAAGATCATCAAGCTTTAAGATAAAAAATGGCGCTGTTTTTAGCGCCATTTTTTATCACATCGTAAGAAACGTATTTACTGAAATTTTGGGCCAGCCGCGGCAACAAAAGCCATCTCAACCAGATAGTCAGGGCTTGCCAATTGCGCTTGAACGCAGGCTCGGCTTGGTGCGCATCCTTCTGGAAACCAGCTATCCCACACTTCATTCAAAGCGGCTAAATGAGCAAAATCCGTGACATAAATCGTCACCGATAACACGCGACTTCTGTCGCTGTCGATCGCCGTCAACTGCTGCTCGGCTTGGGCTAAGATCTGCTCAACCTGCCCTTTTATATCGGCTTTTGTATCGCTATCAGCCACTTCCACAAAGTGGGCAATGCCGTTGAATACGGTAATGTCAGACCAACGTTTACTTGGATTAATACGATGAATAGTCATTAATTTCTCTCTTTATGGTAAAGATAACTCGCAACAGTGCTGTTCGATCACACAGACTGGCGCGCCGACTTTGCAGCTAAAGCCGCTGGCAACCAACCTGCCTGTGGTTTCATCTCGGCGATAACTGGCGATTGTGTGTGAATGTTGGCTAGCAACCAACAACCAATCTCCATCCGCAGACAAAGTGAAGTCACGCGGGAATTGGCCACCGACGTCAAATGCGGCAATCCATTGCGGTTGTGGCTGGCATAGTTCAAAAAGAACGATTTTATTTTGCTCTCGGCAGGAAGCATAGAGAAAACGTTCATCGGGCGACAACTTAATCGCCGCAGCCGCTCCACTTTTCGCCTCATTCGGCAAGAGATCGCACTCTGCCTCTATTTGCCATTGCGTCCCGGGAAATACTAAGGTGACCAAAGTCTCCGACAATTCACAGACCACAAAAGCTCGGGTTTCTGCGTGATTAAACACCACATGGCGCGGCCCACTCCCCGCAGGCATCTCTACAGTTTGCGCCAATGAAAATGTCTGATTATCACTGTTGATGGCGAAAAAATGAATTGCATCACTCCCTAAATCGACCACAACCAGTTGCGACGACTGTTTAAGGAAAACCACCTGATGAGCGTGAGGTGAGGTTTGGCGCTCTGCATTTGGCCCCTGACCATCAATCCATAGGTCAGCGATGCATAACTCCGGTTTGCCAGTGTCGTCCAAACGAACAATGTTCACATTACCCGACCCATAATGCGCCACAGCGCAATAGCGCTGCTTGGCATCAATAGCAAGATGACAAGCATAGCTACCAGACAATGGTATTTGAGAAACCAAACCCTTGTTAATGTGTATTAATTGTGGGTTGTCGCTCGCTTCTACCTCATTAAAAGTGTAAAAGCCTTTCGTTGTTTCGAGAAGGTAGGAAGGGTTACGCGTCGCCATTACCTCTTGCAAAACACTAAGTTCACCCGTGATGGTGTTAAGCTCAATCAGCTCAACGCCGTTACTATTGCTTGGTGCATCCGTATAAGTACCAATGTAAAAACGCGCGGCATTGTGTGTGCTCATTTTCCACCTATCATCAAAAATAAAACACTATACCCAAATTTCACCTTAATCTGGGATAATTTAATTAAGCTGCCTGTATGGCAGTGATGAAAACCGCCATACAGTCCAAACTTAAATCCAATCGGGCGATTGCGGAACATAATCAATGAACAACATGCTCGGAATAATGTTTATTTTTCCTAGAGGATAAAATCCATCTTCGCTGTTAAATAATTTTCCGCTATAACGTTGCGTGGGTTTTTCGTCTAATACTGATTTGGTATGTCATAGATACAACAAAGCCCGCACGTGGCGGGCTTTGTTTGAATTTGGTGGGTCTTATTGGATTCGAACCAACGACCTTCTGGATGTCGACCAGACGCTCTAACCAACTGAGCTAAAGACCCAAATTTTTGTTCTTGAGCATGATACATGCAACTGAAATGGTGCGTCCGAGTGAACTCGAATCACCGACCCCCACCATGTCAAGGTGGTGCTCTAACCAACTGAGCTACGGACGCATATCTTCAGAACGGAGTGGATATTAACGGCTGTTTTTGCTGTGTGCAAGTCTATTTTCTTTGTTTTTGAGCCAGTTGGCTTATCTATCACCAGCTTGTCTGTTTTTTATTCACAACTCTGGGGTTAAGCACAATAACCGGATCAACAATAGGTGTAAGCTGTCCAATTTATTTCATTGTATAAGTTATGTGAGATTATCCATTGATTCGGACCAATTATCTCGTACTATAACCTTTATCAATATCTTCGATATGCAATACGGTGACGTAACATGGATGCGCGATTATTCAACCATTCTCATCATTTGAGAGCCTCTGTACTTTGTGGGTTAAGCTTACTGCTGACCGCTATTGCATTTTTCTTCGTCCTATTTAACATTTTTTACACTTACAGCTACGGGCTAGCAGCATTAGAATTTGTCTTCATGTGTTACTCCTATTACGTTTACTTGATTGCAAAGCAACAAACACATTCAGCTACTCATATTCGTATCTACGTTTATTTTCTAATCTTTATTATCAGCGCAGGGACTTTTATCCAGCCTTTAAGTAATGGTCTATTTTTATGGACCACGTTTTTCCCAGTACTTTTTTACCTATTGCTAGGGGTTAAGCATGGCCGCCTCGCTACGGGCATCGCACTCATTCCGCAACTGTTCAACATTTATTATCAAGCCTTATGGAATGAAGCTTATGATCCAATCCCGTTGATGATCAATCTGCTTCTTTGCTACTGCGGAATTTGGACAGTGGCTCATATTTTTGAATCTAGCCGTAAAAAAACCGAAAACTCACTACGCTATCTTGCTTCTCGTGATGCGTTGACGGGCTCTCACAATCGTTTAGCACTCACTCATGCCTTCGCTCACTTTGTGCAAAATAAGGTAGATACCACTTTATGTCTTCTGGTGATTGACCTTGATTATTTTAAGCAAGTCAATGACACCCATGGGCATGATGCCGGTGATAAGGTGCTGATCGATACGGCGCAGGTAATGTCTCAAATTGTGGGCGACGATAACCTCTACCGTATCGGCGGGGAGGAGTTTTGTGTGACTTTGTTTAATAACAGTATCGCGCAAGCCGAACATGTGGGAGAAAAATTACGCGAAGCGATTAATCAACATTTGTACGCTTATGGCTCGAAGCGAATCCAACTGACCTTAAGTGTCGGTATTTGTGAATACCGTGAAGGTGACAAGTTGGATGTACTACTGAAATTAGCCGATGTTGAGCTTTATAAAGCGAAGAAAAATGGACGTAACCAAGTTCGTATTTGCCAAGTCAATGACAGCAAAAATGATGCGACACTTTGGGCTTCTCAGAGTTCTTGATCCTCTCCGACTTCATACACCACATTATAATTTTCAGTATAGGTACACTGTGGTTGACGGCTACACGTAAAGAATCGTCGGCCTTTGAATTCGCCTTGGCTGGCAATTTTTATCACCATTGGGCTGCCACATTTTTTACAAAAACGCACTTCTTTATCGGTTTCAATCAAATCGATATGTGCAGCCAGTAACCTTCTTAGTTTACTCACTTGATAGCTGTGTTTGATGTTCGCACCAATCAATGGAATGTTGGCAGACTTACACACATGCATCAGCAATTTTTCACGCTCTACCTTGCCTTTATGCAGTTCTTTTCCGTTATCCAACTCGATGATGACTCGCGGCTCTAAGGTTCTTGCATCACACACCACAAAATCAAAATAGTTTTTGGCGATTCGGTTATTGGCGATGAACCACTGCTTTTTATTCAAGTTCGCCGCTGGGGTAACCACGTTGGCCATTGAAACTTTAGCCAACACCACACCGTGTTCCCCTACTGCAGATTTCAGTGCGTTATGAAAGGCGCCTTCCGACATATTGAGTAACGCCCCTTTCTTCTTATAAGCGTAATCTTTGGTATCGTCGTGTTTGATCACGTACTTTTGGATAAAGACAAAAAACAGCACCAGCAGTGCAACAATGATAAAAATGTTGGTCATACGATAAAAACCATGTTGAAGTAATTAGCTAACTCGCTAATTAATAAACGAAGTACCGCCCAAAGGCCAGTTTATTACTATGGATTTGTTGAAGAGGGTGACCTAATCCACATGGCAGCAGGCTCTCTTGTAAGCTGAATCTAGAATGTGTACCAGAGTGTCATTCAGGTTGATAAGCTACGCCAATGAGTGAAATGTCGCAACTTGTGTTTTCTGTCAATGGACAATGACCAAACGAGAGGCTCATTAATGAGAGTCTTAGTAGGCGAAAGAAAGAAAGAAAGAAAGAAAGAAAGAAAGAAAAAGCTCGCCGCAGCGAGCTTTCATTGCTTTAACGATTAATCCAGTCGAAGTAAGCGACCAGTTAAAGCCGGAACGATGATTGTCGTTGTACCGATTTGCGTGGCGATCGTCTCTTCAGTCATTAAATCCTTCAATTGAGTCGCAGCTTTTACGCTTCCCATATCAAGAGATAATCTCCGCTCCGCGGTGCTGGTGTTCAGCACATAGAGGATCTGCTCATCACCGTACACTTTAAGATCCGCGTACAAACTCTCGTCAATCCACACATTACGCCGCTCCCCTTTAGCCAGTGACGGGTATTGGCTGCGCAGTAGCATTAATTGACTGACGCTGTTTTTCAGCGCTTGCTGTTGTGGTGACAAGCTTGAACCATCTACTTTGCCACTAGAACGAGCAACGTGATCATCACACAAACCAACAGCGGCACAATTTTGTGTCACTTGCGCTGCAAAGTTTTCGACTTCATCCCCAATCTCTTCACCATAATAAAGCGTGATTGGCCCAGAATAAGCAGCAAGAAAACTGAACGCGGCAAGATGTCGCGCATAATAATCGCCTAAATTACCTCGTTGGATCAGGTCACCAAAGCGAACCAAATCATGGTTACCTAACATTAGATTTGGCATGGCGTGATAAGGCGATTTCGCTCGGTTATTCCAACTGGCTTCTAGACTCAGAGCGCTACCGCTTGCACCAGATTCTTCCACTGCTAGTGCTTGCATCACACCATAGCGTAAAGGAAAGTTGAAGGCAGAGGAGAGCGCTGGGTTTGCATCACTGCCATACGCAGTTAGGGTAATGTCATCAGCCCCTTGCCACACTTCGCCGACCATATAACCTAATGTGCCCCATGATTTCCCTGCATTGAGGTTATCTTGCGATGCTTGTTCAACCGCCGCGCGCAGCGAACGCCAGCTCTCAAGCGGGACTTGATACGCTTGGTCTAAACGCCAGCCATCAATGCCAAACTCACGGATCCAGTAGCTGGTAACTTCAGTGAAAAATGCCTCACTCGCTTGGCTAGGATAAGTGACCAACTTGCCCGGATAACCACTTTCTCCGTCATGAAGCTGAGGCAACTTGCCGCTCGGTGACGCTTTCACGCCAACAGAGCTTGTGTGACCAAATACGCCATCCAATAACACGTACAACCCTTTGTCATGCGCACTATCAATCAGCTCTTTTAGCTTAGCGTTGCTGCCAAAGTTAGGATCTACGTTGAAATAATCACACGCAAAATAGCCCGTAGCGTCAAGCTTATCATCGCCATTTTGACCCGCGCAGGAATCAAATACTGGCGTTAACCACAACGCATTAACGTTCAAGCTAGCAATGTAATCCAAGCTATTGATGATGCCTTGCAAATCACCACGGTGGTGCGAGTTGCCGTAACCAACGCCGTAATCAGCGTTTGAATCTCCATCAACAAAGGATTCCACCATCACTTGATAAATTCGCAAATCACAAGCGGGGTTATTGTCCTGATAACACGCGTAGTCAACACCCGTATCCACAACGCCAACCACCAGTTGCGATGTGTTGGATGCATCCAGTGTGAACTTCCAAACACCTTGCTCTGTTACGGTAAGCTTGATATTGCCATTTCCTGCATTTTCCAATGTCGCGGAACCGCTAGCTATATTAAAGCCACCAAAACCCAGGTTTAGTGTGCTCCAATCTTCAGAAGCAATTTTGAATTCATACACTCCGGGAGTCAGATAACCTTCAAACGTGTAGAGACCATTTTGCTGATAGGATAATGGATTTGAAACTCCCCAACCGTTCATCGAACCACGCACGTACACCGTGGTTGAACCATAAGGTGCAACATCAATTGGTGGCGCATCAATGCTTAAGCCAGCACCCTGCTCGCCCTGCTGCGGCATCACAAACACTGCCGCCGTTAAGGCTGGAACGGTAAAGCGGCCATTGTTAAACTGGCTCTCTTTGACGCGCACATCTTGCGCTGTGCGTAAAACAGGATGTAATTCAAAGCGCTGCGCGTTCGGAATAACCACACTTTGCTCAACGCTATTGGCGTTGATGGCGACAACAATGGCCTCAACGTTAGGGTCGAGATCCGCACCAGCTGAAACACCATCATTAACCGACATAACAATCATGCCAGGCTGCGCATTTGGCCCCGTATTATGGAAACGAACACGATTTAACACTTCTTGCTCAGAGATTAGCTTGAGCAACGGTGTTTGCGCACGAATCGCCAGCAAGGCTTTGAAGGCATTGTCTGTCCATGCGATATCTTGCGCGGAAGCCACTGTATTGGGGTTGGTTATCACACTTTGAATCGCACTCCAGTTGGCCTGATCTTTATCTGCTCTTGGCAAGCCGACATTCCAGTTGTTGGTCTGCTTGCTAAAGTCAACACGGTTGTACCAATCACCACTGTCGTAACTGTCGCGCGCCATCGATTTTGAGCGAAGTAGTTCTGAACCCATATGGAAGAAAGGAACACCTTGCCCAAGCATTACTGGCGCAAGACCAATGATCTGCATGCGCGCTCGATCCGCTGAGCTGGTTTCTGCTTTTGCTTTATATTGGTTGAAGTCCCACAGGGTTTGATTGTCGTGTTTAGAGACGTAGTTAATCGACTCTTGTGGGTCAAGTGTATAGGCCGCGCCTTGACCACCGTATTGGAAATCACGGCCAAGTACTGTCATGCCGCTGGCGGTTTGCAATGGATAGGCTTGTAAATTGCCAGCCATGCCATAGCGAATTAAGTCCATTTTCGATTTCAGCTCATCACTAAATCGATCACCTGCATTAGCAAAACCCGGAGTGGTTAATAGCGCCTCACCGCTATCAAATGGACCACCGCCACGCACACCGTCACGTAAGCGATCGTTATAAGTCCCTATTCCCGTTCCAGCCATTGGCCATTGCGTGGCATTTTCGCCTCTGGCACCGTTGGCGACTTCACCAAAGTTCCAGCCTTCACCATAGAACCAAGTGTCAGGATCAACCGTTTTCGCCGCCTCATAAATCTTGAGCATGCTTGATTTCATCAGGTGTCCCATAAGATCGAAACGGAAACCGTCGATTTTGTAATCTTGCGCCCACATCGTGACACTATCGGCCACCAGTTTCTCGAACATACGGTTTTCTGAAGCGGTATTGTCACAGCAGCTAGAATTTTCAACCGCACCTGTGATGGGGTTCAAGCGGTGGTAATAACCGGGCACGGTTTTATCCAGTACTGATTTGTCATACAAACCTGACGAGTAGGTATGGTTGTAGACCACATCTTGCACGACTCGAAAACCAAGCTGATGCAGTTTTTGCACCATTTGGCGGTACTCTTTCACCCGTGACACACCATCACTTTGCACTGCATAACTGCCTTCTGGCGCGCTGTAATGGAATGGATCATAACCCCAGTTGAAGCTGTCAAGCGGCCGCACATCCGCAAGTAATGCTTGTGCTTGCGGTGTATCCGGGTCGGTTTTTTCCAACAAAGAAAGTATGGTCGCGCTCATCGACGTGCCATCAGAACAGAGCGACGCTTGCGGGTTAATACTACACAGTTTTGCGACCGTATCATTAAGATCGACCCGCTTTTGCTCATCTTCTGGAATCGACGCTAAATCATAGCTTGGCAGTAAGTGAATGGTGGTTAAACCCGCTTGTTTTAAACTTTTCAGGTGCGCAACACTGTCACGTTCTTCTTCCAAGAAGGCAAGGTACTTACCGTTGTATTCCGCTGTTCCTTTGCTATCACTGTTGCTGAAGTCACGAATGTGTACTTCATAAAGAATGTTATCTTCAGGATGACTCAGTTCAGGAATAATTTGAGCATCCCAATCGTCCGGTTTTGACTCTGCTGCGGTTAAGTCCACCAATTGAGAATAAAGGCTGGATGTGCTGAGCGATTGCGAATACGGGTCGGTCGTCGTCATCCATTCAAGTTGCGCCGTTTTAGGATGGTAGGCCTGCACGCGGTAACGATAGAAACTGTTTTTCAGTGAGCGCTCACCTTGATAGTGCCAAACTCCGGTGTTTGGATCTTCAACCATCATCTGCGGTGAGGTACTGCGAAGGGTTTTATCTTGATCATACAGATACAGCTCCACTTGCTGCGCGGTCGGAGCCCATAGCGCAAAATGCGCGCTATCACCGTCTATCCAAGCGCCAAGTTTCGCTTCATCGGCATCATCGCTGCCCGCCGTGTAAAGATTATCGACTATTCCTGGGATCTGTACTTTTGTTGCAACCAGTACTTTACCTTCAGCATCTCTCGCCACTGTCAGTAGCTGAGTTTTCAACAGCGCTTTAGCTTGTTCATTGCTCACATCCAATGTGAAGGCTGTTCGACCCGCTAAATGTGGGAAATGCGCATTATTTGTCACGCCTGACAAGGCTAATGGGTAATGAATGAATTGTTCAGGATGGGCGATATCACCATTGCCTTGCGCGCGGCTCCAAAGCTCATAGCTTGCCGCTTCGCTGTGATCGAACCACGCCAGTTGATTTACCGCAAGCCAATGTGCAGCTGCGCCCTCAATGGCAACTTGAATTTGCTCATTCGGAGAATAGTTCAACACCGCACTACCGTGGCGCGTATAAAGCGTATTGCCTTTGACAAAATCCAGCACTAAATCATCGCCGCCCAGCGCTTTATCATTGCCACTGTGCACAATAAAGTTCATGCAGTTGCCATGTTCTGCTTTAAGTGGAATGCGATATATCGCTCCATAAATCGGGTCGATTTCTGAGGCTAAGTAAGGATTTCCCCAATCCACGCCATTAAGCGCAGATTCAGAAACAGAATCACAGCTACCGTTGTTCCAAAGGTGTAGTCCCCAGCCGTCATAATTATTGTCATCACGCAGGTAGTAAATGATCGCTTCTTGATAAGTTGGGGTTGGCTCGGTTGTCGAGTTATCCGCCTGTTTCGGTTGTGGATCAATGCTGTCGGGGATGCCATCACCGTCATCGTCGCTTGAGGCAAAATCCCCTAGCCCATCGTTATTGGTATCAAGGCTTTCTAAGCGATCTCGTGGGAATACATCCTGCGCGTTGCCCACGCCGTCACCATCAATATCGTCATCTTCGCTATCGGTAATACCGTCACTATCAAGGTCAGCAGGAACGCTTGAAACATCATTGGCGTCCGTTCCTAAACGCGCTTCATCGGCGTTGCTCCACCCATCACCATCAATATCATCATCTTCGACATCCGCAATGCCATCGCCATCGAGATCGGCAGCAAAGCTTAAGGCGTCATAAGGATCTGTCCCTAATCGCAATTCAGTTTCATCAGGCCAGCCATCGTTGTCATCGTCTAGGTCTGCGTGATCGCCAATGCCATCATTATCGGAGTCAATACTCTCTTGGATGTCGTAAGGAAAGTGGTCAATCAAATCGGCTACGCCATCTCTATCGCTATCAAAGCCAATAACAGGCTCACCATTTTCAAGCATCAGTGTTTTATCGCGAATATCGCTCTTTTCTCGCTGTGCTTTTTTGATCTCATCGCCAAACCGTTTACTGGCTTTTTTCAAGGTATTGGCCAATTCAGGCAAGCTGGAGTCATCGATAGTAGCAGGTAGCAGTTGCGCTAGCGCTTTAGCAGATTGAGCAACCAAGATGTGGTTATCGACATAATCCGCTTTGACATCCAGAGTTGGAATACGCAGCGCCTTTTTCAGCTCAGCCAATGCTTTACTCTCTCGCTTACCATTTTGCATCTGCACGCTGAGGTAAGTCGTAAAAGGGCTGATCACTGGATAATTTGCTGGCGCCATCATTAAATAATTGCGCGCCGCTTTGACGGTGGGAATATCTTGGTCAACGGTTTTTCCCTTGATGACAGAAGCCATCAGATAATAATTTTTGACGTCACCACGCAGCCCCGCCACGTTAATTTTTGCGATACCTTTTTGGTCGGTATACGCTTGAGGTCCGTTTTGTTCAAATTGACGATTGCCGTTCACATCCAGCCAAACTTGGGCATTGGTTAAATACCCATCCATGACTTGAACGTCTAACGAGTCATTACAACCCGCTAGCATACCAATTGAAGCAAACGCTAAAGTCATTCTCGTTAGGTTTGTTTTCATTGTTGTAATCCGTTTTATAACGTTAGTGCTCGTCCTGCTCTCACTGCTGGCAGAAAACCTATAAATCAGTAGACATATGCCTATATCTACCTAAGCTAACGTTATAATTTTGACACTGCCAATTACCTCCCCCTTGCCATTTTGCTCTCAGGGCGTAGAGCCAAGGGAGGAGAAGAAAAACACAGAGTTCACTCACGCTCAGGGTAAATGAGATGAAAGGAAAGCAGAGAGAGCAAGATAAAAACGTGATCGGAAAGACAAAGCGTAGAATGAGGAATGATAAAGTGTGAAAGAATATTACATTTTGACCAATCTAATAGAGTTTGATCTTAGTCCCATAGCTAAGTCCTGAACATAAAAAAATAGCCAAGTATTGAACCTAAAAATAGCCTATTGAGGGATATCTAAATGAATGATGGTACGACTTTCAGGGTGCAGTGCTTCTAAACTGTTACCCCAATGTTTTTCAATCAATTTATCCATTAAACCACTGTTTTGAGCTTTGCGTAGAGCGCGATCAATGATCGGCTGGTAGCGTTCTGTTTCTTGGCTAAGATAAAAAATGAAATCGCTTTGATATTGCAATATCAAGCGCTGTTCAATGGCCAGATACGGAAGTGATTTAGCTTCATCGGAAATTTCATTCATACCTCTTGGAAAATAGTGAATCGGCCCTTCTGCAGATAGTTTTTGATAGAGATTTCGCCATTCACCGTCTTGTTGATACACTTTTAAGCTATTATTGCGCCAGACCTCAACATCATACCAATTAACGCCTAACCCAGCGGTTAATCCCGCTTTTTGTAAATCATTAAGCGAATGAATAGTATCAAACGTTCGTTGTAATTGAGGTGGAATCAACAAAATACGTTTACCAATCAGTCCTTTGGTCAATGGAACATTTATGCCCGCATAACGCTCATCTCGTTCTTGAGTTTGTAAAAACCACATCAGTGATAATTGATTATTTTCAACCATTTTACTAATTCGTTTTTGAGGTACATGATCCGGCGTAATAATTATATTAACCTTAACCCCCTGCTCCTCAAGCGATTTTTGCAATAACTCATGATAATAAACATGAGTATTATTTTGTAGTGTTGGCAAATGTAAGGTTAACGACATTTCTGATGCAAATACTTGGGTGTGTAAAGCAATAGAACCCAAGAAAATCAGCATAGTAATTCGCATATTACTTGTTCGCTTCATACTGCCTACCTCCAAAATATTTTCCTATCTAAACTATAGCCCCTTTGATTGGTTTATGTGCGGTGGTATTCGATTGCAAATAAAAGATGTGGCTGGTGATAAGTAAAAAGAGCCTCATATGAGGCTCTCCTTTACTGACTAAAGATAGGCAACTCTAACATCAAGCAAACACATACTTATCCATCAGGGTGACCATTTTGCCAATTTCGGGTTTGGTCAAGGTATCATCAGCACCCAGTGCTAATGCTTTTGCTCGGTTATCATCACTCATGATCGAGGAGAACATCACTATCGGCGTTGTTTTATAAGTTTCGCTGTCACGCAAGCGCTTCAACAAGTGCATACCATCCATGCGCGGCATTTCTACATCCGTTACGATCGCATTCACTAACTCTGTCACGGGTACGTTTTCGGACTTGGCTACTTTTTCAATTTCCATCAATTTCTCATAGGCTTCACCACCGTCTTTACACGCAATAATGTTGTAGCCTGCAGAGCTTAATGTATCTTGTATTAAGCTTCGGATAAACGCCGAATCATCCACCACCATGATGGTTTTCGCATTACGTTTGCTGATCATTTTTTGGTTGAGGTCGACCGATCTGTCCACCGTGACATCGTATTTTTCCATACTCAATTCAGGGTTGATGTCAGCGATGATTTTCTCAAAATCCAAAATCATGATCAGGTTGCCGTCTTTGCGAACAACCGCCACGACGCAATCTTGCTCACCCGCTTCTAAAAACTGACTCGGCGATTCAACATCGTTCCAAGAAATGCGGTGAATACGACTAATGCTGTCAATCAAAAAGCCATTGGTCATACGGTTAAAATCCGTCACGATAACAAACTTTCGATCAAGGCTTGGATTAGTAGGCACACCAAGCCAACCGGCAAGATCAACTAACGGCGTCAGTACATCACGTGATGAAAACACACCGATCATATGCGGCTGAGCATTAGGATAATCAGTGGTATCAGGAACTTGTATCACTTCCCTAACTTTCGCAACGTTAATGCCGTAATAGCAGGTTTTCGTGCGTCCATCTGGCAGTACCTTTTCTAAATGAAACTCGATAATCTCAAGTTCGTTGGTACCACTCTCTGTCAAAATTGTACTACTTGGGTTGCTCATACTGGTCACTAATCTTCAGAATGGTTATTGGTATTTGTTTAATATGGCTTGATATCGATTAACACCGTCTTCATTAACTGTGTTCTTTACTTTATCAATACCCATTTGTAAATCGTCTAGTAGGGCTTGGTCTACATTTTTGTTAAAAGCATAGTAAAGTAATCCCTGCTTTAACACATAAATCGTTTCAAATTGATCGGGTACATACCCTGCTTGCTTTATCCACCAATGAGCTGAGCGCTCATCGTAAGCGATCAAATCAATACGTTTTTTCACTAACTGCTCTGCAAGCATAGTGACATCGGTCGCTTCTTGCATGGAATCTCTTGGGACACCATACTGCAATAGCATCTGTTCACCGACATCGTCTTTTATTACCCCAATTTTATAAGAGGTAATTTCTAAAGGCTCTCCAAGTTTGATATTACTACCTTTACGAGCAATTACCGCCACTTTAATCTCATCAATTGGACCTACCCAATGAAATAACTCTTCTCTATGTGACGTCCTTGTTGTTGAGAAAAGTACCCCGTCTTTTTTCAAGATGGCAGAGCGGTAAGAACGAGCCCACGGTTGCAATACGATTTGGCTCAATAACACCTCATGCCCTGAGAATGTAGCGGCTTCTTGAAGTAAATCAACCGAAATTCCAGTGATTTTGCCCTGATTCATAAAATTAAAAGGGGGGTAGGCCTCTGTATAATACGTTAGTGTTTCAAGACTAGCGGGATAAGCAGGTGATGATGCCAACACACTGATTAGCCACATAGGTAGAATAGTACGCAGATATTTGATTACGTTCATCCTCTCTCCTACATGATGTTATCTGCCTTTTGTCCTTAAACTTTAGATGGGGTTTGAAACGCCGTCTAGTTGATCGCAAGCATTCATCATCAACAATACGAACGACGTGATTAAATAGCATTAAATTTCATGCGGTTAACCCATTAAATCTCTCGGCCTAACGCACAACTTTTTTATAGCAACGCTCCGGGCGACCAACCGTGCCGTAATTTAAGTCGGCGGTTAGCTCACCACTGCTGATTAAATATTCCAGATAACGCCTTGCCGTGGTTCGACTTGCGCCAATTTTTTCTCCCGCTTCGTCCGCGGTCAAACTGCATGGTGTATTAAAAAGATGGCGTATTTTGTCTAGCGTAACCCCATCAATTCCTTTGGGAAGACGCAGATGAGTGGGAAGCTCACTGGTATTGGCTGTCAACATTTTATCAACTACGTTTTGGTCAACATCAGCCACGGAGCCCAGCTCTAATTGTTGGGTTTGGTATTTCTTCAATGCCGATTCAAGACGGGGAAACATGACTGGCTTGAGCAAGTAATCAACTACGCCACCACGCATTGCCTGTTGTAGCGTCTCAACATCGCGCGCTGCAGTAATCAAAATTACATCACAGCCTTGGTTATTGCCTCGAACTTTCTGTAAGAGATCGAGCCCCGTACCATCCGGTAGATAAACATCCAGCAATACTAAATCGGGTTTGAGGATACCTAACTGCAATTGGGCATCGGCGTGAGTCGTTGCAATGCCAATGACTTCAAATCCCTCAATTTGTGTCAGGTAACGATGATGTAATTGCGCAATCGCGATATCATCTTCAATGATCATGACACGGGTATTCATACTTGTTCTTCCTTAGGCAGATAAACCGTAACTCTTGTTCCAACATCTTGATTACTTTTCATTTCTAGCTGCCCTTGATAGCGATCAGCTAACTGTTTTACCAGGTGTAAACCCACACCTCGGTTATGTTTTGCTTTGCTAGAGACTCCCTTTTGCCATAATTGCTGTGGCGACATTTGTTCGGGTAAACCACACCCTTTATCATCCACTTCAAGAATAATTTCGGCACCATAATCGCTGAGTGACACTTCAATGATGCGTCGTTCTTGTGTCACCCGTTTTTCATTGCGGATCATCGTGAGTGTCGCATCAAATGCATTGTCAATCAGGTTACCCAAGATAGTGACGATATCTTCGGCATTGATACGCTGCGGCAAAGGTTCTAGACGCGATCCCTCTTCAACAACTAACTCCAAACCAAGTTCACGAGCCCGCTCAGTTTTACCCAGCAGCATTCCGGCAATGAGTGGATCTCTAACTGTCTCGCGTAGAAATTCAATGAGCGATTGGTAATGAGCCGTTTCTTGGCCGATTAAATGCTGAACCGCTTCCAGCTCTCCCATCTGTACAAGCCCACTGATGGTGTTGAGTTTGTTGCGATGTTCGTGAGTTTGAGAGCGCAGCATTTCAGCATACTCTTTGGTTTGGGAGAGTTGCTCAGTTAACTCGTTGATTTCATCTCGGAGGCGGAAGCTGGACACAGCCCCAACCACTTTACCGTCAACAATAATCGGACTTCGATTGGCGATCAGACGCTGTTGATTGAGATACAGCTCGATGTCGTGATCAGGCGTGCCATTTTCAATAACACTCATGAGATCACTTTCAGGCAGAAACAGAGAAAGTGGCTGATTAAGCGCTTTCTCTCGGTTAATCGCCAAAATCTCACACGCACTTTTATTAATGGAACGAAGAATACCCGCCTCATCAATACTTAAAATGCCTTCCTTTAAGGTACTCATGGTGACATCGAGTTCGACATACAATCGGCCAATCTCTTCTGGTTCAAAACCGAGTATCGCTTTCTGAAAACGGCGTGAGGCGTAGCTGGAAAGTACAGCATTCGCCAGCACTACCAGTAGTGCCATCCCAATTAAGTAGATAAGAAAAGGTTCAATTTTATCTTGTAGTCGTTCTATTAAGTAACCAACTGACACCACACCAACGATCTGTCCTTGGGCATTTTTTACCGCCGATTTTCCACGCACGGATTTACCCAATGAACCCTGAGCAAAAGAAACGTATGACTCACCATGTAGCAAAGCTTGATCGTTATCTCCCCCTTTCATGGGAAGACCAATTCGTTCATCAACAGGATGGACTAAGCGGATCCCATGTTGATCGCCGATAACAATGAAGGTTGCACCGATTAATTTTGTTAACTCTCGATAACGCTGTTGGTGATCCACCCCACTACCAGATTCAAGCATATCGACCACTGATGGAGTTTGTGCAAGAAATGAAGCAACCCCTAAGGCCTTTAAGCCCATCTCTTCTTCTTGAGAATGTTTGATGTACACAAAACCAGCGGCAACTAACAGCAGTAATTCAATCAACCCTGAAAGGGTCATTATGATCAGCATACGCTTACGAAAACTGATACTACTCCACACCATAAATCCCTCTTTAACTCTGCATACAAGCTAACACTTATTTAACATTTGAGCGAAGAGAGAAACGAATAACTGTGAACAATACTACGCATTCCACGCACCATTTTGGTTCGTTTTATTGCAATCTATTTCGAAGACTTGCCAAGCAGAATATGCACAAGGTTTTATAAAAAATTATCATGGTTATTTCGTGATCTATATCACGCCTATTTTAGAAAAATTTTATCTTATAATGCCAAAGCATTTGTATACTAATTGTGCAGTGAAGAAGATGATGAGGAAACCTCACAAAAAGATAGCCCTATAATAACCATACCAATTGCTATCGATTCCATTCATAACATTGTCAGAAGGACACTTACAATGAAACGCGATGCCTTTGGAATTTGCCTTTCCCGAGATATGCTGTTTAACCATTTACAGTCAACCTTTACTCATGTTCGGGCTTATGAAGAAATAGCGACTGAGTCAAATGATGACCTGAGAGTGCTGCTCGCTTTCCCGCAGATGTCGGGTAAGGACGTACTGACCACGATGCAAGGCAGTACAAACGTGAGAGGTAGCAAAAAATTGGTTTGGCGGGCCGATTATCTCTGCCCTTCTTACCATAAGTATTAAATTTAAATATTGAATTTTGGTGATATGCGCTTCATGCTAGCGCATATCACTTGCTGTTGTTTCGACATTTCAACCCATCGCACTGTTGACTTCCGCAGCAAAAAACTAGAGCATTAACTCTAATTACTATTACTCGAGCTTAGCATGAAAGCGAAAACACTCAGCCTATTCGTCTTTACTCTGCTTGGTGCAGCCCCTTCTTTCGCCGCGCCGATTTCCTTTCAACAAGCATGGGATCTTTTGCAACAGAGCAATAATTCACTTGCCGCTGGGCGAGCAAATGTCGAACGTTATCAGCATATTGAAAATTCCACAGACAGTCTTAATTTGCCTGCTGTTTCTATTGGTGCAAACTACACGCGTTTAGACCAAGATGTTACTTTGTCAGGAAAGCAGATATTCGATAGCACTGGGCAATCTGTCCCATCATCTTTGGGGCCAGTTTTAGGACCGATACTCGCCAGTGCTGGCTCCATCACATCAACCATCACCGAACGAGATATTTTCAGCTCTTCGATTCGCGCTATTTGGCCCATTTTTACAGGCGGACGGATCGGCGCCGCACAAGCCGCTGCGGAAGGTAAAAAAGAAGAAGCACAAAGCCAGCTCGCAATGGAAACACAAGCGCGCTATGAAGACTTGAGCAAATATTACTTTAGTGTTCTTTTGGCAAAAGAGGTTTTAGTGACTCGCCAAGCCGTTGAGCAAGGGTTAACCAAGCACCGTGATAATGCACTAAAGTTAGAGCAACAAGGACAAATTGCCCATGTGGAACGGCTACAAGCTGAAGCCTCATTAGATAAAGCAACGGTTGAACGCAAAAAAGCACAAAAAACCTTAGATATTGCCCAAAGCGCACTGACTCAAATTCTAGGTCAAACAGAAAAAGTCGAGCCAAGTGGTTCACTGTTTGTTAATGACCGTTTACCGCCGCTCTCTGTTTTTGTGGAGCAAACGCTCAATACCTATCCGGGCTTGGCACTACTTGAAGCAAAAGAAAAGCAAGCAAGCAGCTTGATCAAAGCTGAAAAAGGCAAATACTATCCAGAAGTCTACCTTTACGGCGATTACAGCCTACATGAAGACGATTCGCTGGCCAGCCAAATGAAACCGGATTGGTTAGTGGGTGTTGGGGTCAACATTCCGTTAATTGAAACATCGGGTCGCAGCGATCAAGTCAAAGCAGCGCACAGCGCAGTTTCACAAGTACGTTACTTAAAGGCGCAAGCTAAGCAAGATTTGAGCGTGTTGGTGGAAAAAACCTATTTGGAAGCCGAACAAGCATTGGAAGAAGTGATGGGGCTAAACTCGAGCCTGGCACTGGCGAATGAAAACCTGAATCTACGCCAAAAAGCATTCAGTCAGGGTTTAGCAACGTCTTTAGATGTGGTGGATGCAGAGCTCTACCTTGCTAGTATAAAAACGCAACAGTCATTAGCCAGCTTCAATTACTTACTTTCTTTAAATAAGTTACTGGCATTGACCAGTGAAATGAATACTTTCCCTATCTACACACAATCAGCGATTTTGTTGCACTCATCAATGACTCACGAATCACCTGCTCAAAAGGATGCCTTATGAAAGCCGTAAAACCAACACTGATTGCTCTTGCTGCTGTGGTGGCGATCTCTTGGGTAGGCTATCGCTTTTACCAAGCATCTCAACCTAAACCTGTCCGCTTACAAGGTCAAATTGAATCTCAACAATACAGTATTTCCTCAAAAGTTCCCGGCCGTATTGATCAGGTACTGGTGCGCAAAGGCGATAGCGTTGAACGTGGTCAGCTCATTTTCACGCTGCACAGCCCTGAAATTGAAGCTAAATTAGATCAAGCGATTGCGGGTCAAAAAGCGGCGGGCGCACTGGCTAAAGAAGCAGAAACAGGCGCACGCGATCAACAAATTCAAGCAGCGAAAGATCAATGGCTTAAAGCCAAAGCGGCAACTGATTTAATGGAAAAAACCTATTTGCGTGTCAATAACCTTTACCGTGATGGTGTCGTCGCTGAACAAAAACGTGATGAAGCGAATACCCAATGGCAGGCTGCTAAATATACTGAAAGCGCCGCTTTTCAGATGTATCAAATGACCAAAGAAGGCGCACGCTCTGAAACCAAACTCGCCGCCGCGGAAAAAGAACGTATGGCTGCAGGTGCCGTAGCGGAAGTTGAAGCTTATGCCGCGGATACTAAAATTGAGAGTTGGTTTGACGGTGAAGTGTCCCAAGTACTGCTACAAAGTGGCGAACTGGCTCCACAGGGCTTCCCTGTCGTCACTGTCGTGGATACCCAAGACTCATGGGCGGTGCTCAACGTACGCGAAGATCAACTCAAGCATTTTACGAAAGGCACAACATTTACGGCTTACTTACCTGCTTTAGAAGCCAAAGTAGAATTTATCGTTTCCCACATTGCAGTGATGGGTGATTTCGCCACATGGCGATCAACAGACGCCTCACAAGGGTTTGATTTACGCACCTTTGAAATCGAAGCTCGCCCTACCACACCTGTCGAAGGTTTGCGTATGGGAATGAGTTTAGTGGTTGAGCTGTAAGCCTTATGTCAATTCAGGTTCGCCCTCAATGGCCTCTGCTGCGCCATGACCCTTGGCTATTGTCTAGCCTAAGCTGGATACCCATAGTATTGGCATTCAGTATTTGGTGGATTTTTTCACAAGGGATAGTGCGCGATCTGCCGATTGGCGTGGTCGATTTGTCTCACAGCCAATTGTCACGTCAATTGATAAGAGATTTCGATGCAACCTCGACCATGGCAGTCACGCACCAGTTCCAAGATGTCAATCAAGCCAAAACTGCGTTAATTGAAAGTGACATTTACGCGTACGTTGTCATTCCGTATCAATTTGATAGATCAATATTTCGTGGTGAGCAGCCACAAGTATCGACCTTCTTCAATAGCCAATACATTTTGGTTGGACGATTGATCAACTCTGCTATTGTTCAAGCACAAAGTACGTTCAATGCCCAAGTGGATGTCGTAAAAAACCTAGCGACTAGCCAACAAACCACATTGAGTGCGATGGGGCGAGCCGTACCAATCAGGACACAGATTACGCCCCTGTTTAATCTCAATACAAACTATGCGCAATTTTTAGTCTCGGCGGTTGTACCCGCTCTTTGGCAAATCGTTGTCGTGGTCAGTACCATTATGATTTTGGCTGCAAACCATCGTCACTTTGGTTTGCAAACGTGGCTTGGAGAAAAGCCATTACGAATTTTAACGCTAACATTGATGCGTTATCTGCCGATTTTTATGTTGCAAGGGATTGGTTTTTTAATCTGGTTTTATCAAGTATTAATGTGGCCAATGCACGGCAGTTTTGCTCTATTGATTATCGCACAACTTGCAATGACGCTCGCCTGTATGATCATGGGCGCACTCTTTTTCTTTCTAACACTCGATCCGGCCAGAGCGATGAGTTTTGCTGGCGCTTTTACCGCACCAAGTTTTGCGTTTATGGGCATTACGTTCCCAGTGACGGATATGAATACTCTAGCGCAGTGGTGGCGAAGCCTGCTACCAGTGAGTCACTACATTGAAGTGCAAGTAAGCCAAGTGAGTTATAACGCTGAGCTGTTGTCATCACTGAAGTATTTAGTGCCAATGCTGGGCTATGCATTGCCGCTGCTGCTCACTTTGATTCTTATCCGTAAACACAAGCAAGCCGAGCGAATCAACCATGACTGAAACTACGCGATTCATTGCTCTACTTAAAGCAGAGCTAAAAGCGCTATTCACTAACCCTGTGGTGCTGTTGACTGTCTTTGGTGGCGTGGTTTTTTACTCCTTTTTATACCCTTTGCCTTATACGCAGCAAACTCCACGCGAGCAGACACTCTCGATAGTCAATCTCGATAAAAGCCAAGCCAGTTACCAACTAGAACGCATGGTTGACGCAACGCCACAAGTCAAAGTGATTCAACGAGACAGTACCATTGAAGATGCCAAGCAGGCGTTTCTTAACCGCAAAGTTAGCGGTATTTTAGTGATTCCTGAACATTTTTATAAAGACCTACTGCTTGGGAAAAGTCCAACACTGGCCTACGCTGGCGATGCCTCTTACTTTCTAGTGTACGGCACCATCGTTGAGGGCTTATCGCAAGCTGGCGGAACCTTAGCTGCGAAAAGTAAAGTGTCACGTTTAGTGATGGAAGGAGAACCGCTTTCTCTGGCCGCTCAGCACTATTCCGCCACAAGCATCAACTTAAAACCGACCTTTAACCCACGCATGGGTTATGTTGATTACGTTGTCCCAGCGGTGTTTGTTTTGATCTTACAACAAACCATGATCATGGCGGCAGGATTAATGGGCGGAACACAAAAGCACGGAAATGGCTATTGGAGTCATACCACACCGCTACGATTAATATTGGTACGCAGCATTGTCCTGGTTGCTGTTTATTATCTACTCAGCATGTACTACTTTGGTGCCAGTTTTACCTCACATGGTGTCAACACCCTCGCCAGTGCGGGGCATTTATTGCTACTTCTACTGCCTTTCTTACTGGCCTCTTGCCTATGCGGCATTTGGCTTGGTTCAGTTACACCGCGGCGAGAATTGGTGACGTTAGTGGTATTAATCAGCTCAATGCCACTGATTTTTTCAGCTGGTTTTATTTGGCCTTTAGAAGCAATTCCACGCCCTATCATTTGGATCTCCAACCTCTTTCCCAGTACGCCTGCCATTCAGGGATTTCTTAGTTTGAACAAAATGGGCGCATCATGGGATCAAATCAGCACTCAGTGGGGGATCTTGTGGGTGCAAGTGTTTGGTTGGGGAGCCCTTGCCTTTTACCAACTCCAGCGGAAGCGTTAGTTAATCATTCCTGCCACTGCTGACGCATACGCTCAACAGTGGCATCATCGATACCATGAACATTCTGGTACTGCGCACGACAAACATTAATCACTAAGGTTGCATGGTAACGTTTAGCCAACTGCCGGTAAGCTCGCATCTCCCACTGTCGAACAAAAGTATTCGCCACAACAACGTCCTCACCTTGAGCTAAACAGCGCTCCACTTGCTGTTGACACCACCGATGAGCTTGCTCGATTTTATCTGGCTGATAACAATAGCTGCCTTTCTCATTGATAAAATACATATCCGCTTCAAAATGCTTTGCATGTAGCGTCCTTGCTAAGGTGCTTTTGCCTGAGCCGGGTAATCCCCTGATCAAAGTTAAGGTTAGCGCCATGTGTATCCAACAGGTAAGTAAACGGATATCCAATAGTAACCAATTTCACAGCAAGATTCATTTTGCTATCGACATCTGGTTTTGATTGAGTTAAGTTCGGCAGTATAGACGTCCAAAAATAGCTTAGGGAGAAAGCTGTGCCGATTAAGATCCCCGACCAACTGCCTGCCGGTGATGTACTGCGTCATGAGAACATTTTCGTGATGTCAGAAACACGTGCCGCCACACAGGGCATCCGTCCACTGAAAGTTTTGATTTTGAATTTAATGCCGAAGAAAATCGAAACCGAGACTCAATTTTTGCGCCTGTTATCCAATACTCCGCTGCAAGTGGATATTGAATTACTGAGAATTGATGAGCGCCCAAGTAAAAATACCCCCACTGAGCATTTGGAGAACTTTTACCGTCAATTTGAGATGGTAAAAAATCGCAACTTCGACGGGCTCATCATCACCGGAGCGCCTTTGGGGTTGGTCCAATTTGAAGATGTGATTTATTGGGAACACTTAAAAAGCGTGATGGAATGGGCTAAAAATCACGTCACTTCCACACTCTACGTTTGCTGGGCAGCGCAAGCGGGGCTAAAACTGCTCTACAATCTGCCCAAACGAACTCGCAAAGAAAAATTATCGGGCGTTTATCATCATGAAATCCACCATCCCTTTCATCCGATATTACGCGGCTTTGACGACACCTTTTTAGCGCCCCATTCTCGTTATGCTGATTTCTCACCAGAATACTTAGCCGAACATACGAATTTAGATATTCTCGCCACCTCTGATGTGGCGGGTGTGTACTTAGCCTCAACCAAAGACAAACGTAACGTGTTTGTCACAGGTCACCCTGAGTACGACGCACATACACTGCATGGTGAATATATTCGAGACTTGGGTGAAGGGATGGAACCCGCAATCCCAGTCAACTACTACCCCAATGATAATCCAGATAATAAACCAGTAGCCAGTTGGCGAAGCCACGGTCACTTGCTGTTTGCAAACTGGTTAAACTACTGTGTTTACCAACAAACACCTTACGACCTTGAACACTTTAGCGAAGATAAATTTACCAAAGACGATTAGTGTTTCATGCCTGATCATCTCAGTAATGAGGTGTTCAGGTTTTCATCAAACATAGTGCATACTGACTCGCATTCTTCTCTCCTCTTTCCCCCTCGATCTTCTGATTTCCTTATCATGCGTCTAAGCGATTTAGGAGCTGCAGATAATGAAAAAAGTACTGATGATATTGATAATGTTCACGTTATCGGCCTGTGTCACCGTGAACGAAAAAGGTGAGCCTGAAGTAAAAGCGGATCCGGTTGAAATGGCCGAATCTCGCATTGCGCTCGGCCTAGGCTATTTAGAAAATGGCAACATGAGCAAAGCGCGTGAGAACTTAGAAAAAGCCACACAACATGCGCCGACTTACTATCGCTCGCAACTTGCGATGGCTCACTATTACGAAACTGTCGGTGAAACAGAGGCCGCACGTAAAACCTATCAAACCGCGCTTCGCGCCCATCCCAAAAACGGCAATATTCTCAATAACTACGGCACATTTTTGTGCAAGCAGGGCGAATATCAAAAAGCCGATGAATATTTTAACCGCGCCATTGCTCAACCCTATTATTACCTTGTCCCAGCAAGCTATGAGAACGCAGCCTTTTGCGCGTTAAAATCTGGCGATAAAGAACAAGCGCGCTACTATTTTACAAAAACATTAGACCATGACCCTAATCGAGCTCGTTCATTGCTGCAATTAGCTAAATTGGAAATTGACGCTCAACAATACACGCAAGCTCGCATCCGCTTGATGCAATTTAATCAGCGCTACGGTAACCAAAAAACATCGCTTCAATTATTGGTAGAGTTAGAGAAAAAGGCAGGAAATAAAGCGTTAGAGAAAAAATATCAAGCAGCGCTTGATACCTTTTCCTAACATCGTATTACTAGGGCAAGGGTTATTTGATATTGGTGGGTCTACCGTCTTTGCCACCAGGACGATCACGATAGTGGATACGGCGAAGACGTCTGACTTTCTGAGCGCGCTGAATTTTTTGATATTCGCGATAGATAATACGAATAAAAAACCCAAGCCCAATCATCGCAAGCAAGGCAAACAGATAAGCGAAGGGCTGGCAGATCCATCCGGGTTGGCAAGGTAAATAAAGGTCAAAGTCCATACCTTACTCCTTCTATTGTTATCTCAACTCACTGACCAATATAGTCAATCAACGAAGTCAGCCTAGCACTTTGCCGCTAACCATTGTTTGCGTTGACTGTCATTTTGGAAACTCCATGCGATGAATCGACTCACTTTTTGCCCTTGTTGCATTTCAACAACCTTCACCACTGCAGCACCCACTTTATCTAACTGTTTTTGCATCCAACGTACATTCTCTTTTTTAGAGATCAATGTGGTGAACCACAGCACTTGCTGAGCGTAGTGTTGACTTTCAAAGGCCATGTTTTTAATAAAGGCAGCTTCACCACCGGGGCACCATAACTCAGCTTTTTGTCCACCAAAGTTGAGCGTGACCGCCTTACTTCTGTTAGCGTCTTGCCCCGCAATTTCTTGACCTTTTTTGACTCGATTACGCTGTAAATTTTTCAACTTACGTTCGCTGCCTTGCTGCGCCTCTACTTGTGATGCATGAAAAGGCGGGTTGCACGTGGTGAGATCGTAACGCTCATTTTCTTGAATAATCTGCTTAAAAATATGTTTTGCATCACTCTGCAAACGGCATTCAATACGCCCATTGAGTGAAGCATTGCCATTAACCACCAGATTGGCGGATTTAATAGAGATAGGATCAATATCGCTACCAACATAGCGCCAGCCGTACTCTGCCACACCCACTATCGGATAAATACAGTTCGCTCCGACCCCAATATCAAGTGCTTGAACCTTTTCATGCTTGATTGATGGGCACTCATCTAGCAGCAGATCGGCCACGCGATGAATATAATCAGCTCGACCGGGGATCGGCGGGCACAAATACCCAGCGGGAATATCCCAATGTGTCACATGATAATGATGTGCCAATAACGCTTTGTTGAGCATTTTCACCGCCATCGCATCGGAGAAATTGATGCTCGGTTCACCACTCGGGTTGCGAATAACAAAGGGCTTCAAAGCAGGCAGTGTATTAATCAGCGCGGGGAAATCGTATTGTCCTTGATGCTGATTACGAGGATGTAACCCCAGCTTTGCTTTTAACGCAGGTTTTTTATGGCTCGCTTCAGGTTGGCTTTTCTGCGACTTCGCTTTGGCTGACATTACTGCTCCTCTTTTAAATCGAGATACATCATAAACAATCGTGCATCAAACTCGAGCTGATGATAATTCGGTTCCATATGGCAACACAGTTGATAGAAGGCCTTGTTATGCTCTTTCTCTTTGATGTGAGCCAGCTCATGTACCACTAGCATGCGCAACAGCGGCTCCGGTGCTTCTTTAAACATGCTCGCTATGCGGATCTCATTTTTAGATTTGATTTTCCCACCATGCACTTTGGCAACATAACTGTGCAACCCTAGTGCGTTATTGATAATGTGGATTTTATTGTCGTACACCACTTTACTGATCGGCGCCGTTTTCTTCATGTATTGATTTTTGAGATCAATCGCGTAGTTAAACAACGCTTTTTCACTTTGAATCGAATGGCGCTGTGGGTAGCGTTGCTCAAACCAGCTAACGAATTTACCGGCCGTGATCAACTGTTCAACTTGTGAAACGAGATGAGGCGGATAGTTTTGTATGTAACGAAAAGATGGATGCATAGCCCAGCAACTGACTCATAAAAAAGGCGCTAAGTGTAACTGAATCAAGCCTGCGTTTCATCTTTCCAATCACAAGGAGCAAGGCTTCGTATCCGAGAGAGTTGAAACTCAGCGCCTCGATGGGTAAACTTGCCGCCCTTTATGTTCGGTTAATGAGTGAATTGGATGAAACGTATTGTGCTCTACGTCAAAGATAAATGCCCGCACTGTAAAGATGCTCAGCGCTATCTTGACGCCAAACAGATCCCCTACCGCTTATGTAACGCAAAAATGCAACGCGGCCGGAAGGAACTGGATGCGATCGGCGCGCGCAGTGTACCGGCTTTAAAAATTGGTGATCGAATTATGATTGGCTGGAACCCAAACAACTTTGAAAAAATCTATCAAAGTTAATCGAACGATACACATAGCCCCTTTCACACGTACTGCTTCACAAATTCAATAAAAGTACGGTCGGCATTAGACAAATAGCCCTCTTTGCGCCATGCGAGGGCTAAATCTAACCAGACTGGCGGTTCAAAAGGGATCGCTCGTACATCCGGTTCATGCTCCGTTACAAGCTCTAATAACGCAGTCACTGCGTACTCATGTTTGACAATACTTAAAATCATTGGCAAAAGATTGGTTTCAAAAGAGAAATGTGCGCTGAGCTTATGCTCTTTACACACTTTATCAATGAAGTCGCGGTGGAAATAACCGGGCTTAAACATTACCAATTCATGCTCAAAAAAGGTTTTAAAATCTATCGATTCTCGTTGTGCTAACTCATGTTCTCTCCCCACTACCGCCACCATTTGCGATGATAAGAGGGGATCAACCTCTAAATCCGGAGGAAGATCATGATTGAGGATCACGCCAATATCTAGCTCACCACTGAGCAACATTTTTCTAATCGACTGAGTTCCCGCTTCTATCACCGTCATTTTTAGCAAGGGAAAGTGACTTTTAAAAGCCATTACAATTTCTGGAAAGAAATAGGATCCCATCATGCTCGGCGCGCCGAGCCTCACTTCACCTTTGACGAGCCCTTTAAGCTCATCCATCGCCAATTGTGCATCTTCAAGTTGCTGCAAAATACGAGTGGCGTGCTCATATAACACTTGCCCTTCATGGGTCAGCGTCACTTTTCGCTCATCTCTTTTTAGCAAAACAACCCCTAATTGCTGCTCAAATTTTTTAATCGAAATACTGAGTGCTGGCTGCGCAATGTGCAGTTGCTGGGCTGCTAAAGTAAAGCTGCCGCATTGAACCACAGCCGAAAAATGTTTTAGATGGCGAGTATCCATAGCTTTATGGTTCCACAAAATCAAACGAAGCGAGATTCGTCCAACGAGGTTGGGATATATTTTATATATCACGACGATATTTTTAATATATTTTATTAATCACCAAGCCACTGCTACTGTGATCACAGATACATAACGTAAGTGAAGCGTAATCATGATCGAAATTGGCAGTAAAGAATACCGAAAAGTCACTTGGGGGCTTGCTCTCGGCTCGTTCTTAGTCTTTTGTAATCTCTATCTTTTTCAGCCAATGTTGCCCTACCTTGCTACGCATTTTGCGGTTTCAGAAACCCAAATTAACTGGTTATTTGCCGCATCAACCCTCGCACTCTCCGTCAGTTTAGTCCCTTGGGCAATCAGCTCTGAATCCTTTGGCCGCCGCAAAGTGATGTTATTAGGGCTATTCATGATGCCATTAATCGGCAGCTTAATGTTGATCAGCCAACAGCTATGGGTGCTGGTTTTAACACGTGCACTAATGGGCGTCGCATTGGCCGCCTTTGCTTCGGTTGCCGTGGCTTACATGGCTGAGGAGCTTTCGCCTCAAGCATTTAGCCAAGCGATTGGTGGTTATATTGCTGCGAATTCATTAGGTGGTATTAGCGGCCGAATTTTAGGCGGTATATTGACCGATGCCTTTGGCTGGCAACAAGCCGTGATTGTGATTGCCATACTGACTTTCGTATGCGCCATCATTGTGCTGTGGTTACTGCCCATTCAACGCAATTTCACGCCGCAACGAGGCTTGTTCTTTCACCACAATCGTGCGCTGGTAAAACATCTTTCTAACCGCACACTGTGGCTAGCGATGCTGATTGGTGGTACTAACTTCGCGCTGTTTGTTAATCTCTACTCAGTGATGGGCTTTCGGCTTGTCGCCGAACCCTACTCGCTACCGATTGGCTTAGCATCATTGATCTTCCTATGTTATTTGGCGGGAACACTCAGCTCGAAACTGACCGCCAACTGGACAAAACGCTACAATGCCATTTCGGGCATGATGTTGGGAGCCTTGCTCAGTTTATCGGGGATGTGGCTAGCCTTGGTTGAATCAATCCCGTTTATGCTGATCGGTTTAATGTTGATCAGTTTCGGCGCCTTTTTTACTCATACGCTCGCCTATTCATGGGTGAGCCAAAAGGCCAGCAGCGCAAAAGCAACCGCGACCGCTCTGTATTTGGTTCATTATTATGTGGGTGGCAGCCTCGGCGGGTTTTTCCTACTCTATTGCTGGCAAAATGGCGGTTGGACGGTGGTGGTTTCGGGTGGAATGGTGTTGTATGTGGCGATGTTTTTTCTCTGTTGGAAATTGCGCCATGATGACCGCGCACTGGCGCACCGCAAACCGCTGCATGAATTGATCAAGTAGTGTTATCCACTCACTTTATCAAAAGACTCATGTTATGCTTGCGCCAAATTGACTGTTTTAATAAGCACTATGAGCGTAACGATAAATAAAACCGCCATCACAACTGAAGTCGAACAGTGGCTTAACGATGTGGTGATTGGCTTAAATCTCTGCCCTTTCGCCGCAAAACCACAACGTAACCAGCAGATCAAAATTTTCGTCAGTGAAGCCGATACTGAAGAACAATTGCTGCAAGATATTTTGCAACAATTGCTAGAGTTAGAAGGCAGCTCGGCACAGTCTCTTGAGACCACCTTAGTGGTGGTGCCAAACATGCTCGAAGATTTTTTTGAGTACAACTTTTTTATCGATTGGGTCGAAGCATTAATTACGCAACAAGATTGGCAAGGAATCTTTCAAGTTGCTACCTTTCACCCTCACTACTGTTTTGGCGGCACACGCCCCGAAGATGACGAAAACCTAACTAACCGTTCGCCGTACCCGATTTTCCATCTTATTCGCGAAGAGAGCATGGAAAAAGTACTCAAGCACTACCCTAACCCAGAAGCGATTCCCGATACCAATATCGCTCGTGTTAGTGCTCTAAGTGACCAAGAACGCCGCCAACTGTTTCCTTATTTGTTTCTCAATAAGTAACCCTGTTCTTTAACCAAACTGATGGCATGGGTCGCAGCTTTACCATCAGTTTGTTACTATCCATTTTCTTACTATCAGTTTATTACTATTAATTTGTTACTACGCGTCACAATCCCTGTTAACCAAACCAATGGACCGAGATAATGCATTTATCCAAGCTTACTCAAGAGATTTACGATCATCTTTACCGCGATATTACCGAGTTTCGTAGCACCTTTGATCTTCCCGTTGCTGATGCCAGCAGCTTAAACGATAAAGCTGACACGTTGCATACTTCGCTCGCGATTGAAGAGTTGACTGAACTTGCTGAAGCTGACAACAAAACGGAACAAGCGGATGCGATCATCGATACTGTGTATGTTTTGATGGGTCGTTTAGTCCACCTTGGACATAGCCAAGTGAGTGACAACTTAGCGATCAGCTATTTGATTGATCTTCTGCTCAATGTTGCCGTGAATCGTGGCATCGAATTTATTCCATGCTGGGATGAAGTACACAGCTCGAACATGAGTAAAGTGTGTCGCAATGAAAAAGAGTATGCCGATACACAAGCCTACTATGCTGAACAAGGTATTGAGCTGATGGCCGTACAAAAAGGCGACTACATTATTGCTAAATGTGCACAAGATTTTGTCTCTGAAGGCAAAACGATTCGCCAAGGTAAAGTGCTTAAATCAGTCTATTACCGTCCTGCTGACCTTGCTTCATTGACGCAATAACCTTGCAAAGACTCAGATAAAAAAAACCACCTTGTGGGAGCAAGGTGGTTAAGAGACTTATAAAAAGCCTAACAAGAACGAGAATGTATCGATTCTATTAATGCGATTGGCGTGCCAACTTTCACATAAAACCTAACTATTTGTTTTTAATAGACTTACTATTTTTATCATTCTATCTTCAGCACATTAATGCGCTAAAAGTGTGCTGACTGCACGACAGTTGTGCTTTTAATCAAAGATAAGGTAAGGCTTTCCTTCAACAACAACCTGCTTCACCTGAGTCTGAAACGCTGCACTTAACGCTTGGCTCTCTAATACTTGTTCAACCGAGCCGGAACTTTGCAATACGCCATCTTGCAGTAACAGAACGCGATCGGCATGGCGCAATGTTCGATTGAGATCGTGATTGGCCATCACTACCGCTATCCCTTGCTGTGCAACCTCTTCAATCAAACGATAAAGCAACCCTTCTTGAGCAATATCAAGAGGCGCCGCAGGTTCATCTAATATCAATAACTGCGCGTAAGGGTTTAAGGTTGGCCAAATTTGCAAGCAAATACCGGCCAAGCGGACACGTTGCCATTCGCCGCCTGACAGTTGGTGAATGGATCGATGCAATTTGTCTTGAATATTCAATCGTTGAGTGAGATGAACCACGGCTTGATTAACAACCTGAGAATGTAAATCGGCGCAACTGGGGATCGCTAAGGCAAGATATTGATAAACATCGACATTAAAAACAGGCTTGTCGTTTTGCGACAGATAAGCTCGGTGCAGTGACAGCGCCTCTAACGATGCGCTTGAAAGCTGAAGATCACCAATGTAGACCTCACCTTGGCTCTCTGTCACGCCAGCTAACGCCGACAGTAAAGTGCTTTTTCCGCTGCCATTAGGCCCAATAACATGCAGCACCTCTCCCGCTTGGCAGGTAAAAGAGAGTGGTAATAAGCGTGATGAAACCTGCAGGCTATTAACGTGAATCATGGTTTTTCAACAACATCCAAATAAAAATCGGCGCACCAATGGTGGTAGTGACGACACCAAGTGGAAGCTCAGCAGCATTAAGCGCCGTTCTGGCAACGGTATCCGCGCAAACCAGTAAGAGTGCGCCGAACAGAGCCGACATAGGTAAAAGGTAGCGGTTTTCAGAACCAAACGCCAAGCGCAATAAATGCGGAACAACCAACCCAACAAAACTGATCACACCGCCCAATGCCACCGCAGCTCCTACCAGCAGCGACACGGAAAAAATCAATTTCCAACGTAGTCGATGCACATCCACACCTAACTGCTTTGCATGAGTTTCGCCCAACATCAGTTTGTCTAACGTTTTTCCTTGCAGAGCAAGCCAGATGATCACCGGAAGCGCAGCTAATGAAAGCGTATGTTGATACCAGCTTGCACCACCAATACTGCCCATCAACCAGTAAACCAGTTGCCTTAAACTGAGATCATTACTGAAATAAAACGCCCATGTCACCACAGCACCAGATAAAATACCCAGCGCCACACCGACCAACAGTAAGCGAGTTGTGCTTAAACGCATCGCTTTAGCCATGCTGACCAGTAAAAGAGTAAACACCATCGCACCGACTACGGCACAAAGCATGAAAATTTCAGGGGAGGCCAAGGCAGGGAAGAAAAACAGCACCACTACCATCGCCACACTGGCGCCACCAGAAATACCAAGCACGCCCGGCTCTGCCAAAACATTCCCTAATAGCACTTGCAGCGCCGCGCCTGATACGGCTAGTGAAGCACCAATGATGACGGCAGAGAGCAGACGAGGAGCACGAAGTTCAGTCACTAACTGCCATTCCAGTGGTGACCAAGTGTGAAATGGGCTGATAAAGAGTTCACCCACCATCAAATAAAACGCACTCATCGTAATCAACAATGCCAGCATAGCGTAGAGGGCGTAATGCCAGCGACGCTGTTTTTTTAAGAGTAACTGATTGAACGTCATGCGCTTATATGTAAGTAAGAGAAACAATAATGGCCTAACCTTACCGTTAAGCCATTTAAATAGAAAGTGATATACCAAAGCAATCGCCTGTTAACCTTGTCAACAGACCAAAAGGTTAACAGGTCAAAAGATTAACAAGCCAAAAGTACCATCGGTTAATCGTATACCAATTGATCGTCTTCATAGCGTGTCGCCACTTTGCACACCATTAACGCGGCGCGCTGGCCTAATGCCACTTTTCGGTTAGGAAATACGATCGCTTCATCTTCATTTTTCGCCATGAGTGGCTTTTCACCATCATGACCAAATACCTCACCATGTTTAAACGCGGTGAAGTTTTCGACGTTATCATCAAACATGAAATCAAAATCGTCATGCAAACGGACGATGGTACGGCTGACACGATAAATGGTTGGCTTTCTTGGCAAGTGTTCAGGTGTCGCATTGGCTACCAAATCGCGCATGGCTAAGTCAAACGCGACTAATCGCTCTAGGTTGTTTTGACCAAGAGGTGCGACTTGTCCCAGCTCAAGCGTTAAAGCTTGCGCGGCAAAATTCTCTGCACTGTACCAACTGAAGGTACTCGAGGGTGAATTTGAAAGCAGCACCGCTTCAATATGCGCACTTTCAATCAATGCCATCAGCGCGCGGCTGCGGACAGGATGGCGGGATTTAGGGCTGACGGCAAACGAATAATGTTTGGAGTGACGAATCGCACAGTGCAAATCAAGATGCCACCGGTTTTGCTCAGCGGTGTGTTCGAAAAAGTCTTTCACTGTCTGTTTGAGATGCTGTGCAATCTCTCTTTCCAGGGAGGTATTGCCCTTTTTATCATCAAATAAACGGTTCAAATTTTCTTGCACGAAACGGGTATGTTGATTCGTCGCCTGAGGATGAGCCACAATAAATAAGCAGCGGTGTTGGACCGCTTGAAAACCTGACTGAATATCATCCACCAGCTTATTTACTAATTCCATTGGCGCAGTTTCGTCACCATGAATACCACAAGAAATAATGATGTGCTTACTCTCATCGTTGAGATGAGCGGGAATCACTTCGAGCACTCCACGCGAGAGCACTTTAAGCGTAATACCAGCTGCCGTTTTGATTTCGCCAGTGACCATTTCTTGGTCTAAATCCAAACTATCAAATAGGAAAGATTGGCGGAAAAGGGACTTCGTCATGCGTTACTCCTTTATTGCACAGCGGTATGTTAATGAATTGTAGAAGCAATTTATGTTGAGGCGATCCCACTTATCAAGATGGATAAGGGTAAACTTAACTCATCAACGATCGTCTCAATACCTTATACAAAATACGCTTAACCAGAGGCCGGCGTTAATTGCCGGGAATTCTATCATTAAATCTGATAGTTACTCCATACTCTACTGCATGCTCACCCGGTGCTAAATTTGAATTCCGATGCTCTTCACACTCACATTCTTAGCGTTATCTTTTCCTATTTGGATATGAGTTAATGATTGATAGTCGATATTCAACACACTATACCAATATTGGTTTTGCCAATCAGTGCCTAGAACATTGGCAAGTATCATTCTGATTGTTCCACCATGAGCGATGATTAAAGTGTCTTGCTTGATCTCTTTAATCTGAGCCTCCCAAGCACGAGTTACACGCTGATGAAAATCGGCCAAGTTTTCTGCATTCGGTAGTTGATGTTGGGCCGGATTGGTCCACAAAGTTTCCACTACTGGCCACATCGATTGCAGTTCATCAAAGGCCACGCCATCGACGTCACCAAAATCCATCTCTTGGAAATCAGGCTCAATTTGGTAATCCAATTTCGGCTGCTGTAAAACCAGTTGCTGCGCTAAATCATGGCAACGGCGTAGCGGCGAAGTAATGATGTTTGAGAAGGAGTAACGGGATCTCAGCAAAGTATGAGCGATCTGCTCTTGCCGATGCGCTTCAACGAGCACATCTGTTTTACCATTGAGCGCAGGCCGACCGACGGTTTTACCGTGGCGCATCAAATAGAGATTGATCATTGTGAGCCTTTTAAAGCGATGTCTTTTAAAACAATCGGTAAGCCCGCCGCAATAAAGCTCACTCGGGTTGCTAACTTGGCTAGCGCTTGGTTAAGCCAGCCCGCGTTATCGACAAATAAGCGCGAAACCTCCCCCATCGGGATCACGCCAAGGCCCACTTCGTTAGCGACGATAACCAAAGTGGCGGGCGTTTGCTCAACGGCAAAACAGAGTTGCTCGACTCGCTTTTTTATCTCCGCTTCGTGAGCTTGCTGGCCATGGTTATAGATAACGTTATTCAGCCACAGCGTTAAGCAGTCCACCAATACCACATCATGTGCCGAAAAAGTGGCAATTAACTCAGGCAGTTGTTCAGGGCATTCGTGCTCTTGCCATTCCGACGTTCTTTGCTGCTGGTGGTGAGCAATCCTTGCCTGCATTTCATCATCAAACGCAATCGCGGTGGCAACATAGTTAAGCTGAGCCTGCGGCAGCCGCATTAGAAGGGCTTGGTGTTCTTGCTTTGCGGCCTGTTCAGCGAAACAAGACTTACCGCTACGCGCGCCACCCAAAATCAAATGCACCATTATTCAATCATTCCCATGCTCAAATAACCCAACCCAGCGAATACAATAAGCAGCAGATAGATCAGCAGTTCCATAATCTGTTGTGCAGCGCCAAGGCAATCACCCGTGAAGCCACCAATACGCGCCATCAACCAAGCTTTGAAGAAAATACGAAAAACTACAGCAACCAATACCAAACTTAAGCTTACCTGCCAACCAAACCATAACGCAGGCGCTAAGCCGCACAGCAGTAGAAAAATGAGCTCTGGAAGGGTTTGTTTATTGGCTAGCGGCTTACTTTTGCTGCTATCGAGATCGCTTACATACGGCATGTCGAAAATCAACGATGCCGCTATCGCACGGCTAAAACTGTAGCCTAGTACCCACACCATTAATACGTTGCCATAACCAAGTAGCGCCTCTAAAAAGAGAAACTTACACAGTAGCGCCATCACTAAACTGGCCGCACCATAAGTGCCAATGCGGCTATCTTTCATGATGCTCAAACGGCGCTCAGCCGTCATTCCTCCGCCAATGCCGTCCGCCATGTCAGTTAAGCCATCTTCATGAAACGCCCCTGTTAATAGCAAACTAACCACCATCGTCAGTGCGATGCTTACCTCGTTTGGTAAAATCAGGATCAGCACACTGTAGATGGCACCGCAGATCGCGCCGAGTAATAGACCAACCAAGGAAAAATAGCGCCCAGATCGGTTCATTCGTTCACTGCAATAGGGCGTATTGTTAGGAATAGGAAGGCGCGAGAAAAAACTCAACGCCAACCAGAACAGCTCTAATTGATAAGCGAAAACGCGCAGCATTACACTGTCACTCCTGCGTCGGCAAAACTGGCCATGGTGTTGTAAAACTCGGCGGCCGCTTTGACCAAAGGTACCGCTAATACAGCACCCGTTCCCTCACCCAACCTCAACCCTAAATTAAGCAGTGATGTCGCGTTTAACAGTTCCAGTACGCGTTGATGGCCCGATTCATGGGACTGATGAGCAAAAATCATCAACTCGCGGCAATCTGGTTCAATAAGTGTGGCCACATACGCGGCTACCGTGACGATAAATCCATCCACCAGAATCGGCGTTTGCTGCTGGTAAGCGCCTAAAAATGCTCCGACCATTTGCACAATTTCAAAGCCGCCTACTTCCGCAAGGACCGTTTCTGGATCCAAACCACGGCAGCGTGTTACACCTTGCTTCACCAACTGTATTTTTTTCTGATATTGCTGTGTTGAAATGCCAGTGCCGTAGCCAACACACTGTTCAACAGAATGTTTAGAAAGTGCCGCTAATATCGCAGAAGCGCTACTGGTATTGCCAATGCCCATTTCACCAAACATCACCATATTGGACCCCGCACGGATCACCTGCTGCACGGCCTGATTGCCTAGCAATAGCCCTTGTTTCACTTGCTCTACAGACATCGCCGCTTGGCGAGCAAAGTTCTCCGTTCGGCTACCTAAGCGCTGCACAAGAAAGTGCGGATTGTCGCTTTCTACAGGGAGTAAAATCCCGCAATCTATTACTTTCATCTCGACTTGATTGCTGCGACAAAAACAGTTGATGGCCGCACCACCCGCCAGAAAGTTAAGCACCATTTGCTGAGTCACCGCGCTTGGCGCAATGCTAATGCCTTCATCTGCAATGCCGTGATCGCCAGCAAAGACCAGTACTGTAGGCTTATGAATGGTGATCTGCTGAGTGGGCTGAGGCTGATTTTGACTTTGGATTAAGGCGAGCTGGTGTGCTAATGACTCAAGTTGGCCCAGCGCTCCCAACGGTTTGGTTTTTTGATCGATTCTTTGCTGTATTGCTTGGCTATGATCTTGTTTTAACATTGCTTTTGGGCTCTTCCATGAAAAGAGAAGAGTTTACTCGTATTCGCTAGTATCGGCTAGGTTTTGCCTATTTGAGCCTAAAAAAACACCCCCTGTTTTCTACAAAATCAGGAGGCGTTTTTAGGTTTATATGGGCGCTATTGTCAAACAGACACGCCCACAAAGGCTGGTTTTAACCCATGAAAGACATGATTACGACAAGCTAAACTTCCCGGTATTCACATCCGACCATGCGGCCATAATCGCTTGCTGAGGCTGAGAAGCTAATCCATCCATAAAGTTGCTTTCTCCCACCTTAGGCGCGAAGGAACTCATCGCTTGAATGAGGTTGTCTAACGCATTATCAGTCAAACAGGTATATTCCTGCTCGCCTTGAGCGTCTTTTTCACCTAAACCGATAATAAGTTTGGCTCGATTATTTGCAAAATAATCATTGAAAGTCACACAACCTAACGCATCAAATAGCGTTTGATCGGAAGAGGTATCAGTATGGCGTGCCATAGAGATTTTCAGATCGTAACCACTACGCTCAAACCATAAACGGTTCCAATCAATACCGTTGAAGATGATGTTTTCACCTTGGCGAATATCTTCAACCACGTTATCGATCACCTCACCACTGACCACAAAACTGTCTACGCCAGCACCGCCTTTGAACGTATTTTGGTAACCCCCAAGCACCATGACATCGCTACCTTCACCACCGTTTAATGTGCTGAATTTTGAGATGGCGGCGGCAATTAAGTAATCCTCGCCCTCGCCAGCATTAATCGAAGCATGGTAACCCATCAGTTTGACTTCATCGTTTCCTTGGCCAGCATCAATTCGGTTGTGATTGCCAAAGACTCTCGCAAAGTCATTGCCTGCACCAAGATCAAGTTGGTTGTTATTACCGATGGTTACAGCAAAGTCTTGATCGTCTCCCATGTCCACACGGTTGAAGTTACCTGAAGTGACCGCATAGTCATTACCTGACCCCATGGTGATCTCACCACCTTCGCCAAAGACAAAGGATTGATCATCACCCGCGCCCATAAAGACGTGGTTAATGCGTCCGGCCACAACTGCCGTATCATTACCATCACCGCCGAACATCATGTTCTCGCGACCCATTAAAACGCCCATATCGTGGCCTTCACCGCCGGTGAAAATATTGGAGACTCCCGTTGCGTAGAACACATCGTCTCCACGTCCTCCCCAGAAGTTATTATTGTCGCCTAGATAAGCGCCGAGATCTTTACCGTCACCACCCCAGTTGAAGTTGTAATTACCCAGAGAAACGTTCATATCGCCATCCCCTTGCAAATGCCCACTGTTACGAAGGAAATCAAACGTTTTATCCTTCATATTGAGCAAATCGGCGGTTAGATTCTGCTTCAGATTACTGACCAATGATGCCATCTCTGCCTGCTTATCTTTGCTAAACATGGTGGCAAATAAATTGGGCAAATTGAGCGCATTAAAACCAAATGCGCGCTCTGGTTTGGTTTCTTCAACAGTGGCTGATACGTTTTCCGTTGCCGCAGGCGCGCCATTGAGAGTCACTTGCGCTGTATCGTTTTCCTCTGGTGCTTTCTCTTTCAGTCCATGACTTTCAGCAAAGGATTGAAGACCATCGGCCCCCATATCGATTCCCGCTTTGAGGCTATCTAGCAATTTTTCTGGGTCAGTAAATGCGCTGAGCTGCTCACCACCAAACTCGCCTATCACTTCTAGCATCTCTTTTAAAATGGCAACGCCATCTACCGCTTCATCAGTACGAGAGACTATTTTGCCATCAGCGGTGTAATTGACACCGAAGATATCACCTAAAGTCGTCTCTGCACCGACCTCAGCAAATTTACCCAGCAGCTTATTCTTAAGCTGACGAGGCAAGTCTTGCGGATTATAGGTAAAGGTCGTTTGAGCCATTCCCGTTGCTGAGAATTGCTGGGTTAACACGCCAAACAATGAACCGAGATTGGTATCCAAAATCGCTTGGATGTTGTCTCCGAACATAAAGTTCCAGTTGCCCGTGGTGACCTGAATATCGGCTCCTTGACCACCGACCGCGAAGTTAAAGGCCAACTTCTCGTTCATTTGACGGAACTTATCCGCACGGCTCATCTTGCCAGTATCATTATTACTATTGCCACTTAGCCACTGGTTGTACTTTTTATTCAACGTTGCTTCAGCGTCAGACTTCAAGCCGCGGCTGCTGCGCTCATTCTGAGAGTCCAAATCAACCAAACTGCTGTAGTCAACACTGCTAGTTTGATCGAGACCGGACATCTCTTTGACAAATTTTTTCGCACCAGAGAGTGTCCACTGCTGTTCTTGAGCCGCTAACCAATCGGCACCCTTTCCTGATTGTGCGATGCTTTGTAATACTCCTGAAATACGTGATGCACCATCAAATGGATTGACCAGTGGCGGTGTCGGGATCGACTTATCCATCATCACGATAAGGTCATTACTGCGACCCATATTGAAACTTACGTTGCGGTTACCCATAAACATTTGAGCACCTTCAAGCGCCTGATAACCAGCGATGTCGACACTATGTTTGCTGTCACCATTACCAATATGAACCATGACATTGTTGTCACCAAAGGCCAGCGACTTAAAGCCTCCCGTACCCACTTTAATACCAACATTTGACGTACCCCAGTTAACTGCGGTGAACTCACCATCACCGACGTTGACCTGAATATTGCCCGAGTAGCTGAGCTTATTGTCACTGCCCGCCGATGCCGTAGTATCCGTTTCCGTTTTACGCTTTTCAGGTGCTTCAAACACCTCACTGTTGTCGCCGATGGCACCACGTGCTGGCTCATTAACCTCACTCGCACCAACACGAGCAAGATGGATATCCCCTTCCGCCACACCGTTACGAATACGTTCATCTCGCGCGATCACTTGCCCTTGCTCATCCCAAGTCAGTGATACTTTGTTGTTTTCGGCCTTTTGAACCCAATCACCATTCGCGTCCTTGGTATGCTTACGTCCCGTTTCGTCTACCGCAAGTTCAGAGTTGCGAACAGACACATCGACGCGAAGACCATTGGCATCCATGGCATTGATAAATTGATGGCCAAAGCCTTTTTGCTTGTCATCACTCACTAAAGAGCAACCGACAATACTGATATGGTCAGGCTTGTTGCTGATGTTTTCCGCTTGGCCGAATGCCTGCTGGAACTTCGCCAATTTCACTGCAAGTTCATCGGCACTGTAGCCACTTAAGCGAGTGTTGTTGTGTTCTGAATCATCACGCCCATGGCCAACCAATTGCCAGCGCAGCTTTCCATCCAGTTTCGATGGGTCACCATACACCACGCGATAGTTGCCGTCTGAATCGATCTGCACCACCACACTGCTTTCTGGGTGCTTACCCGCAAGGTTCGCAGCGGCTTTTGCAACGACATCATCGTTCTCCATTTGCACGATGATTTGACCATCAAAACGGCTTTCACCGCCGTCCGCTGTCGGAGTCACAACAACATGTTCCCAGTCATTCACATTTTGGTTGTGAAGTATCTTTCCACCAGCCAATGCTTCTTTCGTATCATCTACAGCTTTTGCATTGCCATCGACATCTAAAGCACCGGGCTTTTTAATCGGTGTAGCGTCAAACACAGGTAAATCGAGGATCCCCTGCATGGTGGTCTTATCACCAAAGGTTGGCTTGTAGCTTGCTAACGTGTTGCCATCCATTACCACCACGCGGTTGAAGATTGCTTCACCTGCGTCGTTTTTACCCAGCTTATAGCTTTGAGCCATGTTCAGATCGGACTTGCCGAAGAAACGCGTTAGGTAGTCGCCAAACTTCTCTGCTGATGAGAACTCAACAATACCAGCATTTGGATCGTAGAAGCCGTAAACACGATCGTCGCCTGAGCCTTTTGCCCAAGCTGCCATCGCATGCCCCGGAGCATCAAGTTCCAACAACACAGGTTTGCCGTTAGCCGATGCATCAGTGATTTTCTCAACCACACCGTTTACGGTCAGCGCTTGCTTCCCTTCCAGCTTTTCCTGCCACACTTTCATCGACGTATCATGCATTGGGTTCTTCGCATGAATGGCCGCTAAGCTGCTGAGCAACTTGCTTGCATTGGCTTTTTCACTGTCTGAGTAAAGGGTTGGATTGCTCAGCACCGCTGCCGCAGAGTACATCTTCTCCAGCAGTTGTCTTGCCACGCCAACTTGACCATCGTTTTCCAGCTGTTTCGCAACCAAAACGAGTTTAGAAAGTGGATCACAACGTCCACCAAAACCGTCATTCGATAGGTTCAACAGCATTAACTGTGGCGCGAGCTGTTCAGTCGCTTTCGCATCCACCACGCCAGCAGAAGCAATCTCACGGAACAATCGGTTGTACTTCTCAGACTTGTTCTGGAACGTCACTTTCAGTGCACGACTTTCGATTTCCCAAGCAAGCGCACCTTTTTGCTCTGCGCTCCAGTTGCCTTTAACAAACAGATCCACCAGTTGCTTGATGCTCATATCTGAGCGGAAGCCGTCAACGATCTCCTTCGCATGGTCGTTTTTGTAACCATTTAGGAAATCTTTAGTGGTACGAATGTCTTTCGATTTACCCGGTACGCTCGTATCAGGTTTCAGCGCGTCGCCATAGCGTTTAAAGTCTTTCTCTAGCCCTTTCAGCACTTCGCCCGCTTCTACCGCTGCTTGCTCTGCATTAAACAGACCGGAGACAATTTGATCCGCGTACTGCCCCATCAAGCGGTTGCTCGCTTCGTGGCCATAGAAGGTTTGTTCACCCGTGACGTTGTAGCCAGCAATCGCGAGTTTAGCTCGTAGCTTCTCGCCTTCTTCGCCTAAACCTTCGTTGTCCGTTAGCAGCAGAATCGGCGTCTCTTTTGGCAAGCCTTTTAGGTTCTTCTCCACTGAGAACTGACCGTTAACCGCTTTCGCGATAGCCCCTACAATGCCCGCTGGATTCGCCACTTCATGAGCGGTGATCGCTTTGGTCATACTTGGCATAGGACGGTCAAGCAATAAGCCAGAAACCGCTTGGCCATTTTGCGCTGCATAACGGGCTAGATCTGCGGCAATCGGGCCACCCATTGAGTAGCCGTGAATGATGATGTTGCTTGGGTCAATACCCTTGTCATTCACTAGGTAGTTGAACATGGTGCGAGCATCTTGGTACAAGCCTTTTTCGCTTGGTCCGCCGTCGCTTTCACCATAGCCACGCAGGTTGACTGCGAGCATGTCGATACCTTGTTTCTGGTAGTGGTTGCGAATCTCGCTCGCTTGCTCTTCAGCAGAAGAACCAGAACCGTGCAGGAACAACACGACTTTGCCGCTGGTCGCGCTCGTTTCAGTGTCGCTTGATACAGCTCCCTGATGATAGTACCCCGTTAGACGGCCCGATTCCCCTTTCAAGGTGACTTTCTGCGATTCACCTTGTTCTACCGCATGGTCAAGTAGGGTTTGCGTGATTTCGCCAATCTTACGGCGAGCTTCTTTATCGCCATACAACTCGTTATTGAGGAAGCGAGTCAATGGGCTCAGAGATTCTTTATCGCGCGGTGGCGTACCATCATTTTCGATGGCGACGGTTTCTTTCTGCTTCTCGTTGCCTGATAGAGCATCAAGGACATCGCTTACTTGATGACTTTGCTTCTTAGCCACGATTTCTAACTGGGCCTCTTGTAACGCTTGACCAAAGTTAAATAGCTCTGTCGGCGTCCAAACACCAAACTTAGGCAGCCATGTGTGACCAATGAGTTTATCTGCCCCACCCGCTTTCAACACTTTAGCGACCGTGCTAGAGCAGTTTTTGGTGAGCAGTTGATAACGCGCATCCGGGTCGTTACTTAGACGATGCCATTCTGCCTGCATTGCCGCAGTATTAAGCCCTTCTAAGTTAATGCGGAATACACGGCCTTCATCCGCTTGGCTGGCCTTAAAGGCTTCGATTTCTTCCAGCGCTCTTTCAGCAAACTGACGAACCACATTATCGATGCGTTTTTCCACCAGGGCAGGATCGCCACTCGCTTTAGCTTGTTTCTGTAGCTCTTCGGCAAAACGGTTTGCTACATCCATCATGTCGTAACTGGTGTCATTCCACTGTTCAACGAATGGTTGGAATACATGTGCTGGAATGCCTGTCGTTTCAAGTATATCCGGGTTGCCCAGTAGCACACTCGCGTAACCTCCAGAAGCGTCTTTGTAAGAGGCATCAATACCTTTAGCGGCATTGAGTTTTTCGATAAAGCGTTTCAGCTTAGTTTCGCCGTCATTCAAACCAAAGCCATCGTTTTCTTCTGACACCATATCATGCTCAAGTGTGTCATTTTGATGAGCTGGTTGGCTGAAGTCGCTCCAACGCAATTTAAGATCAGGCTGATTTTTTGTTGCAACGTTGAAGATATTACGGATATTGGATGACTTGCTACCTAGTGGCCACCAACTCACATAATTCTGCTTGTTGAAATCAGCCGCGGCTTGACCTTCAAGCTGCGTGCGACCTTGGCCAATTTGCAATGCGGCGTGACCTAGTGTGCTGTGATCACTCGGCTTCCAGATGTACATGGTCGCGCTCACTGGCGACATGTGCTGTTCAATCGCTTGGTGTACTTTGTTTAACCCAGCAATATCAATACCTTTACCATCTTTTGCAAGATCGTTTGCAGAAAGCCCTGCGAAGATCGTATCGGCAACAACTTGACCATATTCATGACTTACGGCTGCTTTTACTTTTTCAAGTACAGCATCGCTACCGCCTAGCTGATCGATATTGGCAAGATTACCTTTGCCCTTAGTGACGAAATCGCCATTTCCATCCAGATACAGATGTTTACTCTCCTTCAAGTTGGCGTTATCAAGCTGGTCATACAGACGGCTAAAGCTATCGTGAGTTTTGATGCTTTGCTCTGCGACTGAAAGAACCGAAACTTCATCTAAACGCGTATTCACCTGATTTAGCAGTGAATTCATTGCTTCAACACGCCCTGAGTCTGGGTGTCCAAGTACATAGCCTTCAATTTTTTTACGCAGGTTAAGCAGTTTTTCCACTGACTCCAGCTCGAAATCAGCATGCTTAGTGATAAAGAAGTGGTATTCAGCCAGCGCGTCAATCACTTGCTGATAGCTTTCACCACGGATCTTCCCTGTAACACTGGCAGCATCGAGTAATTCGGTGACAGACATCAATTCTGCTTTGGTGTTGTACGTCCAAGCACCCTCTTCTTTTTGTGCCAAAACACGCGTGCGACCCTCATGATGTGAGATAACCTTGTTATCCACCAAAAAGAGCTCATCGGGCATTTGTTCAAAATTATCGAAGTTGGCCAAAATGAAACGCTCAATGGATTTTTGTTGAGCTGCATCTTCAGGATTATCAAGAAGAATAGTCTTTCTCTTTCCATCGGTTCCCGGCCACGATCGAACTTCAAAACCTTTATCGCCTTCTTGCACCAAGAGATTGCGCTCAGTACGAAGTGAATAGAATGGTAGAGATTCACGCAACATGCTATCGATCGCGCTTAGCTTCACATCCAGTTCAACCAGCGTATCGGCCTTGTAACCATCTGGATTGTCGGCCAAAAGATCAGCTTGTTTTTCGTGACTCAACGCATCAAAGCGTACTTTAACGGCAACACCAGCATCAGTTAGCCTGCGCCCAATATCTTCGACAGGAATATCTTTGTATGCTGAGACTGGCTTATCCAGCAGTCGGATTTCACCCACTAATCCTTCGCGTTGCAATTGACGCAGCGCAGGAAGTTCAACATTCCAGAAATAGTTGCCAAGACGCATGCCACCTTGGGCAATAACATAAACATCATTTTGTGCGCCCGTTGCATAGACTGAACTCCAAAAACCCGTATTACTGAACGTTGCTGCATCAATTGACGATTTCAATTGATTTTGCTCAGCGTTATCTGGGTCGAGGAACATGCCCCCCCAACGCATCAATTGCTTGTTTAGGTCGATTGCAAACGCATTGCCCTTAACATCAATGTCGTAAACTACCTTTTTGCCATCAACCTGCGCATTGTCGAGTACGTTTCGGTATTCCTTAAAGTTTCTACCAGACCAGAACGAAACAATGCTTTTCTCACCGTGTGGCGCTTCAAAACTATAACCATAGCTCTCAAGCTTGGTGAGAAATTCAACGCGCTTGTCCCAGTCATAATCGAGCGTAGCTTCAACAAACAAAGTGGCTAATGCTTGCGCTTGATCTTTCGGTACTTGGTTGTCAGTGTGTTCGATGTAGCCACCAACAAATTGAATCATGCGCTCCTTGGCTTCATCAGAGACATCGGCATCGACGCGCTCAAAACCTGGAACTGGTACATACTTATCTGTCGCCGCGTCATTATCGGTGTCTAGCCAGCGATAAAGATTCGCCACTTTTTCTGCGCGAGCAGCTACAAGCGATTCTGCAGAGTCATGCGAAGCTTCGCCTAAGCTTTCAAGGTTCACCCCTGAAATGTGAATCTCTTTTCGGCTCACATCCTGAGAGGCCGTTGTTGACACAACAATGCTGTCGGCGTTTGTCTCAGTGAACATAGAAGTGACAGAACTACCCGTATTTTTCGCTCGAATTCCTGCGTTAATTTGCAGGCGGTTGACTGCATTGGTCGCACCTTCTAAGGCTTCTAGCTCTTGCTCGCTCAAACCTTCGCTAAAGCGGCCATCAGCGTTTGTTTGACTGTCAGCGTTGATATGGCGGCCCGCAACACCAGCGGCTTCGACGCTATGTGCTTGACCCACAAGGCCGCTGCCCGCAACACCTTGACGATCAGGTCGATCGCTTTCGTTTTGCTTAGCCCCTTTCGCATCATTCTGCACTTGGTTGGCTTTATGTTCCGCGTTCATCGCATCGCGATCACCACGCGATTGCGCGTCGTTTGCTGCGCTGTGTGCGTCAGATTCGGCTTGTTTCGCGTCATTGCCTTTTGCCAAAGCATCAGCTTTACGTTTTTCAGCATCAGTTTTAGCATCAGCAATGCCTTGCTCTGCACCCGCCAGGTTTTGCTCACCTTTTGCGACGCCTGCTTCCGATTGTGCAACCGAATCTTTGACTTTGTTTTGATTGTCCGCGTGCGTCTGTTTCGCGGCAGCAATCTGCTCACCAGAAACCTGTTTTGCGTTGTCCAATTGGGTTTGAACACCATCAAGCAAGCCACCGGCAAAATCGTTGCGCCATTGGTCGCCCGACTCACCCGTATGCGTGGCTTTGTCATCGAGCACATCGAGACCTTGTGCCAGTTCGGTCAACTCAGCCGTCACGGCTTCCGACTCTTCTTTCACTGCATCGCGTTGAGCTTGACCATTATTTTCCAAGGCTTGTTGGTCGGTAGATTCCAGCTGGCTTTGCGAACCTGCGACAGCATCGAGCTGTTTCTGCTTTTCTTGTTCTAGACGCTGGCGATCCGCTTCTGCGCGCTCTTTATCTGATAGGGCATTCTGCGACGCTTGATTTTGCGTTGCATGCTCACTCACCGCATTAGTTTGCTGTGGCGTTTCTGATTTCGCAACTACGTTATCTAAGATATAGCCCAACCCATCATCGTGGCCTGTGCCTTTGAATTCGATACGATTACTGCCGGCATGAGCGGTCAGCTTTAAGGTTTTTTGCTGCCAAGCAGAGGCGTCACCAGACGATGAGAAAACCACTTCGCCGTTCCAGAGAACGTCAATGCCTTCGTTATTAGAAATGCCTGCACGTTTTGCAAAATCAAAGCTCACAGCAATGACCTCGCCTTCCGTCAGGTTCTGAATATCTTGGTAGATAGTCGTGCTTTGATCTGTTGCCAATTCAGACACATTGTTACCGTGCCCATCCCGCTCCAAACCATATGAACTTGCAGAAACATAAGCTTCGACACCATGCGTAGAACTCCAACCGAAATCACTCTGCTCAAAATCGCCATTAACAATGAGATTTGGCCCTTGAACTTGGTCCGAAGAGTCGTCAACGCTGAGCGCATTTTGCATTTGATTGAGATCAGGTGCGTCTACCTTGGTCACACTACCTGTTAGGCTGTCTCCCAAATCAGAGCCCACTTCTTCAATCGCCTCCATTTGGAAGCCATCCAGCTTGGTGATTTCAGGTGTCGCAATCGCACCACGGCCTTTATGCGTGCCGGATGATGATGCTTCATCGCCTTGCACTAAGTAGTTGATTGCTTGGCTACCACCTACACCAAGTACGGTTTGCTTGATGTTATCAAACAGGGCGGAGAGCTTGTTGCTACTGGTGTTGCTCGACGCGACCGCCAAACTGTAGAAATCACCATTACCGATTTTGATCGCCACGTTGTTTTGAGCGTAAGAAGCATTAACCCCTAAACCATCACCAACATGAATATTAGCGTTGGCTTTACCTTTCATGACCGCGACGTTCAAACCATCGCCGATTTTGGTATTGACGTTGTATTGGCCCCAAGCAACATTGACCGAAATACCATCACCAACCACGGTGTTAATATTGGCATCCCCATAAGCGGCGGTGACGTTTAGGCCATCTCCCACTCGAGTCGTTACGTTCGCTTTACCTTTCGCGGCGGTCACCTGCATACCATCACCGACTTTGGTGACGATGTTGCCCTTACTCCAAAGTGCGTTAAAGCTATCGCCATCACCCACTTGAGTCACGATGTTGGCTTCACCTTTGGCTAGCACAACATTTCGGCCATTACCCACTTTGGTGATAACGTTGGCTTTACCCCAAGCACCGGTATAATCATCACCATCACCCACATGGGTAATGATATTGGCTTGACCTTGCACGACAGAGACTTCTTGACCATCGCCCACTTTGCTGATGACGTTGGCTTCACCTTTGGCAAAATTATAGCGATCTCCATCACCTACATGAGTAAACACGTTAGCTTGACCCCAAGCCACGTTAACACCCAAGCCATCACCGACTTTGGTAATAATGTTTGCCTTGCCCTTGGCAATACCAATGGTCGTGCCATCTCCGACATGAGTCATCACGTTGCCGATATCGGAAATCAACAAACCTACCGTGGTGCCTTCGCCCACTTTGGTGAGGATATTGCCTTTACCCGCCAATACAGCGGCGGTGGTTGCATCACCGACATGAGTCACGACGTTGGCTTTCGCCGCGGCCACAACACCCATGAAATCATCACCCACTTTGGTGACGATATTGGCTTCGCCCAGTGCTAAGACACCGGTTAAACCATCGCCGACATGCGTCATGATGTTCGCTTTACCGAACATCGCCGCCAGCGTTGTGCCGTTACCGACTTTGGTCATCACGTTCACTTCGCCCGCAAATATTCCTAAGCTGGTTCCATCACCGACATGGGTGTAGATGTTAGCTTTACCGACCATCAGCGCAGCGGTGAGATCATCGCCCACTTTGGTCATAATGTTGGCTTGACCGATCATTGCAGCAAACGTGCTGCCACTGCCTACGTGAGTGAAGATATTGGCGTTACCAACCATTGCAGCGAGTGTGGTTCCATTACCCACTTTTGTCGCAACGTTGCCTTTGGCTAACATCAGTGCCACCGACATGCCATCACCAATGTGAGTGAAGACGTTGGCTTCTGCCACCATTAACGCGAGAGCATCACCGTTGCCTACTTTGGTAAAGACGTTACCCAAGCCGCCCATCAGCGCCCAAGCATTCCCTTCTCCCACATGGGTGAAGATGTTGCCAGCACCAATCATGACCGCAATGGATGTTCCATCGCCCACTTTAGTGAAGATGTTGCCTGCGGCGCCCATTACGCCAAGTGTTTGGCCATCACCAACATGCGTTAGCACGTTGCCAACACCAAGCATAATGCCTGTCGTGTCGCCATTCCCGACTTTCGTTAGAATGTTCGCGCCGCCTACCATTACGCCCGTTGTGGTGCCATCACCGACATGGGTGAGTACGTTAGCGCCTCCGCCCATCACAGCAAGGGTGTTGCCTTTGCCTTTTTTGGTGAGAATGTTTGCGCCGCCGAGTGCCACCGCCGTGGTATTCGATAATTGATCATCACTGCTGATATGGGTAATCACGTTCGCACCACCCAGCATGCCCGCCGTGAGTTCACCATCACCCATTTTGGTCAGTACGTTTGCGCCACCAGCCAGTACCGAAGCCACATCGCCTTGACCGACTTGCGTCATGACATTGAAACCGCCAGCCGCTAGCCATAGTGCATCACCACTACCGATTTGCGTATGCGTGTTATAGCCGCCCAGTAGAGTAACTCGACTATTGCCTTGGCCTTTCTGTACCGAGATGTTGCCGTAAGCCAATAAGTGAGCCAGATAGTCACCGTTACCGACACGAACCAGCACGTTCAACGCACCACCCGCGTAAACATCCATCTTGCCTTGCTGACTTTGGTGCACTAATACGTTTGCCAAACCTGCGCCGCGGAAGGTGAGATCCCCTTCTTCGCCACTTTTGACAATCACGTTCGCCGCGCCAGCACCGTTAAATTCAGTGTTACCGAACTGAGAGCTATGCAGGATCACGTTGGCAAGACCGCCACCGTTAAAGTAAACATGACCGCGTGTTACGTTGGATTTAATAACGTTACCGCCACCGACACCATTGAAATGAACATCGCCAGAGCTTTCGCCGCTATCACTTACGGGTTTGAATAAGGTTTGATCCGTGTATTCGTCGATATCGGCCACTGTTTCGCTGGTACTTCTTACCGCGTTAACGCTGTAATGCAAGTCGCTGAGCGAGTAGCCCCCTTTGCCCATTGGGTTATACCCAGTTGCAGACGAAATATCTTGGTTGGCTATATTGGCAGTGTGATCACCTTCTTTATACCAAGAGCGAGCTTGATATTTCAGCGCACCGGTTTCGGCATCGTTAGCCAGCTCAACCACTACAATTTTTGTGTAAGGCCCAAGCACTTTAGCGTAAACATAAGTGTTGGGTTTGCGGTTTGATTTCACCGCTTTGACATCAACCTTAGTGCCATCAGCATAAATCGCGTGACCACCCATTTTGGCATCCGACAATGACACATCTTTCGCATCAATCACCGCACCATTGGCGTAAGTCACCCACTCATATTCAGTCAAGCTTTTCTCAACCGCATGAACAGTCACTGATTGCTGATGTTCAATGGCAATATTAGAAAGGGTGTAACCACCGTTGACTGGATTGGACTCAAAGCCACCTGAAGAAGAAACATCGGAATGAGCAAGATCGGTTAAGTAATTACCCTGCTTAAACCACGCCTCTGAGTAGTACTTGAGTTTGCCGGATTCGGCATCGTTATAGAGACGGATTTTGTTGATTTTGGTATAATTACCATCTGCAATAGCAAACAAATAGGTATTGGGCTCTCGCTCTGATTTTACGGCGTTAACCGCATGGAACTTGTTGCCGTTATCAATCGATAAACCGTGCATCTGTGCGGCAGTGAGAACGATCTCATCCGCTTTGGCATATTCCATACCTTGAGCATCAAAGTCGCCGCCACTACCTTTACGAGTAATGGTGTTATAAGCACCGCCGCCCGAGAAATGAATATCACCATGTGCCACATCAGAGTAAAGGCTGTTGTAACCACCTACACCTTCGAAGCGAATATTACCGCGTGTTTCGGTATACACATCGTTCGCATTGTGCGTACGCTCAATTCGGTTGGATGCCCCGGCACCCTCTAGGGTAATATCCCCAACTTTGCCTTTGCGAACCAAATGGTTATCCGCACCAGCGCCACTAAAGTGCAGGTTACCGCTTTCAACACGTGAGCTAATACTGTTAGCAAACCCCGCGCCGACAAAACGCACATCACCTTGAGAACCTTGATACTGATTAAACCAAGTACGATCGATTTTATTGCCCGCACCTGCACCTTCGAAATTCAAGTTTCCATGATTGGTTTCATGCCAGATAGCGTTGTAGCCACCAGCACCTTGGAAAGAAACATGGCCTGATAACCCTTGACGCTTAATGTGGTTGTAAGCCGCAGCACCCGCGTAGCTGATGTTGCCATGCTGGCCGTCATGACCAATATCTACACCACCAGCAGCACCTGAAAATGAGAGATTACCGTCTCCGTTTTTCTTGATGTCAGCATAACCCGCAGCGCCTCGAACGCTCAGGTTCCCCGTCGTATCCTCAACTTTTAGATAGCCGGCCCCCGCCGATACCGTATCGTTACCTGAACCGGCATATACCGTGGCTCCGATCGACCCCAGATGAATATGATCATCTCCGCCATAAGCATGAATTTCGCCGCCAAAACCGATGGCAACAATGTCGTTATTTCCATCGTCGGCGGAATAATTTCCGGTGAAGAAGTATTCGACACTTCTCCAAAATGGTTTTCCCATAGACTGTGGCTCTTATTATTATTTAAATAGAAAACCACTGTACCTTACGGATACAGCGGCCGTTTTGCGTGTCGATTTTGCCGCGGACAGTACACACTTTTTGCCCTTTCCACGGCAAAAAAACACGCTGTCGTAAGTCATTGACGATTTGACGTCCGTGACCAAAAGGAGCAAGCATTTCAGGAATGTAGATATGATCACCAGAGCGCCAGTCAGCGGCTTCGATTTCTCGTTCACCGGACAATAGCAACTCTCTCACTTGCTCAGACAAAAACGCCCAATTACAAAATGCAATTGGACGTCCTTGTTCATCTTCGTAATAGCAAAACTGATTTAACTCAAATGATGGCATAATCCGTTGCTGCCATTCACTGATAAGATACCGCTGATGCAGAGGAGAATATTGGCTGAGTAGAAGAATCCCACCCATCATTTTCTGCATCATTGCACGATCCAGTTTCGCCGCGTGATGTTGAATCAACATACGCTAAGCCACCTTTTATTTTTTCGTGCGTGTCACGCGTTTTTTAGCAGGCTCAATACCACTCTCGTTCTCTTGAGGTGCTTCACTCGGTGATGGTAGAAAACCTGCGGCAATTAATTTTTCTAACTCTTCGTTCATACGAGGATCTTCAAGCATATTCTTAACCATCGAAACCATATACATAAAACCAGAAGCAGGCATATGAATCACTTCTTTTAGCTCTAAGTCCGTATCACTTTCCGCCATAATACCGTTTGCCATGTTGGATTGATTCTGTCCAACAAAATAGAGAGAGAAAACACCTTTGTTATAATTAACACTCGATACTGTTTGGACAAATTTCTCAGACATAAATAAATCACCTCATAATTTAAAAAGAAAATAAAAAAAGATTAAAGCCACTTATAAAAAAGTAGCGATAACCCAAAAATGATTTTTAATGTTATACAGCATTTCAATGGCATGCAACCATACAATAACGCTAAGTCATGAATAAATTAACAAAACCAAAATATTACCGAATACAAGCAACTGATAATTAAAACCTTTAAAAACCGCAATTAACTAATCAGACCAGATAATATTTGAGCATCTATTGATATTAATGATATGATCCGCCCCCTTTCTTTTTCTGGCCCTTGAAGAATCAAATATATGACTGATTTAAATGAAAAAAAAGCCATGCTACATTGCTTATCAGTCTACTTACCGCTGATCGGAATTCGTGAGATAAAATTAGACATCTCTAATGAAACGCCATCCAATGCAATTGATTCAATAATAAAAGATTTAAAAGGAAGAAATTATTTAGTCACTGCTAATAAAGTGAAGTCTTTTACTGGAATTACTAAAATAAAGAAACCGATTATTTTATTTAACAAAAATAATCACCCATTTATTTTGGCTAAAGTTGAACAGGATAAATGTTTAATTCACCCATGTGATTCAGATACCCCAAAAGTAGTAGATGCAAGCTATTTAAAACAGAATTGGAATGGCAAAACGCTAGATATCAAAAAAAAGCAATCCTCTTTTGATATTCGTTGGTTCTTACCTGAATTATCGCAACATAAACATTTAATCGCTGAGATTGTTTTATTCTCTTTCGTACTGCAAGTTATTGCACTTATTACACCGCTATTTTTCCAAGTCGTGATGGACAAAGTATTAGTGCATCAAGCCCACTCGACACTCGATGTTTTAGTGTTCGTCTTAGTTATTTCTGGAATAGCTGAGGTATTGCTACGCGGTTTACGCGAATATCAATATGCTCATACCGCTAACCGCATTGATATTAAGCTTGGCATTAAATTGGTTCACCATCTGTTTGGTTTACCGCTGCTGTTTTTCAAATCAAGGCAAGTTGGGGCGATTGTGACTCGAGTAAGAGAGCTCGATACCATACGCGAGTTCATCACAGGTTCGATGTTTACCCTCACGATTGATCTCGTTTTTCTCGTGATCTTTTTCTATGTGATGAGCTTACTTTCTGGCGGGCTAACCTTATTGGTATTGGCCACACTGCCGTGTTATCTCTTTTTGGCTTGGTGGCTAACCCCAAGGCTGCAACAAGCGATTGAACAACAATTTACCCATATGGCGCACAACACTTCGTTTCTAACTGAAACCGTCGCGGGGAGTGATACCATTAAAAGCTTAGCGACTGAACCTCGCTTTATTCGACGTTGGGATACTCAAACCGAACAGATGATATCGAGCAACTATGTGGTTCAGCAGTGGAATAACCGCTCTAGCCACGCAGTGCAGTTCATCCAAAAAATAGCGAGCGTCTTTCTACTATGGATTGGCGCATCAGAAGTGCTCGCGTTACAAATGACCATAGGTCAACTGATCGCTTTTAACATGCTCGCCAGTCATGTTGCACAAACTCTTGCCCGGCTCGTCGAGCTGTGGGGGCAATTTATACAAGCGCAAATTGCAGTCGATAAACTTTCCGACCTACTCAATTTGCCCACCGAGCAGCAGCAAGCCAGCCATCCCCTACAACTGCAAGGTGCGATCACTCTCAGTAAAGTGAGTTTCCGTTATCAACCCGATTTGCCGCTGACCATCAATCAGCTTTCACTCAATATCCAAGCGGGTGAGAAAATTGGTGTGGTCGGTGGCTCGGGGTCGGGAAAAAGCACCTTGGCTCGGCTTTTACTCAAGCTGTACAGCCCTGAATCAGGCCAAATCATGTTCGATAACACCCCACTCAAACAGATCGGTGTTCATGAATTGCGTCGCCAGTTGGGGGTGGTATCACAAGAGAACTTTCTCTTTAGTAAAAGTGTTAGTGACAACATTGCCCATTCAAAGCCACAAGCCTGTTTGGATGAGATTGTGCAAGCAGCAAAATTAGCGGGCGCTCATGATTTTATTTTAAAGCTGCCACTGGGTTACGACACGATTTTAGCTGAAGGGGGGCAGTCACTTTCAGGCGGGCAACGACAACGTTTAGCCATTGCCCGCACACTGCTTGCAGACCCTAAGATTTTGATTCTTGATGAAGCCACCAGCGCTTTAGATGACGAATCACAAGCCATCATTCAAACCAATATGGAGCAAATTGCCGCCGGGCGTACCGTTATTACCATTGCACACCGCCTCTCTACGGTAAGAGAGTGTGACCGGATTATCGTGCTGGAAAAAGGCGAGATTACAGAGCAAGGCACGCATCTACAACTTCTCGCAGAGCAAGGCAAATATTTCCAGTTGTGGCAACTGCAACAAGCATTAAAACAAGAGGATGAGCGAGTATGATCTCTCAGTTAAAGAAGCTTCGCTCTAAGCGCCCGAAAACGAACGGCTACTTTGAGTTTTTACCCGGCCATCTTGCTCTACAGCAGAGCCCACCCTCTCCGTTTGCTCGCATCACCGCCATCACGCTAAGTGTAGGGTTACTGCTCACCTTACTTTGGACCTATTGGGGGAAATTGGATATCCAAGCGACCGCAAACGGGCGGCTGTTAGTCCCTGGGCGCTCGCAAGTGATTCAGTCTTACGAACAAAGCCGAGTAGCACAAATCCATATAGCAGACGGCGAACGTGTCGAAAAAGGGATGCCCTTACTGACTCTGGACACGTTAGGCGTTAGCCAAGATATTGAACGTTTGCGTCATCAAATACGCTATCAAACCCATGAATTTCTCAAGTATCAAGCGTTGCGTGGTAAGGCTGTTCTAGCTCAACATCCCCTGTATTTGGCATTGGCACCTTCGGCGCAGCAAGAGGTCATTGACAGCTTTGATACTGAAAAGAACGAATTCACATCGGTGTTGGAAAACTTGCGTGCTGAAATGCAGGTCAATCTTGCTTCCCAATCCTCACTTGAGGTCGATATCAGAGGCTTAAAACAGTTAGTGAGTAATATTACTCAGCGCCTTGATGCTCAAAAAAAGCTCAAGCAACAGCGTTTAATAGGTCAAGTGCAGTATCTGGAGCAGGAAAAAGAGTTATTAGAATCCGAACGAGCGTTAGCCCAGCAAACATCACAACAGCACGTGCTGCAAAAGCAATATCTCAACCTAGAAGAGCGTTTAAAAGCGCTGCGTGCGCAAAAAGCCAGAGAGTGGCAAGACAAAAGTCAGCAAGCACACCTACAACTCTCAGCGTTGCAACATGAACTGGACAAAGTACGCGAACATGAAGGATTACAAGTGGTTCGCTCTCCTGTCACTGGCACTGTACAGCAATTGAGTGTTCACACCCTTGGAGCGGTCTTACAACCAGCACAAAATTTGATGATTATTGTGCCTGACGATTCGGTACAAGTCGCCGAAGTTAAAATTCTCAATAAAGACATTGGCTTTATTTATGCTGGCCAACCCGTGACGTTGAAAATTGATGCCTTTCCTTATACGCGTTACGGCACCTTATCGGCGACATTGGTCCACGTCTCCAGAGACTCGACAATGGATGAGCAACTTGGGTTGGTTTTTCCCGCTCAAGTGCAATTGTTAAACCACACAATTGAGGTCGATGGTGCCTCTGTTGCCTTATTACCCGGTATGTCTGTCGTGGCTGAGATTAAAACCGACCAACGTCGGATCATCGATTATCTACTCAGCCCAATCCGAGAATATCAAGCTGAAGCATTGCGAGAAAAATAGAGTGGATACCTTAACCAACACCGTCTCAACGGTTCATGATCAAGAAAGCCATGGCGCATTAGCGGCCCTCTCGTTTGCCAGCCTTTCATTTGATAAGAAAGTCACGCCATCACAACTGATTCATACACTAGGCGTTGCCGAAAATGAGCTCAGTGCTCTCGACATTCAGCGAGCCGCTCAATCTATTGGTCTGAAAAGCCGAATGATCACCGTCAGAGGAAGCGAGCCGATCCCGCTACCTGCATTGGTCAAAATCCGTCAGCAATGGCATGTCATTCATGCGCTAAACGAGTATGGTTGGACCTTGTACGATCCCATTAAACAGCGCTATTTCGAGTTCCCGTTGGCGCAAGGATCGTCAAGTTCCTGTTATGAGGTCTTATTACTGATTGAGCAGAGTATAGAGCCAAGCGATGTCGCTTTTGGCCTCCGCTGGTTTATGCCTTCGATACTTCGTCAGTCAAAACAGCTACGTGATGTGTTTCTGTATTCGATTGTGCTGCAACTGTTTGCCCTGTTTGGTCCCAAACTTTTTGAAACCGTTATTGATAAGGTTCTTGTGGGGCGAAGTTTGTCGAGTTTGCACGTTTTAGCGCTGGCTATGCTTGCGCTAGCCATTGCTGAACCTCTTTACAGTTATTTGCGCAATACGGTTTTTGGTCATCTTTCTAGTCAAGTCAATGCAGAGCTATCGGGGCGGTTGTATCGGCATTTGATTAATCTTCCATTAAGTTATTTCAAGCAGCGTCAAACGGGGCAAATCATCGCCCGCGTACGGGAAATGGGGCAAATACGTCAGTTTTTGACGGGCTCAACCTTAATGCTGCTCTTGGATCTCATTTTTATCACCCTCTTTATTGGTGTGATGTTTCATTATGCGCCAGCGCTCACCGGGCTGATTATCGGTTCATTAGTGATTTATTTTCTGCTGTGGTTAGGTATTGGACCTTGGGTTCGTCACAAGGTAACGACAGAGTATGACGCAGAAGCAGAGACAACCACCTTCCTGACTGAATCTATAACGGGTATCGAAACAATCAAGACAACCGCAACGGAAGCTCGATTTTTAGAACGGTGGCAGCAAATACTCAGTCGACAAATTGAATGCGCGTTTTCAGCCCAAAAAGCCAGTTTAATTGCTGGGCAATTGATTGCCTTAGTGCAGAAAATAGCCGCTGCCATTTTACTTTGGTGGGGAGTCAACTTAGTAATCAATGGGCAGCTCACTCCCGGTGAATTGGTTGCCTTCAATATGCTAGCAGGGCATGTTACTCAACCCGTATTGCGACTTGCGCAAGTGTGGCAAGATTTCCAGCACACCTTAGTAGCCTTGCGTCGCGTTGGCGACATTCTTAACGAACCGGCTGAAAATAGTAAAGATGGCCTTGCTTCCATCCCTTCTGTTCAAGGAGGCATTGAGTTTAAAAATGTTCGCTTCCGTTATCATATCGATGCACCGGAAGTCTTAGCGAATCTCTCGTTGACCATCGCTCCGGGGCAATTTATTGGTATTACCGGGCCTTCCGGATCAGGCAAAAGTACATTAACGAAACTGCTACAGCGTCTTTATGTACCTTTGCATGGGCAAGTCTTGGTCGATGGTATGGATCTCGCCATTGCAGATCCGGTCTCGTTAAGGCGCAGCATGAGTGTGGTTCTGCAAGAAAGCATGCTATTTGCAGGCAGCGTCGCCGACAATATTCGTCTTTGTAAACCCGATGCAAGCGATGCAGAGCTGATAAACGTTGCAAAGCTTGCTGGTGCGTTAAGCTTTATTGAAGCGCTGCCACAAGGGTTTGAACAACAAGTAGGAGAAAGAGGTGCCAACTTATCTGGCGGGCAACGTCAACGCATTGCACTGGCTCGCGCATTGTTAGTTAACCCAAAAATCTTACTGCTTGATGAAGCGACTTCAGCGCTCGATTATCAGTCAGAGGCGGCCATCATGAGCAATATGGAAACCATTTGCCATAATCGAACGGTGATCAGTATTGCACATCGGTTATCGACGATTCGTCATGCCGATAACATTATCGTCATCGAAGATGGGCAAGTGGCCGAGCAAGGTACTCACGAAGCGTTGCTCGCACATGCAGGACTTTACGCACGTTTATGGAAACAACAAGTCAGTGGTTAACTTTCTCTCCTTCAAATGGGTTAGGTATAAAAAATCTCCCCAGAAATTACTGGGTCTTAAACTTACTCACTAAATTATTCAGATCATCAGCTGAACTCGCGAGATTTTGTGAGTTCAGTAGAGCTCGGCTCGATACAACCACACGCCATAGATATTTTGCACTCTCGCGATATGCTTGCCTTGCTCAAGAAGTATCAATGACTTGCTTAAATAACTCACCGATCGGTTCATTTACCAGCACAATAGAAAGATTGATAACCATTTGTTCTAAATCATGCTGATTTTGTCTTTGGATTAACCTACGTTAAAAGATATGGTTGCGTTTCATCGCTTTTATTCCCCTTTTACCTAGCATTATCGACTACATCGCTCATCGGCGATCAACGTAATCATGGGTACACAACTTTTAAGGTGTCGCATCATGTCAGTTGCAGCCATTGCCGCACTCGCAATATTTATTGGCATTCTGTTTTTTCTCTTAGGACAGCAGAAAAAGTCTCACACTCTTTCACGCTTAGTGCTACTTGGGTTGATCCTAGGCAGCGCATTTGGCCTTGCTCTACAAGTGGTTCTTGGTGAAGGACATGTGGCCATCAAGGAAACATTAGGCTGGGTCAACGTCGTCGGTAACGGCTATGTTGGTTTGCTAAAAATGGTGATTATGCCTTTGGTGCTGGTGTCGATGATCGCTGCGGTTGTGAAGCTCGATAAAGGTGGCTCGCTGGGTAAAATCTCTGGCCTGACCATTTCTATCTTACTGCTGACGACCGCTGTCTCGGCATTGATCGGTATTTTTGTCACCCAAGCTTTTGGTTTAACAGCAGACGGCCTCGTTGAAGGCAGCCGTGAAACGGCGCGTATTGCTGTACTAGAAAGCCGCGCCGCTACTGTGAGTGATTTAACTATTCCTCAAATGCTATTAAGCTTTATTCCGACCAATCCTTTTGCCGACTTAACCGGTGCTCGCTCAACCTCGATCATCGCTGTGGTTATTTTTGGCGTACTAACGGGTATTGCGGCGCGTAAAGTAATGTCAGAGAAAGCCGAGCTAGAAACGCCAATCCGCACCTTTGTCGAAGCGATACAGTCGATTGTGATGCGCCTAGTGAAAATGGTGATGGCACTAACCCCTTACGGTATTGCGGCGTTGATGGCGAAAGTTGTCGCTACATCAAGTGCGGGCGATATTCTGAGTTTGCTCGGTTTTATTGTCGCCTCTTATGTCGCCATTGCATTGATGTTTGTGGTGCACGGTATATTGGTTTCTTTTGTAGGCGTTAGCCCTAAAGAGTATTTTCAAAAAATTTGGCCAGTGTTGACCTTCGCGTTCACCTCACGTAGCTCAGCGGCAACCATTCCTCTGAATGTAGAAGCGCAAATCACTAAGCTGAACGTACCACCAGCAATTGCCAACCTATCGGCTTCATTCGGTGCCACTATTGGTCAAAACGGCTGTGCTGGTATTTACCCAGCCATGCTCGCAGTGATGGTTGCTCCTACCGTCGGTATTAATCCAATGGACGTGCACTTTATTTTGTCGCTAGTGGCTATTATCGCAATCAGCTCATTTGGTATTGCCGGCGTCGGTGGCGGTGCCACTTTTGCAGCCTTAATCGTGCTACCAGCGATGGGCCTACCAGTGACGATTGCAGCACTGCTTATCTCCATTGAACCCTTGATTGATATGGCCCGTACCGCGTTGAATGTTTCAGGCTCAATGACGGCAGGTACCATTACCAGCCGTTTACTGAACGGTAAACAGGTACAAGTTCAAGAACAGCAAGCCTAGAAAGTATCGAACGTTCTCGTTTTTCTCCAAGCCGGTGCCAATGCGCCGGCTTTTTCATTTCAAATCCTCATCAGAGCATGCTTCGCACATTGCTATGTCACACGGGCAATGGTCTAATAAACCTTAAATTTCAGCGACTGGATACTATCGAATGCGACAAGAGCACCCGCCTACTTTCTTTTTCCTCGACTATGAGACATGGGGAGTCAACCCTGCGAAAGATCGTCCGAGCCAATTTGCGGGCGTTCGCACCGATATGGATTTTAATATTATTGGCGAACCACTGGTTATCTATTGCCAACCACCAGCGGACTATTTGCCTTCTCCAGAAGCGGCGCTTATTACGGGTATCACACCACAAAAAGCGGTGGCCCAAGGCTTGCCAGAGCCTGAATTTATCGCCAAAATTCATCAACAACTCGCCACACCCAACACCACCAGTCTTGGTTACAACAGTATTCGTTTTGATGATGAAGTAACGCGTTACACTTGCTATCGTAATTTCATTGATCCGTATGCTTGGAGCTGGCAAAACGGCAATTCACGTTGGGATTTACTTGATGTGATGCGCGCCTGCCATGCGCTACGTCCAGAAGGCATCAACTGGCCCGAAAATGACGAAGGCTTTACCAGTTTTAAGTTGGAGCATCTCTCTGTTGCCAATGGCATCGAACACGCGAATGCCCACGATGCTATGGCCGATGTTATCGCCACCATTGAGCTGGCCAAAAAAGTAAAAGCCGCCCAACCCAAGTTGTTTGATTACTTTTTTAACATGCGCCATAAACGCAAACTCAATGATCTGATTGATATCGTCAACATGACACCTTTAATGCACGTATCGGGTATGTTAGGCCGAGAATGCCAATACACCAGTTGGATCGTGCCGATTGCTTGGCATCCCACCAATCAAAATGCGGTTATTGTGGTGGACCTTGCCAAAAACCCTCAACCCCTGATCGATTTAAGCAGCGAAGAACTGCATCAACGTCTATATACCAAACGCGAAGAGTTGGCAGAAGATGAATTGCCAGTGCCCATCAAATTAGTGCATCTCAATAAATGCCCTATCCTTGCGCCGGCCAAAACATTAACGGCCGAAAATGCAGACCATATCGGGGTCGATAGAAACCTGTGTCTTGAACACTTAGCGCTCATCAAGCAGTACCCAGAGATCAGAGAAAAGCTGATTGGCCTCTACACAATTGAGCGCGAATATAAGCACAGTGACGATGTCGATACTCAACTCTACGACGGTTTCTTCTCTCCAGCCGACAAAGCGGCGATGGAGATCATTCGCCAAGCTGACCCAGTCAATCTCGCCGCATTAGACATTAGTTTTAGCGATAAGCGCATCGAACCCTTGCTGTTTCGCTACCGCGCTCGCCATTACCCATTGACATTAAGTGACGAAGAGCAAAGGCGTTGGGCAACTCACTGTCGTGATTATTTCGAAAGCCACCTTGAAGAGTACATGCTCAATTTAGAGAACTTAGTTCACACCCACAGCAGTGACGAAAAGAAAATGGCTATTTTAAAATCCGTTTACCGTTATGTCGAAGACATCGCGAGTTAATGTACGAGGTTTTCGCGCTGTCAGGTTTCAAACCAACACGCTGCGATTCCATTTCCGAAAATAGTTTAGGCACAACAAGGCACCGACTTTTATTGTGAATACCATTGCAAAATATTTGGTCTCTATGGGGCTGATTTTCCTTTGCCTGATGGCAGGTATCAATCTTCAACATTGGCTTGGCATCACCATTCCGGGCAGTATTATCGGAATGCTAATTCTGTTTAGTTTATTGGCAAGTGGGCTCGTGCCTGTCGAATGGGTAAAACCCAGTGCCAGTCTTTTTATCCGTTATATGGTCATTTTATTTGTCCCTATCAGTGTCGGATTAATCGAGCATTTTGATTTATTGATGAGTAACGCCATCCCGATTCTTGCCAGCGCGGTGGGCGGTACGCTGATCGTATTAGTTTGTCTGGGTTTAGGGCTGGATCGTTTTTTGAAAAAGGGGAATAAGTGATGTGGTTATTACTCACAATTGCGGTCTTTTTCCTGACACGTTGGATCAGCAAAAAATGCAAAACGGCCATAATGAATCCGTTACTGCTCAGCCTTGTGATCATCATTCCTATCTTGCTATTTTTTAACATTCCTTATGCCAGTTACTATGCTGATAACCAATGGCTGAGCTTTCTGTTGCAACCGGCTGTGGTGGCGCTGGCTTATCCTCTCTATGAACAACTGCCTCAGATCCGCTCAAATTGGCGCATCATTGCCCTCGCCTGTGGGGTGGGCAGTGCTATGTCAATGCTCACAGCCAGCTTAATTGCTGTTTATCTTCAAACGGATATACATTTAATCGCCAGCCTACTGGGTAAATCAGTTACCACACCGATTGCGATGGAAGTTTCCAGTAACCTCGGTGGGGAGCCAGCCATTGCCGCCGTTTTAGTGGTCATTGTAGGGCTGTTTGGCGCGATTCTCGCCTACCCTATCTATAACCTTCTCAACATCACGCATCCCATTGCTAAAGGCTTAACCATGGGCACCGTATCTCATGCGCTGGGCACAGCAACCTGCGCTGAAAAAGATCCACGTGACGCAGCATTTAGTTCACTTGCATTAGTCGTGTGCGGCGTAATCACATCGATACTTGCTCCAAGTTTTTTTGCTTTTTCAATGTGGTTGTCCACGCTATAGAGTGCCAACAGAAATCAAAGATACGTCTACTCATGGGTTTTGATTGTAGACGTGTCTCACTTTAAGGCTGACTGTAATCGATTTCATGTGTGACCTCACTCTAAATGTGAAAACCAAAATTACGTTACATTAAATTACGTGATTTAAATCTCAGTAAAATTTCATTCTTCGCCTAGAATATTCCTCAATACATAGATAAGGACTCATTATGAAAAGCCGTATTGAACAGGCGCTAGCGGATACGCCAAAACCCGTTGCAGAATTTTTGTCGCCCATTCTGCTGTGCGATGATTTTGACGCAACCCTATCACCAGAACAGTTCAACCAACTGCTTTCTCTTTCTGGCTTAGACGATGCGGAATTGCGCGTTGCACTGCTGCCTTTTGCGGCCGCCTATGCTTATGTACCGCTTTCAAACTTTTACGTGGGAGCCATCGTCAGAGGTTTATCGGGCCGTTTGTACTTTGGCGCGAATATGGAGTTTTCCGGTGCGCAATTGGGCCAAACCGTACACGCCGAGCAATGTGCCATCAGCCATGCGTGGATGAAAGGTGAACAAGGCGTTGCTGACATTACCATCAACTTCAGCCCTTGTGGGCACTGCCGTCAGTTTATGAATGAGCTTACAACCGCAGACTCGCTTGCCATTCAGCTACCACAGCGTGATGAGAAGTCACTGCAAGAGTACCTACCTGAATCATTTGGTCCTGCCGATTTAGGTGTTGATTCTGGTCTAATGGCAGACGCTAACCACGGCAAAACAACTAGCGAAGATGATCCACTCATTGGCTTAGCTCTTAATGGCCTAAACCGCAGTTACGCACCCTATACCAACAATCTCAGTGGTGTTGCCCTGCAAATTGAGAATGGTAAAACCTACGTCGGTGCGTATGCTGAAAATGCCGCATTCAACCCAAGCTTACCACCATTGCAAGTTGCTCTTGTTCAGTTAATGATGGATGGCCAACGCTTTGATAATATTGTCGCAGCCGCATTAGTTGAGATGTCTGATGGCAGTATTAGCCATTTAGCCGATACTCAAGCCACCTTGGAAGTAATTAACCCAGACATTCCTCTTTCCTATCTTGTGGTTTAGGCGCTCTAGTGAAAAATCCCCAACGCATGGGGATTTTTGCCTTTTGATGGTGCAGGTTTTACCGCATATCCTTTCCGCCCAACAAATTATCGAACACCTCTTGTTTACTCATCGGCTTGTAAAAATAGAAGCCTTGGATCTCATCAATATTCCAGACTTTGAGTTTGCGCAGTTGCGAAGCAGTTTCAACCCCTTCAGCCACGGTAGTTAAGCCTAGCTCTTGCGACATATTGATAATACTGCGCACCAAGGTTTTGGCTTTGTCATTGGATTCCAATGTGGAAATATAAGACTGGTCTAACTTCACTATATCTAATGGAAAATCACACAATGTACTAAACGAGGAATAGCCCGTACCAAAATCATCAAGCGCCAACTGTATACCGAGTTTTTTTATCGCATCCATGCGTTTGATCGTCTCTTCTTCAGCCCCCAACAACATACTTTCCGTCAATTCGAGCACTAATTGTCCCGGTTCAATTTGATATTTTTCAATCAATACTGATAAGTACCCGACCAATTTTTTACTGTAGAAATGCGGGCTAGAAAGATTGAAGTGAATACTTAGCCGTTTACCCAACGAAAATTGCGACTGCGTTTGCAGTTCGCTAATAAATTGGCAGGCTTGGCCTAGTATCTGCTCTCCCAATTCAATGATCACTTTACGTTGTTCAGCCAAAGGGATAAATACGGCTGGCGAAACCATACCAAGTTGAGGGTGTTCCCAGCGAGCTAGAGCTTCAAAGCCAATGATTTCGGCACTGTCTGCACGAACAATCGGCTGATAGTAAGCAATAATATGACCATCTTTCACAGCTGAGATGAGATCTCGATTGATCGCTAACGACTTCTGGGCATGAACAAACAATTCTTGTGTCACTGAAACAACCAGGCTGGCTCCAGCTTTCTCTGTTTGTTGAATGGCATAAAAACCACTTTGAACCAAAGTTTCGAAAGAATCGATCGGCAATTGTGAATCAATCACAGCGCCTTCCACACTCAAATCGAGTTCCAAGCCGCCAATGTCAGTCTTCCTCTTGTAACTATCGATAAGCTTAGTGCCTCTGTGAATCAAAAAAGAGGTTGCCCCGTTACCCAACTCACACACCATAAATTCATATTCACTAATTCGTCCCATTATGGACGTATTGAAACGGTTTCTAAGCGTAGCCGAAAAATGTTTAACGGCTATATCGTAAGCACTGTGTCCGTACACTTCTGAAATTTCTTTTAGTCTTTTAACCCGTAGGTAGAGCACGGAAAACCCACCACATTCAGTCGGATTGTCAATCAAAGGCTGGACTTGGCTCATCATCGTTGGACGATTAAGTAAACCTGACACTGGGTCACAATGAGTAAGGTCGTAAATAAGCTGCTCTTGCTGCTTTTGCTCGCTGATATCAGTAATCGATAGCATGATAGAGCGATGCCCACGTTGTTCTATCAATGTAGCTTCGATAAGACACTCTAAACGCTGCTGACCCTTTGTAACAACATGTCCCTCAAATTCACGCATCCCTTGTTCTATATTTTGGTAGAGTAATTCACTGCTGCACACCACATCATTTTGTATAATACAAAACTCATCTAAAACCTTTCCAACCAACTCATCTCTAGAATAAGAAAGCATATCCAACAAGGCTTGGTTCACATCGACAATGAAGCGATCAACCACCAGCAACATTCCGAGATTTTGGCTTTGATAGAGTGCATCAAATTTCTGTAACGTCTCTTTAAGCCTATCTTCCGCCAAGGAGGATGAGGCAGCAAGTGAACGGACAAGTTCGGTAATTCGTTCAAACTCATCTTGTTTATCATTCGATTGTGAAGAGAATGCACTCTCTTCAATCAGCTGATTGATCCCACGCTCAAAATTCTCAAACCGTTTGGCTACCTTGCTGCGAAACAGAGCAAAAGTAGCCACGGCAACAAAGGCGGCCGCAATAATGATCGTCAAAATCAAATAATAAAAAGTTTCGTTCCCTTTTTGATAGTAAAGCCGCTGAGCACAGGTTTTTAGATAGCCAATAGGTTGCCCTGTCATATCACTGAGTAAGGTGTAATGCGTGATATTATTTTGATCTCTTTCAATACCCTCTTGATTATGACTAACAGGTAAAATCACAGGAGCATCGGTAACTACAATGTCATTTTTAGCGGTTAGTAGGTTCTGATACTGAGAAGGGAAACGGCGGGTTAAGTGCTGTCCCCATAGCATCCACCCCACAACATCAGCCGTACCTTCACTGTTACGCACCGGAGTTAGGCTCACCACCCACACACTATTTTCCACACGGATGAGGCCAGAGCGGCTAGTTTTATCCTCATCAAGTGTGTGATGCATCTGAATTAAATGGTCGCTCACACCTTGTGAGCGTATCAACTGTTCCACTAACGAACAGTTTGTGCCAGGTTCAATATCCCGACATAAGTATTCAACCAATTGCGAGGATTCGGTGATGAAAGCCAAAACGTCTAAACCTAAAGTATCGAGGGAATCAGGATACAAGTTGCGCTCAGCAAATTGAGTGTCGCCATTCAACAGCAGCAGATAAGTTTCATCCCAATAAGCCCAATCATAAGAACGCTTTTCTTGCTGTACTAAAAGATCTTGAATGACCGACTGAGCTTGATTGCTATCTCGATGAATCTCAATTGATTCAAGTTCATTCAAACTATATAAAAAAAAGTGGCGAGTAATAAATAAGCTGCTAAGAATGATCCCAACCAACCCGACAGAAAACAACAGAGCAGTTTTCGTGTGTAGAGTTATAAAACGCAAACGTAAGAAAGTTTTCATAGCCATAGGTGTCTTTTTCTTAGTCAATCCCACATAAACTTTAGACTGAAATTACTTCATATTCTTAACGCAGTTTCTCGAATGCTATTTACTGCACATTAATTGCTATTTCAGCCTTAATTTTGTACAGATATGAGTTCGTTTACTGCGTATTACACAAACCACTCTATCGACAGCACGAACAGGAAATCACTCATCTCTCACCACAAAGGCAAACGTTTGCTTTTATTCTTAATTTTAGTATGATTTTGGCTGTTTTCGCTATTACCTATTGCTTGAATGTAAGGATTCACTATGTTTGGTACTGCTACACGTGAAAATGCCACCCGCGTTTTACTGCTTGGTTCCGGAGAATTGGGCAAAGAGGTGGCAATTGAATGCCAACGCCTTGGTTTAGAAGTGATTGCCTGTGATCGCTACGCCAACGCTCCAGCAATGCAGGTGGCGCATCGTAGCCACGTATTGGATATGCTCGATGGCGATGCGCTACAAGCCATTATCGAACTCGAAAAACCAGACTACGTGGTGCCAGAAATTGAAGCAATTGCCACTCATAAGCTGGTTGAACTGGAAGCGCAAGGCTTAAACGTTGTCCCCACTGCAACGGCCACTCAATTGACGATGAACCGTGAAGGCATTCGCCGTTTAGCCGCAGAAACTCTTGCCTTACCTACCTCTCCTTATCAGTTTGCTGATGACTATAATGATTTTGTACTGGCGATTGAGCATGTCGGTATGCCTTGCGTAGTTAAGCCTGTGATGAGTTCATCAGGTAAAGGCCAAAGTGTGATTAAGACGCAAGAGGATATTAGCCGCGCTTGGGCATACGCTCAAGAAGGTGGCCGCAGTGGAGCTGGGAGAGTGATCGTCGAAGGCTTTATCGATTTCGACTACGAAATTACTCTCTTGACGATTCGAGCAGTGGATGGTGTCCATTTCTGCGCTCCCATTGGCCATCGACAAGAGGAAGGGGATTATCGCGAATCATGGCAACCACAAGTGATGTCGGCTAACGCAATTAAAGCCGCTGAATATGTAGCAGAACAAGTGGTTAATGCACTCGGTGGTTACGGCTTATTTGGGGTTGAACTGTTTGTAAAAGGCGATAATGTTATCTTCAATGAAGTATCCCCTCGCCCACATGATACGGGAATGGTCACCCTCATTTCGCAAGAGCTGTCTGAATTTGCGTTACACGTGCGCGCGTTCACGGGTATGCCAATCAACAGTATTACCCAATATGGGCCATCGGCATCTGCGGTTATTTTAGGTCAAGGCACCTCCACTAACCTTAGATTTGATGGAATAAATGAAGCACTGTCTATCCCACACACTCAACTTCGTCTGTTTGGTAAACCAGACATTGATGGACGCCGTCGGCTTGGGGTTGCTCTGGCGAAAGATAAAGAACTCAAACAGGCTTTGCACAACGCAATTCAATGTGCCAAAAGCGTGCAAGTGATTCTGTAAAAACGCAAAGCGAGCCACTAGGCTCGCTTTCATTTTCTTCACCAACAATACTCGCTGCAGAGCTTTACTCTTTAATCAGTTCACTGACTGTGCCAACCACACTGTCCGCGGCTTTTCTCATTTCATCAATCAGCTTTTGCGTCTCTTCCAGTTTGCTATTACATGCCGTGACTTGGCCTTGAATTGCCCCCATCATAGAGGTAGAACTGTTGGTCAGTTCGCTATTGAGCTTAACAATATTACCAATTTCATCGGTCGCTTTAGTGGTATTGGAGGCTAATGAGCGCACCTCATCAGCAACCACAGCAAAACCCCGGCCATACTCCCCAGCACGCGCAGCCTCGATAGCGGCATTGAGCGCCAGCAAATTAGTCTGTTCTGCTATGCCTGTAATGGTGGTTACAATTTTGGTGATTTGCTGCGACTGGTTGGCCAGTTGCGTCATCGATGTATTCGCCTTAGTGATCGCGTTATCAATCTCTTTAGCAATGGAAGCGGCTTCGGCTAAAGTGGTGGTGCCTAGTTGAGCTATATTAACCGTTTCTTGTGAGGTGTGATGCGCAGCCGCTGCTGCCTCTTTAATCGCCCGAGCTTGCAGTACTCGTTGCGTGACATCAGTTGCAAACTTAGTCACACCAATCACTTTATGCTTTTCGTTAAAGATGGGGTTATAAGTCGCTTCTAACCAAATTTCATCACCATGTTTTGTAAAACGTTTAAATAATCCCGTTTTAAAATGGCCGCTAGCGAGCGACGCCCAAAAATTAGGATCCTTTTTATAAAATTCATCATCACAAAAAAGTCGATGATGCTTACCAACGATTTCTGCCAATTTGTATCCAACACAGGACAAAAAGTTTGGATTCGCCTCCACAACCGTCCCATCGGGAGTGAAAGAAATCACAGCCATTGACTTATCGACAGCTTCAAATACGGCCACTTGTCTATCCAATTTCTCTTTTGCAGCAGTGACATCACTGGCAATCTTCACCACCTTAACCACTTTTCCTTGCTCATCTTTTACTGGGATGTACGTAGCTTCAATCCAGACTTTATTATGGCTTTTAGTTAAACGGCAAAACGTACCCGCATGAGGTTTACCTTGCGCTAAATTTTGCCAAAGTTGACTATATTGAGGCGCATTAACAAATTCACTTTCACAGAACATTCGATGATGCTGGCCCACCACTTCCGATAATGAATAACCCAACACTTGTAAGAATGAGGAGCTGGCAGTCAGAATATGTCCTTGTGGATCAAACTCAATATAAGCCATCGTGCGTTTTATTGAATCAACCACCAGTTCATCACTGCTCTTTTTAGACTGTTGATTGCTGTTTGGCTTCCGACTAAACAAACCCATAGTTTTTCCTTAGTATTAGAGCGGCTGATATAGACGTAATGGCTTGCTCTCATCAAACGCCTAAAACCTACCTATTTATTGTTGTATAAGATGTATAAATAAACGATTTAAGCATAGTCTGTTACTTCTCAATTAACCACACGACTTCAGCAAAACGGCTCAATCCTCGTTGACTGATCTTAGGGTGATTTTCATCAGCATCGTCACGAAACAGACACGCCACTTTGCAGTCAGTGAATAACGACTCAACTTCATTTTTGGCGACACAGAATGGAGGGCCCATCATTTCACTTTGAACGTAATCCAGCGTCACAAGCAGCACCCTTCCGCCCTCTTTTAAGAGTGAAAGCAAGCGAGTAACGTACTCCTTTCGCATTTCAGGGGGCAGCGCAACTAACGCCGCTCGGTCGTAGATAAGCTCAACCGCTTTTAGCGGCGCACTAAGGACATCTCCGGTATAAATCATCAGTTCATCAAACTGATACAGTTCATGCGCTCCATTTAAACGAGTGACCGTTGGCGTATAAAAATGCTCGGCAAAAAAGGAACGAACGGCAATTTCACTCAGCTCTACACCCTGAACCTGTTCATGCTGGGAAGCGAGCCATATCAAATCTTCACTTTTTCCGCACAATGGTACAAATACACTTTCATTTCGTTGAGGTGAGAGTTGAGGCCAATATTCGATCAACAATGGGTTCACATCTTCTAAGTGAAATCCTATTTGGTTGGATGCCCATTTCTTGTGCCAAAACTCGGGATCTTTCATTATCTTCGTACTCTACGATTAAAATCTACAGCCAGACAAAGTACATGCTACTGACGAATAAGTGAATCCCCAACGGGTTAAACAAACAGCACAAAGACAGATAAAGATGTTCATATTTGGTTCATCCTCATTAGATACACTTGGTAACACATCAAATTGAACAGATAGCCTGGCGAGGCGTCTGAAGATAAGACCTGTGATAAAGCGCAAAATTATAGATTAATTGTTCCACGAGCTATTGAGTTGACTTTGTTTAGCCCAAGATCTCATAGCAAGCGACTCTGGTTATCACGTGTTTAGGTCTATTTTGGTTTCACCTTTTACCTAGACTAAGTTAAGGAGAATGAATGAGCCTATTTTTACGTACTACGGCACTGATGCTTTTAGTACTAAGCAGAGCCCCTGCCTTTGCAGCCGTTCCGTTCAATTCAGAAAGTGATGCCAAAGTTGGTGAATCGAAAAATCAACTCTCATCTAAACTGTTCAAGCATAGTTTAAGCGGTTTATATGGCATCCAGTCCACCAACAACCAGCCTTTGCAACCCTACAACGACTTTGAAATTCTCTACAGTAAAGCTCACCAAGCTCAACGTGAACTTGAAACATTGTGCAGAAGTACTGCTTTACTGACATCAACAGAGGCTCACTTTTCTGGCGTGAAATCACGTGACCGAGCATTAAGTAAAATAGAACATGAATTAGGTGGACGAGCTGATAGGATCACAGATTTAGCCAGAACAACTCTTGTGGCAAATGATGTGCCAAGCTTAGTCGAGGCTTATGAAGTATTAAGCCGAGAAGCCAGCATCGTAAAAGTAAAGAACCGCTTTAAATCGCCTGCCGCATCAGGCTATCGTGATTTAAACTTACTGGTTCAACTTCCTAAAACCAATGTTATTGCAGAAGTACAATTACATCTTAAAGCCATTGCCGATGTGAAAAATGGCCCCGAGCATCGTTTCTATGAACAGATCCAGAAGTTTGAACGTGTCGCCGCATTAGAGAAGCGAGCGTTACATGATATTGAAAAGGCGCAAATTAACCAGTTTCGTCGCCAATCTATCGAGCTCTACCAAAACGCCTGGCAGCCGTATATCACCACTCATATTCAAGCAGCCTAATACGTTCAGAACCCTTAACTCACTTTAAACAGAAAAAAGACCACGCATAGCGTGGTCTATTGCTCGGTCTATTTTTCGACATTAATGTTCTCGACTCGGGCTTTTAATTTCTGCCCTGGGCGGAACGTTACGACACGTCGAGCGGAGATAGGAATATCCTCACCTGTTTTTGGGTTTCGACCCGGACGCTCGTTTTTGTCTCGTAGATCAAAATTACCAAAACCAGATAGTTTTACCTGTTCGCCACTTTCAAGCGCCTTGCGAATCTCTTCGAAAAACACTTCAACCGTTTCCTTGGCATCCCGTTTACTGTATCCAAGCTTTTCAAACAGGTTTTCAGCCAATTCGGCCTTTGTGAGCGCCATAAAACTTCCCTCAAAGCTATGTTAAACCTTGCTGCTTCTAAGCAGCGCCAAAGCATTTTCGCTTAGCCAATCAATAAGATATCGGCTTTACCTGAAAAGTGTATGCCAAGCTTCTGATTTTCGCCAACTTTTTTATTCGCAACAATATTAATAGTTTAATCAAAATAAGCGCATATACTGGCTGCATTTATACAATTAGACGTCGAAGATTGAGAAAAAACACTGACAATTTAGTTAGTTATATTATAACGGCCAACATTTTTAGAATTTCATACTATTTTGAATGGATATCGATTTCTGATAAAAAAATTTATAACCTGTTAAATCATAGACTTGTTTAACACTAACTTGTCACTAAATTGCATATAAAAAAGCAGGCCCAACTTGAACCTGCTCAAATATACTTAGGCTACTTTCTGAATTAGTCGCGCAAGGCTGCACCAAACTGTGCCGCTACTGAAGTCACAATCGATTCAACAGCGCTTGCAATATCGGCTTCTTCTAAAGTACGTTCAGTCGATTGAAGCATCAACGCAATCGCTAAACTCTTCTTGCCCTCTTCAACCCCTTTGCCTACATAAACGTCAAACAGCTTCGCATCTTTTAGAAGCTCACCACCAGCGTTACGACATGCATCGACAATATCACCTGAAGCAATGGCGCCATCAACAACCAGTGCTATATCACGGCGGTTCGCTGGGAACTTAGACAGTGATGCAGCTTCTGGAATTACACGGGTGTTCACCGCTGACCATTCAAGTTCAAATACGATGGTGCGGCCATTCAAGCCAAACTTACGCTCAAGCTCTGGATGAACAGTGCCTATCACCCCAATAATCTCACCATCGACAACGATAGCGGCCGATTGCCCAGGGTGCAGCGCTGGGTGTGCAACAGAAGTAAAACTGTAAGCTTTGCCGTTGGCGGTTAAATCAAGAATAGCTTCCAAGTCACCTTTTAGATCGAAGAAATCTACCGTTGCGGTGTCCATGTTCCAGTGCTCTTCACCACGAGTACCGGATATTACCCCCGCGAGCATAGGTTCTTGGCGCATACCGTTCTCTGCCGAAGCATCAGGAATAAAACGCAAACCATATTCAAACAAACGAACGCGTGGCTGCTGGCGTTTCTGGTTATGAACCACGGTATTTAATAGACCTTGGATCAAGCCCAAACGCATCGCCGACATATCAGCAGAGATAGGATTAGGTAGAATGAGTGGTTCAACATCTGGAACAATCAGTTTCTGCTGCTCTGGCTCAACGAAGCTGTAGGTGATCGCTTCATGGTAACCACGGTCAACTAACAAATGACGAACACGCTTAAGTGGCAAGTTTGCTTCTTGGTGGTCATTCATACTCAATGCTGCAACGGGAGCTTGATTAGGGATATTGTTGTAACCGTAAATACGGCCAATTTCCTCAATCAAGTCTTGCTCAATCGCGATATCAAAACGCCACGTTGGCGCGGTAGCGACCCAACTGTCTGCGCGACTCTCAACACTCATACCTAAACGTTTTAGGATTTCAACCACATCAGCATCCGCAATGTGATGACCAAGCAAACTGTCCAGTTTAGTGCGACGAAGTGTGACTTGATTTGGTTTAGGTAACTCCGTTTCAGACTCAACACTAACCACAGGTGCAACTTCACCGCCACAAATATCAACCAGCAGCTGAGTCGCTCGTTCCATCGCACTGGCTTGCAACGCGTAGTCAACACCGCGCTCAAAACGCATGGATGAATCAGTATGTAGGCCATAGCTACGAGCACGACCGCGGATATGGTCTGGTGCAAAGAAAGCACACTCAAGCAGTACATCTTGGGTTTCTGAGCTAACGCCTGAACCTTCACCACCAAAAATGCCCGCAATGGCTAATGCTTTATTGTGATCGGCAACAACCAGCGTATCAACATTCAACTTAGCTTCTGTACCATCGAGTAGCGTAAGTTTTTCATCCTGCTCGGCCATACGAACAACAATACCGCCTTCGATCTTGGCAAGATCAAAGGCATGCATCGGTTGGCCTTGTTCAAGCAAGATATAGTTAGTGATATCAACCACTGGATCAATTGAACGTAGACCACAACGGCGTAACTTCTCTTGCATCCAAAGCGGTGTTTGGGCTTGAACATTAATGTTTTTAACCACGCGACCAAGATAACGCGGACAAGCGGCCGGTACTTTCACTTCAATAGAGACTTTATCTTCAATTGAAGTAGGAACAGCGGTGACTGATGGCTCAGTGACATCAATGCGGTTCAATACACCTACTTCACGGGCAAGGCCACGAATACTAAAGCAATCTGCGCGGTTCGCGGTCAAATCGACATCAATAGTCACATCATCTAAGCTTAGGAATTCGCGGAAATCAGTACCAACGATGGCATCTTCTGCAAGCTCCATAATGCCAGCGGATTCAACATCAATCCCTAGCTCACTGAATGAACAAAGCATGCCGTGAGAAGGTTGACCACGTAATTTTGCTTTTTTAATCTTGAAATCGCCGGGCAGTACAGCACCAACAGTCGCTACCGCCACTTTTAAGCCTTGGCGGCAGTTTGCTGCACCACAAACGATATCAAGCAGTTCTTCCTCACCCACGTCAACTTTCGTTACACGCAGTTTGTCGGCATCTGGATGTTGACCACATTCCACAACGTGACCCACTTTGACGCCAGTAAATTCACCGGCGACAGCAAGAACGTCATCGACTTCCAAGCCTGCCATTGTAATTTGATGTGTAAGTTCGTCAGTCGTAACCGCAGGGTTAACCCACTCACGAAGCCATGATTCGCTGAATTTCATTGTGTTTACCCTTGAATTACTTGAATTGTTTGAGGAAGCGCAGATCGTTCTCAAAGAACGCGCGTAGGTCGTTGACGCCATAACGAAGCATCGTTAAACGCTCAACACCCATACCAAATGCAAAGCCAGAATATTTTTCAGGGTCAATACCAACACTGCGCAAAACGTTCGGGTGAACCATGCCACAGCCTAGAACTTCAAGCCATTTACCATTTTTACCCTTCACATCCACTTCCGCAGAAGGTTCTGTAAATGGGAAATAAGAAGGACGGAAACGCACTTCAACTTCTTCTTCAAAGAAGTTACATAAGAAATCGTTCAAAATACCTTTAAGCTGAGCAAAATTGACGTGCTCATCAACCAACATTCCTTCAACTTGGTGGAACATTGGTGTGTGTGTTTGGTCGTAGTCATTACGATATACGCGGCCCGGCGCAATAAAACGAAACGGCGGTTGACCATTTTCCATAGTGCGAATTTGCACACCTGACGTGTGTGTACGCAACATTAAATCTGGATTAAAGAAGAAGGTATCGTGATCAGTACGTGCTGGGTGATCGGCAGCGATATTCAACGCATCAAAGTTGTGGAAGGCGTCTTCAATTTCAGGTCCAGATTCAACATGAAAACCAAGCTCACCAAAGAACTGCTCAATGCGTTCAACTGTGCGAGTCACTGGGTGTAAGCCACCATTTTCAATGCGGCGTCCAGGCAAAGTAACGTCAATCGTTTCAGCCGCTAGTTTGGCTTCTAACTCTGCTCGCTGCAAAGCATCTTTACGCGTAGCAATGGCGTGTTGCACTGTCTCTTTCGCAACGTTGATCTCTTGACCTGCAGCGCGACGTTCTTCGGGTGGCAATTTACCTAGGCTCTGTAGCTGAGTGGTTAACTCACCTTTTTTACCCAAGTACTGAACACGCACTTCATCAAGTGCGACTAGCGAATCGGCAGCATTAATCGCTGCGGTCGCATTAGCAATAATCTCTTCTAGATGTTGCATCGTTTCCTCATCTACCTGTAGGTAGTGTCCGTATAGGATGTTTTTGTATTTTTCAGATAGCTGCACATAGTATCGAAAGCCACCTCTAAAGCCAAATTGAAATGATACTGACGCTTGCTCTTGAACAAAAAAACGGCATTATTTTTGCCGCTCTCTTGATATCACCTCCCTCTCCCCAAACAATAATAAAAACATGACTATTTTTGAGAAGAAACGATGAACATCACGATAACACCAATCGAACCACAAGATGATCCGGACATTTGTAAAATTATCCAATCTGTAGGCGCTGAATTTGGGGCCATCGGTGAGGGTTTTGGCCCATCTGATGCTGAAGTAGAAAACATGAGTCAACATTATACGCAAGAGAGAAGCAGCCTTTATCTGGTAGCCAAACGTGACGGCATCATTGTCGGTGGAGCAGGTATTGCAGCCTTTCATCATAGCCAACGGATCTGTGAGCTAAAAAAACTCTTCTTATTACCAGAAAGTCGCGGTTTCGGGCTAGGAAAAATGCTCAGTGAAGCATGCCTATCGTTTGCTCAAAATGCAGGTTATCAATCTTGCTATTTGGATACGTTATCTAGTATGACATCCGCCATTCAGTTATATGAAAAGCTCGGATTTATACATTTGGATCGACCAATGGACGGCACTGAGCACAACGGCTGCGATGTGTGGATGCTTAAACAGCTGTAAATCATCGCATCTGCTTATACAAAAAATGCCTACCGAACGGTAGGCATCAAAAGCAGTTGAGATTTAATGCTTAAGTTTTAAAACTTAGAAGAAGTATTTTAGACGGATACGCATGCCTAGATCTTTGTTTTCTGTGTCGTCTACTTTCGAGTAGTAAGTACCTAGATAAACAGAGAAATCTTCCACATCCATCACATTAGCAAATTGGTAAGAAGCATAAGTGGTATTTACCTTCTCGCTAGTACCTTTATCAACATCACCATAGACATGACCTAGACCAAAGCCTTTAAACAGTAAGTTAGCACCGATGGTCGTATCTTCTTGTTTAGTTTTGTCGAAATCACGGAACGCATAGTTCACGTTGATAGAAAGATCGTTAGCAGAATAGTTAACTGTCGCGCCATAACCAAGGAAATCATTCGCAGCATCTTTATCATCTGCAGTCAGATTGGCTTCTAAACCAGCAGCAACACGAACTGAGTCAACGATTTGGTACGCAACAACTGGGCGTACGAACACAGCATTTTTATCCGCTGTAGTCGCATTCTTCTCAAATTTGGTAGAGAGTTCAAAGTAAAGATTATCCGCTGTCTTACTAAAACCGACTTGGCCGTTATCGCCACGACCACGAGCCGCATTCGCTCGATACGGTTCTGCTGTTGCGTATTCAAGCATAGTATCTTGACCAACAGGGAATAGATCAAATGCTTCATAACGACCTACTCTCAATTCCCAGTTATTTGCTTGACCAAATGCAATCCACGCATCATCAAGCTCAACATCACCCGTTGTTTTAAGTAAAGGTTGTGCTTGTGCTTTGATATAACGGTCACCACTCACACTGCGCTCACCAGCGATTTGAACCAAAAGACGACCGTCTTGATTTAGCTCTTGCTTGTCAGTGGCATTTTTATCACGAAGGTTGATATCGAACTCAACATCACCGCCGATTGAGAAAACACCTTGTTCACCTTCAACACTGATACCTGCGTTTGCTTGTAGTGCGGCTGAAATTAGAATTGCGGCAAGAGAAAGTTTACCAGAGGTAGCAAAATTCATTTTTTATACTCCATCGACCTTATGGTCATCATTATCATTATGTTGGTGCTTGACACCTTGAATCTCATCCTGAGATATAGGCAATAAAATTAATGAGTTAAGTTCAGATTCACCGGGGGAAGTAGCACGCTACTTTGGTAATCATGAATAACTCAATCTCTTTATTACTCAGCAACCACTGCTTATGTATTCCCTTAACGTTGCTGACGGGGATGGAGTTTACATTCACCAAATCAATGTAAAAATAGATCAATGTCACATTAGGAACCGTTCCCATGAATGGGTTATTGATAAGTTTATATAAATCACGCTTTTGCAAATAATTCACACCATAAATTAAATGTTGGCACGAAAATTATGTGAAGTAGGCCGAAATTTCACATCACAAAATAATAACAACTCAAGATAAAGGTTGCTTTATCAAATTATTAACATTCTAGAATTGGGGATGGAGAGTAAAAACGATGCGAGATTTGACCATAAATTGAAGCACTGCTGTTTGATGGTGATGGCTTTGCTTAAAATATTTCAATTTCACGTCCGAAACCGTCAACGAATATAGTGAACGTAGGGGGGGGATTTACCCAATTTCTGCTAGGGCTTTAATTTGGAGCGACACACGAGGTTCGCTTTCTTTTGAACTAAAAGCGTGACCTCAACCTTGGCAAGGTTGCTCTAAAACGATATCGTTGGTTGTAAACTGGCTGTGAGACAGAGATGAAAAAGCCCCAGCATTTCTGCTAGGACTTTAATTTGGAGCGACACACGAGGTTCGAACTCGTGACCTCAACCTTGGCAAGGTTGCGCTCTACCAACTGAGCTAGTGTCGCATACTGCATAAGCAGTAAAAAGATGGTGCCCCGGGCCGGACTTGAACCGGCACGACTCGAAAGTCGAGGGATTTTAAATCCCTTGTGTCTACCAATTTCACCACCAGGGCACGCAATTCTACATTGCGATGCTGTTTACAAAATTTAGTAACACCATCTTTAGATACTGAACGTTAAGTTCAACACCTCAAAATTTGGAGCGACACACGAGGTTCGAACTCGTGACCTCAACCTTGGCAAGGTTGCGCTCTACCAACTGAGCTAGTGTCGCAATGGAGGCGCGTCCCGGAGTCGAACCGAGGTCCACGGATTTGCAATCCGCTGCATAGCCCCTCTGCCAACGCGCCCCTGTAACATCAAGGGGTTGGGTTGTTTCTTCCGTTCCTCTCAAGTACGGGATGCATTCTACGCATTCGATTCGATGAGTCAATATTATTTTTTTAGTTTTTAAATCGTTTGGCTATTTTACATTCAAAAAGGACAGATTTGGTTAATTTGATAGCAAAATTCACCACCTTTTACACGAGATAACTGTGCTTTAACTAAAGCAATAATGCATGTTGTGAAAGGGATTGTAGAAATTGGAGGAACAAAAAACGGGCCTAAGCCCGTTTCTTAATGATGTTCTGCATTGAGGAGGTCGTCTTTAGCTGCCGCCAAGTATTGAACCATTGACCAATAGGTCAAAATGGTGGCGATGTATAACGCTGCATAGCCGACCCACACCATCCAATCATCATAACGCCAAATCAGTACCCACAATGCAAACATTTGGGTGAGCGTCTTAACCTTCCCAACCCATGAAACGGCCACACTGGCTCGTTTACCAATTTCCGCCATCCATTCTCGCAACGCAGAAATGATGATTTCACGTGCAATCATTGTCACGGCTGGAATCGTTATCCAGAGACTGTGGTAATGGTCGGTGATCAAGATAAGAGCCGTCGCAACGAGCACTTTATCCGCTACTGGGTCGATAAAAGCACCAAAGCGAGAGGTTTGCCCAAGTTTTCGCGCAAGCATGCCATCTAACCAATCGGTAAAACCCGCTATCCAAAACACCATTGCCGCAGCAAAAGGGCCCCAGCCGTAAGGCAGATAGAAAACAACGACAAATACTGGGATAAGGAAAAGTCGTAATAAAGACAAAATATTAGGAATATTCAAACGCATATTTATAGGCTCTTATCGATTGCGCGGTTATGTTGCGTTATTTTTCTTATTGTTTCAATGCTTGATAAATGTTTTCAGCTAAAGAATGGCTAATACCGGGCACTTTGGCGATTTCTTCAACAGTGGCTCTTTTTAGCTCTTGCAGCCCTCCCATATATTTCAGCAGTGCTTGCCGGCGTTTAGGCCCAACCCCTTCTATGCCTTCCAATGTACTGGTACGCCGTGTTTTACCTCGTTTGGCTCTATGCCCAGCAATGGCGTGATTATGACTTTCATCGCGAATATGCTGAATCAAATGCAAAGCTGGCGCATCACTTGGCAGGTTAAATTCATCGCCATCGGTTGTAATCAACGTTTCTAGCCCCGGTTTGCGGGTAACACCTTTGGCGATACCAATCATCACCGGTCTTTTCGGCCAATCTTGCCAATGGCTAGAGATGATCTGCAAAGCTCGATTCAATTGCCCTTTACCACCATCAATGAAAATGACATCGGGGATTTTTTCCACGTCAAGCTGCTTGGAATACCGCTTATCTAACACTTGTCCCATTGCAGCGTAATCATCCCCACCAGTAATTCCCGTGATGTTATAACGGCGGTATTCTGGTTTAACAGGCCCTTCTTGGTTAAATACCACGCATGAGGCGATCGTGCTCTCTCCCATGGTGTGCGAAATATCAAAACACTCCATACGCTCTATGCTATCCAACCCTAAAACAGCTTGAAGTGCTTTAAAGCGCTGGTTGATCGTCATTCTATGGTTAATTTTAGCCGTTATTGCGCTCAATGCATTGGTATTAGCCAATTTTAAATATTGAGCACGCACACCTGTTGGGCTGATGTGGAAAGAAACTTTACGCCCGACTAGGGTCTGTAAGGCTTCTTGCAGCGGCTTTTCATCCTCTAGCAGACCCGCATTTAAGATCACTCGACTTGGGATCGTACGCGCTTCATTGTGACTTAAATAATACTGTCCTAAAAAGCCATCAAACACCTCTTCTTGAGTCGTGTTAGCCGGAATTTTAGGAAAATGGCTACGACTACCCAATATTTTACCTTGGCGGATCATCAAAATATGGATGCAAGCGATGCCATTTTCTTGGGCAAATCCCAATACATCCATGTCATCCATCGTCTCTTCAGAAACAAACTGTTGTTCTTGGACTCTTCGAATGGCTTGGATCTGGTCTCTAAATTTAGCGGCATTTTCAAACTGCAGTGCTTGGCTGGCTTGTTCCATTTTTTGCACTAATGTTTCAAGTACTTGGTTATCTTTGCCTTGCAAAAACAATCGAACATAATTAACCAATTCAGCATACTCTTCATCAGCAATGATATGACTCACACAAGGTGCAGCGCAGCGGCCAATTTGATACATCAGGCAAGGACGAGTCCGGTTGCTATAGACGGTATCTTCACATTGTCTTACCGGAAATATTTTTTGGATGAGGTGTAACGACTCTCGAACCGCACCAGAATCAGGGTATGGACCAAAATACTCACCTTTGCGCTTTTTCGCGCCACGGTGCAACGACAAACGAGGGTGCTTATGCCCACTAATAAAAATATACGGGTAAGATTTATCATCTCGCAGCAGCACATTGTATTTAGGCAAATATTGCTTGATGTAATTATGTTCAAGGATCAACGCTTCCGTTTCAGTGTGAGTAACGGTGACATCAATTTTATCGATATGGCTGACTAACGCGCGCGTTTTCTCACTGTCGATTGTTTTTCGAAAGTAACTAGAAAGGCGTTTTTTGAGGTCTTTGGCTTTGCCAACATAGATGATATCAGCCTCGGCGTTATACATTCGATAAACGCCGGGCTGATGGGTAACGGTTTTAAGAAAAGCGACCGAGTCGAACAAAGAAGTCACTAAAGCGTCTCTGTGTCTAACATTCCGTGTCGAATAGCTAAATGGGTCAGTTCAACATCACCGCTGATCGCTAACTTACTAAACAGTCGATAGCGATAGCTATTTACTGTTTTGGGGCTAAGACTAAGTTGCTCGGAAATATCCGTCACTTTTTGCCCTTTGGTAATCATCATCATAATCTGCAGCTCTCTTTCCGAGAGATCAGCAAATGGATTGTCAGAAGCTGGCGAGAATTGGCTTAACGCCATTTGCTGTGCGATTTCAGGCGAGATATAACGCTGCCCGCTATTCACAATGCGAATCGCGTTGACCATTTCATCTGGGCCTGCACCTTTGGTTAAATAACCCGCGGCTCCAGCTTGCATCACTTTGGTCGGAAATGGATTTTCCGTATGAACCGTTAACACGATGATTTTCACATCTGGATTAAAGCGCAGAATTTTTTTTGTCGCTTCCAAACCGCCGATACCAGGCATGTTCATATCCATTAAAACAACGTCGACATGATTACTGCGACACCATTTTACTGCTTCTTCACCGCTGTCAGCTTCCCCTACTACGTTCATTCCACGGACGTCTTCAATAATACGTCGTATCCCTGTGCGAACCAGCTCGTGATCATCTACAAGGAAAACACTTATCAAACTTGTATCTCCACACTCATCTATTGGCTCTGCACCCACTGAATCGTGGATAGCAGCATCGCGGCCCACATTAATTAGCTCACAATTGGAAATTAACTCACAATCGGGTAATTAACTTAACATTAGTTTTTACTCACACTGAATATGTGCTCAAACCCCAAATTTGGCAAGTACTTATTTGTTCGGCTAATCATCCAATGAGAATCCATTAACAAATCAAAAGCTTAATTATATTAGCAGAGATGCCGCACGACTTTTACATGATTTTTTGACAAATTTGAACCTAAACATAAAAATGCAACCAGCCTCATAAAAATACAAAACCAAAACAAATCATAAAGTTAAAATGCATACACCATACCAATTAACGGTTATTTGATCTCCATCGCCCGCTTACTCACCTCACTGAAATTCGTTATTTACCTCGTAGCTCTGATATGATGCCCTCCCCCAAGGTTACGACTATTTGGATTTATTACGCTTGGTTATTCAACACGGTTTTTTACTTACTCGCCATGCAAGAGACCTTCATGGCTCGACTCATATTGAGTTGTGGTTGAGTACGCCTCAAGGTCCAACCCAACTGATTATCCGTGGTGAAAAACCCGTTTTCTTCATACCACAGAAAGATGTGCCACAAGCGCAAAAATTAGCGTTAGAGCGGCAGCTCTCTATCGAATTAAAGACATTGGATTTGGAAGATTTTGAACATACCCTCCTAGCGGGTTGTTATTGTCAAACGATTCAAACGCATGCTGAGTTTTCGGCACTACTAAAGCAACATCATATTCTGACGTTAGAAGATGATATTAAGCTTGCCGACCGCTTTCTTATGGAGCGTTTTCTTAAAGGCAGCATTGAATTCACTGGACGGCTTACCCAGACGTTTTCCCACTCAAAAATAGAACAGGCGAAATGTCGACCGGGCAACTATCTTCCTCATCTGAAAGTGGTTTCGCTGGATTTAGAGTGTTCTGAAAAAGGCATTCTCTACTCGATTGGTTTTGATAGCCCAATGGACAGCCGCGTAATCATGATTGGTGAGCCTGAGCCTTGCGATACCCCGATTCAATGGGTGAAAGACGAATACGCATTGCTCAACGCTCTCATCGATTGGTTCACTGAGTTCGACCCTGATGTAGTAATTGGCTGGAGCGTGATTGATTTTGATTTTCGCTTACTCCATAAAAGAGCCGAGTGGCATAAGTTAAAACTTGCGATTGGCCGTGGCAAACAGCACAGTTTTTTTCGTAGTTCAAACCAGAGTCAGCAAGGGTTTATTACCATTCCCGGGCGAGTAGTGTTGGATGGAATTGATACATTAAAAACAGCCACTTACCAATTTCGTTCTTGGTCATTGGAATCAGTATCAAGGGAGCTATTAGGCGAAGGAAAAGCGATTCACAACGCCCATGATCGGATGGATGAAATCAACCGTATGTTTAAAAAAGACAAACCTTCACTGGCGAAATACAACCTGCAAGATTGTGTGTTAGTGAATAAAATCTTTGAACATACCCATTTGCTGGATTTCGCCATTGAACGTTCCCGTCTCACGGGTGTGGAGCTAGATCGCGTCGGCGGTTCTGTCGCCGCCTTTACCAATCTCTACTTACCTCAATTGCATCGCGCGGGTTACATTGCACCTAACTTACACTCCGAAAATTGGGTCGCAAGCCCCGGAGGCTATGTGATGGACTCCATCCCTAACCTCTACGACTCTGTATTACTTCTTGATTTTAAAAGCTTATATCCCTCGATCATTCGTTCATTTTTAATTGACCCACTTGGCTTGATTGAAGGGCTAAAAATTCCACTTGGTAAAGAGGATAACCAAGCAGTAACGGGATTTCGTGGCGGTCAATTTCACCGCACCAAACATTTTCTTCCAGAAATGATCGAGAAATTATGGGCTGCGCGTGATGTGGCGAAAAAGAACAATAACAAAGCCTTTTCACAAGCGATAAAAATCATCATGAACTCTTTCTACGGGGTGCTTGGATCGTCAGGTTGTCGTTTTTTTGATACTCGCTTGGCGTCCAGTATTACCATGCGCGGACACGAGATCATGAAGCAAACTAAAAAGTTAATTGAGGCGCAAGGCTATCAGGTGATTTATGGTGATACCGACTCAACCTTTGTCTCTTTAGGTGGTCAATATTCACAGCAGCAAGCGGATCGCGTAGGAAAACAACTGGTTGAACACATCAATCAATGGTGGACGACCCACTTGCGTGAAGAGTACCGATTGGAATCGATGCTGGAATTGGAATACGAAACCCACTACCGAAAGTTTCTGATGCCAACCATCCGAGGTTCAGAAACGGGGTCAAAAAAACGCTATGCGGGATTGATCGGTGAAGGCGAAAACGAGCGGCTAATTTTTAAAGGCCTTGAGAGTGCAAGAACGGACTGGACTCCGCTCGCACAACGCTTTCAGCACCAACTTTATTCGATGATTTTTAATGGTGAAGACCCTGCGGCGTTTATTCGTGAAATCGTTGAGCAAACTCAAACCGGTCAACTCGACCATGAGCTCGTGTACCAAAAACGGTTGCGTCGCAAGCTGCATGAATACCAAAAAAACGTACCACCACAAGTAAGAGCCGCACGACTTGCTGATACGATAAACCAGCAGTTAGGCCGACCATTGCAATATCAAAATCGAGGTCGTATCGAATACCTCATCACACTGAATGGCCCTGAGCCTAAAGAGTATTTAAAAAGTCCTATCGATTATCAGCACTATATCGATAAACAATTGCAGCCAGTCGCAGAAGCCATTTTGCCTTTTGTTAGCTTGAATTTCGAACAGCTCAGCCAGCCACAACTTGGGTTATTTTAAGAAGTACGACGATCTAGCCAGCGGTTAACCAATCCGAAACTCTGTTTTTTGATACTGCTTTGCAAGCCATTGCCCATAACTGTCTAGAATTCCAATCACTGAGCGTTTAGCGATCACTCGCCCAGAGAGCAAAATACCCAATCTCTCAATGTCGATTTTTTTCTCCGGGTGATAACGTAAAAACTGCTGCCCGCATTCGATAGGATCATCAAACCAATTTTTGTCACGATACATAATCAAAGAATAACTGGCGCGCAGTAATTTCTTGGCAATGGCTACTTGCGCCTTGCTCTGTTCGCTTTCAGAACTGGTTTTTGCAATTTTATCACGGTAAAAAAAGACCCAATCTGCGATGTCCATATTCCAGTGTTTAGCTATTTCCCAACTGGGTTCGAAATCGCCAAAGCATTCCGCCAGATCATCACCCAAGATACAAACGCAACAATGGCGCAACATAAATCCCCACGTAAAAATGCTCTCTAAAGTGGCTACCTCGCTCACGAGTGCAGTTTTGATCGAGACTTCGGTGATATGTGGGAAACTTTTCTGAAATCGCCATTTTATCGTATTTAGTAGAGTTGCTCGTTGCTCGGAGAAATCACGGTGCGTGACCAACACTACATCCAAATTGGAGCGCCCATAACGCGCAGTTCTACGCGCCACACTGCCATAAAGGTAAAGACTATGTAGATTGTCACCTAACCCGGCACGCAGAAACTTGATGAGATCATCGATAGCCGCTTGATATTCAGCCTGAAAGGGTTGTTTTGGGTCAATAACCGATAAATACATAGCAAAAAGCGTTAGTTAATTTAAGAAAAAGTACACGCGGTCATGTTCTACTATGCAAAGCAATCAATCAAGATATTCCTTTTCGAAAACGGCAAGGTATAATGCGCCGAAACTAAGTATGAAGGAAAAATTCCATGCCAAAGGCGAATGAATTAAAAAAAGGGTTTGCTATTATTTCTGGTGGCAAGACGCTATTGATCAAAGACATCGAAGTGACCACTCCTGGTGGCCGCGGTGGTTCTAAAATCTACAAACTACGTTGTACTGATTTGAACACTGGCGCTCGCGTTGATGAGCGTTTAAAAGCCGATGACTTTGTCGACACCGTTGACATGAACCGCCGTGCGGTTTCGTTTTCTTATGTTGATGGCGATGAGTACATCTTCATGGATAACGAAGATTACACTCAATTTACGTTTAAACAGGCGGATATCGAAGATGAGCTACTGTTCATCACTGAAGAAATCCAAGGTATGTATGTGGTTGTCGTTGACGGTGTTGCGGTAGCACTAGATGTCCCTTCATCTGTTGAGCTTGTGATTGAAGAGACTGATCCTTCCATCAAAGGTGCTTCAGCTTCTGCGCGTTCAAAACCAGCACGTTTAAGCACTGGCCTTGTTGTGCAGGTTCCTGAATATGTCGCAACTGGCGACCGTATTATTATCAACACCGCTGAACGCAAATACATGAGCCGAGCATAATAATGTCTGATTTGATTTCTTACGACGATGCCATTGATGCGGCTTACGACATCTTTCTTGAAATGGCACCCGATAATCTAGAACCTGTTGATGTCATCCTGTTTACAGCACAATTTGAAGACCGTGGCGCGGCTGAACTGGTTGACGTTGGTGATGATTGGGTTCAACACGTGGGTTTTGACGTCGATAAGGAAGCTTACGCGGAAGTATTGATCGGTCTTGTCAATGAAGAGGACGACGTACTAGACGATGTGTTTGCAAGAATGCTCGTTAGCCGCGACCCAGACCAAAAGTTCTGCCACATTCTGTGGAAGCGTGACTAACCTCATTACTGTTGCTGCGTTTTATAATGAAATCGTCGTGACACGGTCTTGAGGAAAACAGCAATAACGCCAATCGTGATTGATTGGCGTTATTATTTTTAAGCGTGATCTTTTTCCAGATCTTTCTCTTCAACCAGTTGATAGTGAATGACATACAACTGTTCAATATTGGGATAAATGTCTTGAATCACCTCTTTCAGTGTCGTGAGTGACATATTTTCTTGCTCTGCATGGTAGTGGCTTAATTCGCTAAATAGGATCGGTTCAACCTTATTGATTAACAAGCGGCAGAACTTTCGTCCCTCTTCCAACGTACTCACCTCGACAATAGAGCCAACTTGGTAGTGCTTTTCGCTCTCATCACGAATGGTGATCACTTTCTTTTTCGCCAAAATATCCGCTTCAAAACGAGCGAAAAAAGTCATTTCTGTTGGAGCTGTCATCGCATTTTCTCTTTATTATCTAAACCACAAGTTACCATTTACAACACAAGTTACGGCGCCATCTTACCGTGACACTGACCCTTTGTCGTCGATAGCTGCTTCACCAATTCACAGTTTTGACCGATGATGATCGCAAAGCCTTATCTAAATATTGCATTTCCCAGCGACTTCGTTAATTATTTGTATATTCAAATAAAACTCATCATGCCCATGTCAAGTTCACCACTTTATAGACAAATAAAACAATTTATTTTAGATAACATTGAATCCGGACACTGGCCTGTCGGCCAACGCATAAGCACCGAGCTAGAACTGACTGAGCAATTTAATGTGAGTCGGATGACGGTGAATAAAGCGATACGGGATCTGGTAGCTGATGGAAAACTGCAACGCCGACCAAGGCTAGGTACTTTTGTTTGCGCTGTAGAAGACAAAGCGGAATCACCGCTACTTGATATTCGTAATATTGCTGACGAGGTCGCTAGCCGAGGGAAGCAATATCGCAGTAAAGTCTTAAAGCAACTTGCGTTAACAGCAGATGAAAGTGTCGCTATCAAACTCGGCGTCATGCTAGGATCTTCTGTTTTTTATAGTGAAATCATTCACTTTGCCAATGATACTCCGATACAACTGGAAGTACGTTGGGTCAATAGCCGCTACGCGCCCCACTATCTTGAACAAAACTTCTCGTTCATGACGCCCAATCAATATCTTTCACAAAACTGCCCATTAAGTGCAATTGAGCACACTGTTGAAGCCATTATTGCCGAGCATCACATCAAACAATTGTTGCAGTTGGCCGTCAATGAACCCTGTTTACTACTTAATCGCCGTACCTGGAGTGGCGATAAGTTAGTCAGCTCTGCACTGCTTTATCACCCGGGCTCGAAATACAAATTAACCTCTAAAGTGATGCTCGATTAACGCTACACATTTCAACATTCGATCACACTTTTGCAACATTCATCTTGCACCGCCTGCGCTTTTGCCTTATTTATTTGTATATACATTTAAATCAGCAGCGCACTAAGCGATAACGGTGACAATAAAGATGGATCTAATACTGACCAACGCGCGTATCGTCAGCATGGAACAAGGAGAGCTTGGCTATCAGCCTAGCTCTCCTAAAACTGTGGTGATAAAAGCGGGCAAAATTGACGCCTACTTTGATAGCCACATTCCCATCACCGCCGCGCCAGAACACAAAGTCATAGATTGCCAAGACAAGCTTATCACTCCGGGGTTGATAGATTGCCATACTCACCTTATCTATGCCGGTAACCGCGCCAATGAGTTTGAAATGCGCTTGCAAGGTGTTCCCTACCCAGAGATCGCCAAGCAAGGCGGCGGTATTTTATCAACCGTCCACGCCACCCGCACCGCATCCATTGACCAATTGGTTGAGTTGGCACTACCAAGGTTAGAGGGGTTGCTGCGTTCCGGTGTCACATCCGTTGAGATCAAATCGGGCTACGGTTTAACGCTCCATGATGAGATAAAAATGCTCAAAGCGGCTAAGCACCTTGAGGATCATCGCCGCATTAAAGTCGTCACAACACTGCTCGCCGCTCACGCCATTCCACCAGAATATCAACACCGAACAGACGATTATGTTGAGCATATTTGTCAGGAAATCATCCCTCTGGTGGCCGAACAAAAACTCGCTTCGAGCGTCGATGTGTTTTGTGAATCGATTGGTTTTACGCTGGCACAAACAGAAAAAGTGTTCCAAGCCGCAATTGCGCATGGGCTGCAAGTGAAAGGTCATACCGAGCAATTATCAAACCTAGGGGGAAGCGCTTTAACCGCCCATTACCAAGGTTTGTCTGCCGATCATATCGAATATTTAGATGAGCAAGGTGTGTTTGCACTCGCCCGTTCCAATACCGTGGCAACCTTGCTGCCCGGTGCTTTTTATTTCTTACGTGAAACCCAACGCCCACCGATTGATTTACTGCGTCAGCATAATATTCCAATGGCCATCGCAAGTGATTTCAACCCCGGTACATCGCCGTTTGCTGACCTCACTCTTATTATGAATATGGCGTGCACACTGTTTGGCTTAACCCCCCAAGAAGCCTTACGAGGTGTGACTCAACATGCTGCGCAAGCGTTAGGTTTTGCTGATTCTCGCGGCAAAATTGCCACTGGCTATGATGCCGACCTCGCCATTTGGAATATTAGCCACCCAGCCGATTTAAGTTATCAAGTAGGCGTACCGCGTTTGCATGCACGGGTAGTTGACGGAGCATTGACCTATGAATAACCCTACCTTTAGCAACACTCAGCACAGCTTCGAGTGGCAAGGCCGTCACGATGCCGAAGATGGCGAGTTAGGTACACGCGTTCATCATCAAACTCAACGTTGCACCGTCAATACGCTACCCATTCAACAAAACCAAGATGAGAAAGCCATTGCCATTATCGGTTTTGAATGCGATGCAGGGGTGGCCCGCAACAAAGGGCGCATTGGCGCAAAACAGGCCCCCGATGCCATTCGCCAAGCGCTGGCCAACATGGCTTGGCATAAGCACTCTCGCTTTTTTGATCTGGGCAATATTCGTTGTATTGATGATGAGCTTGAGCTGGCTCAGCAACAGTGCGCTGATGTGATTGCCCATACGCTTAAACAAACGCCCGTTATCGTACTGGGTGGCGGTCATGAAGTCGCTTGGGCCACGTTTCAAGGCGCAGCGCAATATCTGAGTCAACAAGCCATCAGCCAACCACGGATTGGGATCATCAATTTTGACGCACATTTCGATTTACGTGCTTTTGAGTCAGAGATCGCTTCGGTGCGACCTAGCTCCGGCACCCCTTTTAATCAAATCCATCAATGGTGCGAGCAAAACCAATGGCCATTTCATTACGCTTGCTTAGGTGTGAGCCGAGCAAGTAATACGGCGGCACTGTTTCAACGAGCTGATGAACTGGGCGTTTGGTATATGCAAGATAATCAGTTTTCAGCACTAAGCCCGATTGATCATCTGCGTGAACTGCAACACTTCATTGACCAGTGTGACTATCTCTATTTGACGATTGACTTAGATGTCTTTCCAGCTGCAACGGCGCCGGGAGTCAGCGCCCCAGCAGCACGTGGCGTAAGTTATGAAGCGCTTGCCCCTTATTTTGACAAAATTTTCTACCACAAAAATAAGCTGTTAATTGCCGACATTGCCGAATACAACCCGCAATTTGACCAAGACAATCAAACTGCTCGCCTCGCAGCAAGGTTGTGTTGGGATATCGCCAATGCCATGACCGACGATTAATCGCTACACCTCACTTAACCCGATACTGGCACCATAACAACAATAGCGCCACATTGTGAAACACAAGGAGTCTCAACATGACGCAACCCCATACTCAAGAGCAACGTCTTGATACTACGCGCACCATTCGCGCCCCTCACGGTACAACACTTCGAGCCAAATCGTGGTTAACCGAAGCGCCACTGCGCATGCTCATGAACAACCTTGACCCAGACGTTGCAGAGCACCCACATGCACTTGTGGTGTATGGTGGCATTGGCCGCGCGGCCCGAAATTGGCCGTGCTTTGATAAAATTGTTGAAGTGCTTGAACGCCTTGAAGAGGATCAAACGCTCTTGGTTCAATCAGGCAAACCTGTCGGTGTTTTCCCGACGCACAAAAATGCACCACGTGTGCTAATTGCCAACTCAAACCTTGTACCACATTGGGCCAACTGGGAGCACTTTAATGAGCTCGATAAGCAAGGTTTGATGATGTACGGTCAAATGACGGCTGGCTCATGGATCTACATCGGCTCACAAGGCATTGTACAAGGTACTTACGAAACCTTCGTCGCCATCGCTAAACAGCATTTTGCTGGTAGCGCAAAAGGCCGCTGGGTGTTAACTGGCGGCTTAGGTGGCATGGGCGGCGCTCAGCCATTAGCGGCAACCATGGCTGGGTTTTCCATGATTGCGGTCGAGTGTGATGAATCGCGCATCGACTACCGCTTACGCACTGGTTATGTCGATAAAAAAGCCACCAGTTTAGATGAAGCCTTGGCGATGATCGATAGCTCGGAGACACCGATTTCTATCGGTTTGTTAGGTAATGCCGCCGATATTTTTCCACAGCTAGTTGAGCGTAATATCACCCCCGATGTGGTGACAGACCAAACCTCGGCCCATGACCCACTCAATGGTTATTTACCCTTAAATTGGAGCATGGAACACGCCGCTCAAATGCGCGCTCAAGATGAAAGCCAAGTGGTCAAGGCGGCCAAAGCATCGATGGCTGTCCAAGTTCAAGCGATGTTAACGCTGCAAAAACGCGGCGCTGCCACACTCGACTACGGCAACAATATCCGCCAAATGGCTCTCGAAGAAGGAGTGGCGAACGCTTTTGACTTCCCAGGATTCGTGCCAGCCTACATTCGCCCACTGTTTTGTGAGGGGATTGGACCTTTTCGCTGGGTCGCCCTTTCTGGCGATCCCGAAGACATTTATAAAACCGACCAAAAAGTGAAAGAGTTAATCCCTGATAACCCCCATCTACATAACTGGCTAGACATGGCGCGCGAACGCATTCAATTCCAAGGCCTACCAGCTCGCATCTGTTGGGTGGGTTTGAAAGATCGCGAACGTTTAGGCCAAGCCTTTAACGCGATGGTGAAAAGTGGCGAGTTAAAAGCGCCAGTCGTGATTGGTCGCGACCATTTAGATTCCGGCTCGGTAGCAAGCCCAAACCGTGAAACTGAAGGTATGCTAGATGGCTCAGACGCTGTTTCCGATTGGCCGCTGCTCAACGCACTGCTCAATACAGCCGGTGGCGCAACTTGGGTGTCACTTCATCACGGCGGTGGCGTAGGTATGGGCTTTTCTCAGCACTCTGGCATGGTGATCTGCTGTGATGGTTCAGATGACGCAGCCCAACGCATTGCACGTGTTTTGCATAACGACCCAGCTACAGGTGTCATGCGCCATGCTGATGCAGGCTATGACATTGCGAAACGCTGCGCTAAAGAACAAAAGCTCGACCTGCCAATGCTCAACCATGAACTCGCGCAACTGAAGTAAGGACAAAAAACATGTTAAATCTTGTTATTAAACCGGGCCAATTGAGCTTAAAAGCACTGCGTCAAGTAAGCCGAAAGCCGGTCACCGTATCACTCGACTCCAGCGCGATAGCGGGTATTGAAGCAAGCACACAAGTCGTTGAGCAAGTGATTGCCGAAAATCGTACTGTTTATGGTATCAACACGGGGTTTGGCCTACTTGCCAATACTAAAATTGCCCCTGAAGATTTAGAAACCTTGCAGCGCAGCATCGTGCTTTCACACGCTGCAGGCATTGGTAAATTCATGGCGGATGAAACCGTTCGCTTGATGATGGTACTCAAAATTAATAGCCTTTCCCGTGGGTATTCTGGTATTCGACTTGAGGTGATCAACGCCTTGATGGCGTTAGTTAATCACCAAGTCTACCCCTGTGTTCCGCAAAAAGGATCGGTTGGTGCATCGGGCGATTTGGCACCTTTAGCACACATGAGTACGGTACTGCTCGGCGAAGGACAAGCTCGCCACAACGGCGAAATCATCTCTGGGCTGGACGCGTTGAAAATCGCAGGGCTAACTCCTATTACTTTAGCGCCAAAAGAGGGGCTCGCGCTGCTCAATGGCACACAAGCTTCTACCGCATTTGCACTAGAGGGGTTATTTGCCGCAGAAGACTTATTTGCCTCCGCCATTGTGTGTGGTTCGATGTCGGTCGAAGCGGCGCTGGGCAGTCGCCGCCCGTTTGATCCGCGCATTCATCGCGTTCGCGGCCATCGCGCGCAAATGGATGCCGCCAGCGCTTATCGCCATGTACTTGACAGCCGCAGCGAGATTGGTGAATCCCACACCGCATGTGAAAAAGTACAAGATCCGTATTCACTGCGTTGCCAACCACAAGTGATGGGCGCGTGCTTACAGCAAATTCGCAATTCGGCTGAAACGCTAGAAGTGGAAGCCAATGCCGTTTCCGACAACCCTCTGGTGTTTGCAGACGATGGCGACATCATCTCTGGCGGTAATTTCCATGCAGAGCCCGTCGCGATGGCTGCGGATAATTTGGCGCTAGCAATTGCCGAAATCGGCAGTTTGTCAGAACGACGAATGGCGCTCTTGATTGACAGCGCGCTCAGCAAGCTTCCACCATTTTTAGTGGACAACGGTGGCGTTAACTCTGGCTTTATGATTGCGCAAGTGACGGCGGCAGCGCTAGCCAGTGAAAATAAAACGCTCGCCCATCCGGCTTCGGTTGACAGCTTACCCACTTCGGCCAACCAAGAAGATCACGTGTCGATGGCAACGTTTGCTGGTCGTCGTCTGCGTGATATGAGCGAAAACACGCGTGGTATTTTAGCGGTCGAGTATCTTTCTGCCGCGCAGGGGCTCGATTTCAGAGCGCCCAATAAATCCTCCGCATTGGTCGAACAAGCGAAACAAATCCTGCGTAAAAAAGTTTCGTTTTACGATAAGGATCGCTACTTCTCGCCAGACATTGAACAAGCCAATACCTTGCTAGAACTGGCGGTACATAACTCGCTCATGCCGGAAAATCTTCTCCCTAGCCTATAATGTTACGCTATTGAGCCTCGCTCTCTGTGAGGCTCTTTTTACTGATTGGACCATTCATCGAGTGGAGTTGACTTATAATCGCGTCAGTTTTGGCTATACAGCGTGCATTATGTCTCTTACATCTTATTTCTCTCATCAAGATCAAAAATTCCAGTTCACTCGCCAACAAGCGAGTCACTTTGCTAAAAAAGTGGCGGGAGATTTCAACCCAATCCACGACGAAGACAGCAAGCGTTTCTGTGTTCCGGGCGATTTGCTCTTTGCAGTATTGCTGCAAAAAGAAGGCATTAGCCAAAAGATGCGTTTTGATTTTTCAGGCATGGTCAGCGATGGCATTGCACTGCACATTGAAAATAAGTGTATGAAAGAGAGCGCTCTTGTCGATACTGCGGGCAAAGAGTATCTACACATGAGCCGTGAAGGCCAAGTAAGCCACAACACCGCATTTATCGAACACGTTGTGACGAACTATGTGCAGTTTTCTGGTATGAACTTCCCGCACATCATGGTGCCATTGATGGAAGAAGCGCAAATGATGATTAACTGCCAGCGCCCATTAGTCATCTATGAAAGCATGGAAGTGGAATTTGAACGTTTAGACCTCACTTCACCTGAAGTTGAGTTTTCTGGTGCGACGTTTGATGTCGACGGTAAACGTGGCATTGTCACGCTTAACTTTGCCTTTAAAGAAAACGGTCAAATCGTAGGGAAAGGGGTAAAGCGCATGGTAGCTAGTGGCCTGAAACCTTATGACCAAGAAGCAGTCGATGACTTAGTTAATCGCTTCAATGAACGTAAAGAGATGTTTTTAGCTCAATTTTCAAAAGCAGCCTAACCGTATTCTTTTCACTATGGCTTGAGCTCTTTTGCCCATTATCTAGAACCATGTTTGTTGTCTAGAACCATGTTCGTCGTATAGATTGCTGCCCCGCTATTCTCGCGGGGCTTTTGATTTCAGATGCCTTACGACATTCAACTATATCCAGCGCCTGACACGCTGCTTGTAATCGACATACTCTTCGCCAAAACGCGCTTCCAGCACTCGCTCTTCTGGATAAATCTGAAAACGATTCATAAACCACACAAATAAAAATGCGACCACGAGGCTCAACCCATTGTGTTGCCAATAGGCTACACCAAACAACAGAAAAAATAGCCCCAGATACATCGGATTCCGCGAATAACGGTAGATACCGCTATCCACAATACACGATGTCGTTTCTGGTTTGGTTGGATTGACCGTAGTTTTCTTGCGACGAAATTCGTAAATCCCCAGTAAACCAACGATGCCAGATAAAACAAAGCAAATCGCAAAGACCACTCGAGGCAGAGGTAAAGCGAGGCTTGCAAACTCAAAGCTGTATGAGATGCGATGCATTAACAGTAGCGCCACAATAAATATCGCCACTGGGGGTATTTTCAGTTCAAATTTTTCCATGCTGCTCCACCTGACTGTACTTCGCTCTAAACCAATATCGACAGTATAGTAAAAAGCCCAGTAAGGTCTGGGCTTAGGGTTTACAACAATGCCAGTAAAGCTTGTAACGGATGCTTTGGTTTTACCTGTTCAAATCGTTTCACTTGACTGCGGCAGGAATATCCTGTGATCAAGCAACGCTCTTTGGGCAGTTTTTCTAAACTTGGCTTCCAGCTTAAGCCATAAATATCTTTCGACATCTCCAGCTTATCCTGTTCGTGGCCAAAGGTTCCTGCCATGCCACAACAACCAACAGGCACCGTTTTTAACTGAGAACCAAAATGGCTAAATATCGCACCCCACTCTTTTTCTGCATTCGGTAGTTTGGTCTTTTCCGTGCAATGAGCAAACAGATACCAAGGCGCGTCACTGTGGTTTTGGTGATGGTTAAATTCCGACAAACGTGGCAACAGCCACTCATGAACGGTCAACACATCAAACTCACCGCGCTTATCGCCAAGAATTTCGTTGTACTCATCGCGGTAGCAAAGCACTAACGCTGGATCGACACCGACCATTGGAATATTGAGATCAGCCACTTGTGACAAAAACGCAGCGGTGTTTTTCGCAGTGGTTGTGAATTGCTTTAAAAATCCTGTGATATGCTGCGCTTTACCATTGGGTTTGAATGGCAACAGTATCGGATTTTTGCCTAATTTGATCAGCAATTGTACGAAATCTTCAACCACCTCAGCATCATAATAACTGGTGAATGGGTCTTGAACGATAATCACATGTTCAGCGCGATCTTGCTGTGACAGCCCAGCGAGGCGCTGCATATCGAATTTCACCACTTGGCCTGCGACACGCTTTGCCAACGTCGGTACCGAAAGCAAGGGCGCATCAACGTAACCAACGGTTGAAGCGGTGAGGCTTTGTACCCATTTCTGAGCCAACACCCCGTTCACCACTTGCGGAGCCTTTGCCATGACCGGTAAAAGCGTTTCAATATTCGCGACGAGATAATCCTTAGCCGGACGCTGATAACGTGAGTAGTAGATATTTAAAAAACGAGAGCGAAAACTCGGCACATCCACTTTGATTGGACATTGGCTGGCACACGCTTTACACGCCAAACAGCCATTCATCGCTTCATACACTTCATGTGAAAAATCGTACTCACGCGATTTATTGAAAGAGTTACGCACGCGATCAATCATGGTTTTGATGGTTGGGTTCGACTCCAACACTTGCTTCTCTAGGTCGAGAATATCCACACCCTGCTCGGTAAGTTGGCGTAACCATTCACGCACCAAACCGGCACGGCCTTTCGGTGAGTGACGACGATCCGCCGTGACTTTCATCGACGGACACATCGGCGAACTGGTGTCATAGTTAAAGCATAAACCGTTACCATTACACTCCATCGCCTGTTTGAAACTGTCACGGACCTTCACATCGATTTGACGATCAAAATAGCCGCGTTTGGTGTCCGTGACTTTGACCAATTCAAAATTGGTCTCAAGTGGCGTACATATTTTGCCGGGGTTCATTTTATTGTGCGGGTCAAAGGCTGCTTTAACGCGTCGTAATTCAGTAAATAGCTCCTCACCAAAAAACGCGGGGCCATATTCGGAGCGATAACCTTTGCCATGTTCGCCCCACATTAAACCGCCATATTTTGCCACCAGCTTGACCACCTCATCAGACACTTCATGCATCAGAAGCTCTTGCTGTGGGTCACACAAATCCAAAGCAGGACGCACATGCAACACGCCCGCATCCACGTGACCAAACATGCCATAACTGAGATTTTTACTATCCAACAAGGTACGGAATTCGCTAATAAAATCAGCCAAGTGTTGAGGAGGAACACAAGTATCTTCAGCAAAAGCAACAGGTTTAGCCTTGCCTTTGGCCGCCCCTAATAACCCCACCGCTTTTTTGCGCATGTTGTAAATCAGGTTAATGCTCGCCAAATCACTGCACACTTGATAGCCAATGATGCCCGCTTGTTCTTGCTCAAGCATCTGATCAAGACGCTGCGTCAATGAAGCGACCTGCGCGGCGACCTCTTGCTCGCTTTGGCCTGCGTATTCGACCATGTTGATGCCTTGCATCTCTTTGCCCGGAACATCCGCTAATAACTCGCTGACGCTATGCCAAACAATATCTTGCTTAGCTAGATTTAATACTTTGGAATCGACGGTTTCAACCGATAACGCATTGGCCGCTACCATTAAAGGGGCATTACGCAATGCCGAATCAAAGCTGTTGTACTTCACATTGACTAAGGTGCGAGCTTGGGGGATAGGCGTCAGATTCAAGGTTGCTTCTGTGATGAAGACCAAAGAGCCTTCTGCGCCACAAAGTACCCGAGTGAGATTAAAGTGATCACCTTCTTCATCAAGCGCATTTTTAAGATCGTAGCCCGTCAGAAAGCGGTTAAGAGGTGGAAATTTCGCCACAATTTGTTCGCGCTTTTCACGGCATACCGCTTCGGTCACTTGCAAAGCATTCGCAGCAAAAGTACCACTTTCAGGCAAGCCTAATGAGAGATCCGATTCAAGTACCGAGCCATCGGCAAAAACGGCTTGCAGAGACAATACATGATCCGACGTTTTGCCATATTTTAAAGAGCCCTGCCCTGACGCATCGGTATTGATCATGCCACCAAGTGTAGCTCGGTTACTGGTCGAAAGATCCGGTGAGAAAAAATAACCTAATGGTCTGACCGCATCATTTAATTGGTCTTTCACCACGCCAGCTTGTACTCTTACCCAACCTTCATCAGCATTAATTTCAAGCACTTGGTTCATGTGACGAGATAAATCAACCACAATACCTTTGGTTAACGACTGGCCATTGGTACCAGTGCCACCACCGCGCGGTGAAAAAGTGACTCTCTCAAACTCTGGTTTTGAGCTAATCTTACCAATAAGTGCTACGTCATGAGTTGATTTGGGATGCACAACGGCTTGAGGCAATTGCTGATAGACACTGTTATCAGTCGCAACAGCAAGTCGGCTAGAGTATTGTGATTCGATATCGCCGCTAAACCCCTCGTTTTCGAGTTGTTGTAAAAAGCTCAAAACGACGGGATCGACGTCCGTTTGGTGATGAAGTCTTGGTAACATTTGCTTCCTGCCCCTACTGCGCTGATCCAATCAGCTGTGGGTTAATGGTTATTTTGATATTAATCTTTGAATTTCGTCACTTTACAACATTTAAAAAGGTGATCAAATCAGAATCTCAATGCAAGAATGAATCTCTCTAAAAAGTCATCAGTACGACATTTTTCCTGTACACAACATTTTAGCTATATATAGTTAATTAACGCTTTATGCTTTATATATTGATATAGAGAGTTAAATACCGCTTTTAAACTGCAATGCACATTACGGATATCAGAATGAAAAAAAACAAGATTGTTACCACTGAAGATATTTTGCTTAAGCTTTGTCAATCAGTGTCAGGAGTGCTCAGTTCTGCAACAGCGACCAACATTGCTTACTCAGCGATGGTACAAAAAATCAACAAAACGTCACTAAAGCCAGATTTCGGCTGTTTCGTTTTGTTTGATGGTGGCTTCTCTGGGCTCGTTGTTATCAACTTTACGGCCAAGGCTGCGCTGGAAATTTACACCAGTTATATGCGCAACATGGGAATGCCAGAAGAAGAGCTGGCCGTGCTGCACACTTCTGACGAGGTGGGCGATGTACTGGGCGAATTGATGAATCAACTCGTAGGCGACTTCACAAATAAAATCCGCAAAGAACTGCAAACCAACATTACCCAAAACCAACCGAAGATGCTGTCACTCAACAAACAGGTAATTTTGTCGGTGGATACTAATTTAGATCGTCCACAAGCACGCCGAGTTACCTTCTCGACAGAAAGTAATAATATTTTCTATCTTGAACTGGCAATGGATAAAACCGAATTCATCCAACTTGAAGAGTTTGAAGTTCAAGAAGATGAAAGCCCTGATTCAATTTTAGAAGCGACTCAGCAAAAGCTGTCTGCCAAAGCAAAAAACGACAAGCAAAACAACAGTGCTGATGATTTGACTACAGACCTATTGGATGAACTTGGTATTTAAACCACCAACCTCCTCTCGACTCGCTGCCTGATTTTGGGCAGCGATTCTCCACTTCGCTTTCACTTCCCGCATAAAACCGCTAAAATGTCGGACTTTTCTGAAGTTGTAGAATTGTATTTGCGAATTAATGGATAAACAGAAAGCTCTAAAGAAGATCGCTAAATGTCTTGAACTTGGTAATTCCGCGAATGTGAATGAAGCGGCCAATGCCATCAAGATGGCGCATAGCCTGATGCTGAAGTATGGGCTTGATAAAGATGACATCGAATTTATCAAGATGGGCAAAACCCAATCAACCCATTTACTACCCGCATCGATCACCTCATCACTACTGCGAGTGATCCGCGGTATCAATACTAAGTTTGGTGTAGAAGCGGTGCTACTCAATCATAAAGGACTCAAACGTGTTGAGTTTATTGGTGAGGCCGATCGCGCTATTTTTGCCGCATTCGCTTTTGATATCATTTACCGAGAAATGAACGAGCACACAGGCCAATTTCGAAATAGTTTCGCGGGTAGTGGAACTTCCAGCATGGAAGTCACACGGCGCGTCAATTCATTCGTTTCGGGTTGGATTGAAGGGGCATTAGAAAAACTTCCAGTGATCACCGCCGATGATGAATCCAATAACAAAATCAATAATTACATTGATAAAGAGTTTCAAAATATTGACCGTGAAACCTTCAAGCAGCAGCTGCGTGATGCTATGAAAAATATTACCGCGGATTACGAAACTGGGTTAAAAAAAGGCCGTAAAGTATCTGTAAACCGACCGATTGATGGCGCACCTGCTCCAAAACGTCTTAGATAACCATTAATGCGCTATTCTGCTCTGTGCATTCGATAGAAATGCGCTACTATTTGAACAGAAATTAGCCCCACAAAACATGGTGAAAATTTGAGAGTTGTCCTTAGTTTGTGCCTGTTTTTCTCCTCATTAGTACTGGCTTCTCCTGTTGCAGAGCTAACTGCCCAAGCTCAGCAACAAAACTCAAATGCACAATATCAATTGGCGCTGGCTTATCAGCAAGGGGACAAAGTTGCTGTTAACCTAAACAATGCGTTTTATTGGTTTCAGCAAGCGGCGCAGAATGGACACCCCTTAGCCAAATCTAGGCTAGCCAATCTCTATTTAAAGGGACAAGGAACCCCAAAAGACATCCCTCAAGCTCTATTTTGGCTGACAGACTTAGCCACTAGCGGCGATGTGAATGCTCAATTACAACTCGCTAGAACATACGAAACACTCCCTTCGCCACCCTCAGCGTTAGAATTGTCAGAAATGTGGTATCGCATTGCGGCAAGTAAGAGTAGCCAAGCCGAAGAGGGTTATGCCCGTGTATTGCAAGAAAAATTCAATCAACAACGTGCAAAACAAGTCTCCTCCATCAGCCAATTAGACAGCGCTTTTGACAGCAGCGATGAAGCTGACATGGTGGTCAGCACTGCACCCGTTGATCGCAACTCGACAAGCTCTATCATGACGGATTACTTATCTCTGTTGTTGCTGATGGTACTCCTTTTGATGCTTATCTATCTTTTCCGCTTCTGGAGCCGAAAACGTAAGACCCAGCAACACGATAAAAATAGTCAACACCAGCAAGAAATCGAATCGCAGGCTTTTATGATCAAACAGCAAAAAAGGCAGCTTGAAAGCTTATTCAAAGAGATCAAAAGGCTACAAAACAATCATGTTGCTCAATCTCAGGATCAAAAATTACTATTAGCCTGTGCATTATTTGGCTTTAAACCCAGTGAACTTCCCGATGAAAAAAGCATCAAGCTTCGCTACAAGCAACTGTGCAAAATATACCACCCAGATCTTCAAGGCTCACAAGAAGAAATGAAACGACTCAATGGGGCGTTAAAAATCATCCTGCCTCACGTTAAGTAAATGTTATTTTTAATGCGAAATATTACCGCTCGCGATTAAAACACTCGCCAAAGATAGACAACGCAATCGATCTCCATCTCACTTAAAGTAACAAATAGTTAACTTAATTCTCTTTTATATGGGATAATGCGCCGCGAAAATTACACCTAAATCTTCTAGGTGGGGAGAAAACATGTTTACGATTGAAGGTATTTGCGATTGGTGTAAACAACCAAAGCTATTAATAAAACACGAATATATTGATGGGAAATCGCATCACTCATGTGAAAGTTGCAATGAGTTTGCGCGCATGGATGTCAGGCAGTTTAATATTGCAGAGCAAGCATTTCGAGATCGACAGTCACTGTCACATTAGGCATCAATAGCTATACATGAAAAAGCGCCAACACGGCGCTTTTTTACTGCCTGTTTTAAAGCACAACCATTTCAGCGACTATGATAACTTATCTAATTAGTGACGAGACACTGTTACTAGGATACTTACATTGATCACAAAACAGACAACAGCGCTTTATCTTTGAACAATTTGATTGTTTGCTAAAAATAGTTATTAATCAATAAATTAAAACAAAATCTAACGAATTCAAGCTTGGTTATGCTGATAAATTCAGCAAAAAAAACTTGATCAGTATCTACAACTCAAATACTGTATACACATACAGCATGTATGAAAGGACAGTATTATGCTTCAAGTAAATTTCGCTTCTCAACTATCAGCTCAGTACCCTTTGGCTAATGCCCATCGCTCAGTCAATACGATTGAACAAGCCATGATGTCAAAGCTTGCTAAGCTATCCCAGCACCAACAGCAGTGGATCTTATTCACCTCTGAATGTCCTCGACCACAGTATGAACAGTTTGCTTCTTTCAATATACATTGCGACAGAGTGATCCACATGAAACCCTCTCAAACGTTATCGGAATTAGAGATTGTGATTAAAGCTATCCGCTCCGGAAATGCCAGTGCGATAATCGCGTCAAATACTATTGAGCCTATCAACCAACACCTACTCAAGCAATTAGCGGCCGAGCACCACTGTGATGTATTTTTTGTTGCAGGGAAACAGCAACCGTTTCATTGATCGAGAAAATGCTGTTGAGGGTGAATAATGCTGTATTACCCTCCATAACGGCAAAGGCCTAGCACTGTGGCTAGACCTTTGAGATTAGAACATCTTATTGTGTCACTGTGACATCAATGGATTAGATATCAATTACATCGAATGCCACTTCAGTATCGACATCGGCTTCGTAATCAACGCCATCAACACCAAAACCGAATAACTTCAAGAATTCTTCTTTGTATTCAACGTAATCCGTCAGCTCTTTTAGGTTTTCAGTAGTGATCTGTGGCCAAAGCTCACGGCAATGCTTTTGAATATCTTCACGCAGTTCCCAGTCATCCAGACGCAGACGATTTTGCTCATCTACTTCCGGCGCACTACCGTCTTCTTTATAAAGACGTTGGCTAAACATGCGATAGATCTGTTCAATACATCCTTCATGTACACCTTGCTCACGCATTTTCTTAAACACCATTGCGATGTAAAGAGGCATAACAGGAATAGCTGAACTGGCTTGAGTAACAACCGATTTAAGAACGGCCACATTAGCCGTACCACCTAGTACAGAAAGCTGTTCATTCAGTGCCGATGCGGCGCGGTCTAAATCCATCTTCGCTTTACCTAGCGCACCATCCCAATAGATTGGCCAAGTTAGCTCAGTACCGATATAGCTATAAGCCACGGTTTTACACCCTTGGGCCAATACGCCAGCTTCAGCAAGTGCATGGATCCACAGCTCCCAATCTTGACCGCCCATAACCGTTACCGTGTCTGCAATTTCCTGCTCAGTTGCAGGTTCAACACTGGCTTCAATGATGATGTCTTTATTGGTATCAACCGCTGTCGCGGTGTATGTTTGGCCAATCGGTTTCAATGATGAGCGAATCAGTTCGCCAGTTTCAGGTAACTTACGCACTGGTGAAGCAAGCGAGTAAACCACCATATCAATTTGACCTAAGTCTTGTTTGATTAGCTCGATCGCTTTCTGTTTTGCTTGGTGAGAAAATGCATCACCATTTAGGCTTTTAGCATACAAACCCGCCTCGTGAGCAAGCTTGTCAAACGCGGCTGCGTTATAAAAACCGGCGGTGCCTGGTTTTTTATCCGTGCCCGGTTTTTCAAAGAAAACACCGATGGTCGCAGCACCTCCACCAAAAGCGGCGGTAATACGAGACGAAAGGCCGTAGCCACTGGATGAGCCTACAACAAGTACACGTTTCGGTGCATTTTTGATAGGGCCTTGTGCTTTGGTGTAAGCAATTTGTTCTTTTACATTAGCTTCACAACCCACAGGGTGCGTTGTCGTACAGATAAATCCACGAATTTTAGGTTTGATGATCATATTCAACTTCCTTCAAAAATCTCCGCTAGGATAAAAGTTTCGCTCGAAGATCTCACCCTATTTCTTTAAAAACAGGCAGAAATTGCAAGTGGTTGGATCTCTCGTGGCTCAAAAAATCAGGGCACCCGACTAGGATGCCCTGATATACGGTCACACTTTTAGTAACGATATTCGCGACTAAGCAACATGATTAAGCTTTGGCTTTCCCGGCTTATTGGTCATCACCTCGCTCAAGTCATGGCTAAAGTGATCAACTTGAATCGCTTTATAACGCAGTTTGTCTGCGGCCAAAATTTGGTCTACTTCAGTTTGAGTCAACACATTTTCGCTTAAGGCTTGAGCCAATCGCTCAGTCAGGGCACCTTTACGCGCAATTTTACCCTCTTTGGCCGCACGGAACAGCTTGCGTTCAAGTGCATTGATGCCGTACATCGCCAAAAACGCTTTTTCCATCAAGCCAACGCTATCGTCTTCCTCTGGCCCAATGTAGCAAAGATGAGTGAGACGATCTCGATGTGCTCCAGGAGTCATTAAGCTTTCCGCCAGTTTGACCGACAGCTCATCGCTAGGTTTGTCATAATGGTTGCCCAAAGGGAAGACCAACACTTTAAGTAAGCGCCCAACCACTTTGTTGGGGAAGTTGCTGTACGCCTCTTGCAAAGATTTAGCCGCGTGGTACAAACAATATTGCACCGCGTAGTGCACGTAATCTAAATCGGTTTGTTGGCGGCCTTCATCTTCATACTTTTTCAAGGTCGCTGAAGCCATGTACAGATAACTCAAACCATCACCTAAACGCGCTGAGATCATCTCTTTACGTTTAAGATCGCCACCTAACGTCAACATAGCGAAATCGGCACTCACGGCAAGTGCTCGGCTAATGCGCGTCAACTGTTGGTAATACGCTTTTGTTGGGCCGCTCATCTGCGCTTTGACAAAGCGCGAACCCGTTAATGCAGCACCGAGCGCCCCAAAGGTATTTTTGGTCGCGTGGCTAATGTGCTTAAACAACAGCTTATCGAAATCTTTCGCGCCTTGCTCTGTATCAGGATTAGCCGCCGCTTCCATCTCTTTCAAAACATAAGGGTGACAGCGAGTGGCACCTTGGCCAAAGATCATCAAATTGCGAGTTAGGATATTGGCCCCTTCAACCGTAATTGCGACCGGGATACCAAGATAATGTGTTCCGAGGTAGTTCATTGGTCCATCTTGAATCGCTCGACCAGAGTGAATATCCATCGAATCATTTAAAATTGTGCGCGCAATTTCTGTCATATGGTATTTGGCAATGGCGGTCACTATACCCGGCTTTTCTTTCAAATCAAGCGAGGTTGTGGTTAAGGTTCGTGTCGCTTCAAGCAAATAAGTTAAGCCACCGATACGGCCCAGTGCTTCAGCTACCCCTTCAAATTTACCAATTGACATGCCAAATTGCTTGCGCACATAAGCGTATGCACCTGTCGTGCGCGAAGTTAAGTGACCAATCGCCGTAGCAAGTGCGGGTAATGAAATACCACGCCCTGCCGACAAACATTCCACCAGCATGCGCCAGCCTTTACCCGCATAGTCAGCACCACCGATGAGCCAATCCATCGGGATGAAAACATCTTGACCACGCGTTGGGCCGTTCATAAACGCAAGGCCGAGTGGATCGTGTCGCTCGCCAATTTCCACGCCTTTGTGATTAGCAGGGATCAACGCGCAGGTAATACCGATATCGAGCTTATCGCCTAGAAGTTTTTCAGGATCACTGAGTTTGAAAGCTAGGCCTAGCACAGTTGCAACCGGAGCCAGCGTGATATAACGCTTATTCCAACTGAGTTTAATCCCAAGGACTTCTTTGCCCTCGTGCTTGCCGTAACACACCACGCCTTGATCAGGAATGCCGCCAGCATCGGAGCCTGCTTCTGGCCCGGTCAGCGCAAAACAAGGGATATCCGTACCGTCAGCTAAGCGAGGAAGCCAGTAGTCTTTCTGTTGTTGTGTACCGTAGTGAGAGAGGAGCTCTCCCGGGCCAAGGGAGTTTGGCACCATCACTGTAACAGCGGTACTGATACTGCGCGTCGCAATCCGTGACACTATGGTGGAGTTGGCGAGTGCGGAAAATTCACGACCACCGTAGGCCTTTGAAATAATCAAAGAAAAGAAACGCTCTTTACGCAGAAACGTCCACACTTCCGCTGGCAAGTCGCGATCTTCTTTCACGATTTTATGGTCATCTAACATGGACAGCAGCGTTTCCAACTCATTATCAATGAAAGATTGCTCTTCATCTGACAAGGTTGGTTTTGGGTAATGATGCAGCTTGGTAAAGTCTGGACGACCTGAAAACAGTTCACCATCCCACCAAACGCTGCCCGCTTCCATCGCCTCTTTTTCTGTCTCCGATAACGGAGGCAAAACTTGCTTAAACAGTTTAAAGGCGGGGTCGCTTATCCATTTTCTTCGTAGAGAGCTCATGATCAGATCCTTTTGTTCGCTTGGATTGTTACTTCTTATAATAGATTTAATTGGGTTAATCAGCCGCAACGCCGGCGGCTAAATAAGGAATAAGTAAGTCGACGACGGCTTTGGCATCCACTTGGTTGCCAAAATCACTTTCGGCAATCTCAGCCAATGCTTGGCTCGACGCCATGGTAAAAACACACGTGCCTAGCGTGAAGTGCAAACGCCAGAATAGAGTTTCAGGCGTCAGTTTTGGGTTCGCCTTCATCACTGACTGAGTAAACAGTGACAATACATCGTTGTAGCGTGTGGTGATAAACCAACGCAAATGACCTTGCACATCGGTATAGCCGCGGCCAATCAACAACATAAAACGGCTGGTACCATTGGGCCTAACATCATTCAACGCACGTAATGGTGTACGCAATGACTCAAACACTTCCGACATTTGATATTCATCTTGGGAGTTTAACTCCTGCAGCGCTTGTTGAACGGCTGGCATAAATGCTTCTAAATAACGATTCAACACTGCACGCACTAACGTTTTCTTATCACCAAAATGGTAGTTAACCGAGGCTAGATTTACTCCAGCTTTGCTGGTGATAGCTCGTAACGATGTATCGTTGAAGCCATGTTCAGCAAACAATCCCTCTGCAACATCTAGGATTTTTTCTTTGGTACTACTTCTTGGTGCCATTTCAATCACTCGTATCAAACAGGTGTTTGAAATATACTATCGACACAATTGATTAACAAGCAGTTAACATCACATTTTTACGAAATGATCGGAGCTGAAGAGTAAAATAGAAGTAAGCTAATGAAAGATAAATATTTTAAAAATAAATTGAAAAAAATGGCTTTAAGATGGAACTGATTGTGAAATGCTCAGTCTCAATAAGTGTAGTTAGCAGAGCATTAAGAATTTTACAGGCCGTCAAATTTTTCTTCTTACTGTAACTACCGATATGCTGCTTTTTCTTATTAACTCCTATGTTTATTTGTATCCGCCCAGCGCCTTTTGCTCTGGGCTTTTTTTTGCCGCATGAGAGGCAAAGCAGTAACTGACGAGCGATAAAATCGGCCAACACTGCAATTTTTGCTCAGGTCAGTATATACTACGGCCCTTTTCTGCTCGAAAATCATCATGAAACTGTCTGACACCCCCATAACGCAACATACTTTTGCCAATAACCGCTTCTATTTAAAACGTGATGATCAACTTCACAGCCATTTTTCCGGAAACAAAGCGCGTAAGTTCATGGCGTTATTGGATAGCGATCTCCCCGGCATTAGCACTTTAATCAGCTATGGTTCGGCGCAGTCGAATGCTCTCTATTCTCTGGCAGCTCTTGCGCGCATTAAAGGGTGGAAATTTGAGTTTTATGTAGACCACATTCCAACGTGGTTACAACAAAGGCCGATTGGCAACTATCGTGGTGCACTGGATTTAGGAGCGCACATCATCGAAGTTAGCCCCCTCAATATAATGGCCCCCGAGCAGTATATTGATACGATCCGTCAGCCTGATGCTTCATGCTTAGTCGTACCGGAAGGCGGTCGCTCAAAGGTGGCCGAAACGGGCATTAAGCAGTTGGCTCTAGAAATTCTCAACTGGATGAGGATGGAGACAAAAACGCAATTCGTCGTTGCGTTGCCCTCCGGGACAGGAACCACTGCGATCTACCTGCAAAAATATCTAAAACCGCACGGCATTGAGGTTCTGACCTGTGCTTGTGTAGGGGGAAATGACTACCTCATCCAACAATTTGACGAGCTTGAAGAGCGCCAGTACCCTACGATTATATCTACAGAGAAAAAGCATCACTTTGGACGATTGTACGAAGCCGATTATCGGATGTGGCAAAATCTACTTGAGCAGACTCATGTGGAATTTGATCTGTTGTATGATCCTATGATGTGGCAATGTTTGTTACCTTGGATGGAAGCTCATCCAGAGAAAACGGTGATTTATATTCATCAAGGTGGGTTACTGGGTAATGAAAGTATGCTGCCCCGCTATCAGCGGCAATTTGATTAACTACCTCACTATAAATTAGGAGATACACCATGCTGAAGTACTGTGTTTGGTTATTATTGATTGCTCCTAGCTTTGGCTACACGAAAGTAATCACTACCGCTTCGCTACCGGTTGTGGTGGCTACAGAAGGTAAAGCTTTGCAACGTGTTTGCTATTATAAGGACCAAGCTTATTCTATCGGTGCAGTGATTCAAGTCGGTGAGCTGTATATGATCTGCCAAGAGGCCAATGATTTTGAAACCAATGGCCCCTTAAGATGGGTGTTACTGACTCAACAAAAATAGTGAGAGGAGGATTAGTTTAAGCCTCCCATTAGGGTGTATTTCACTTCCAAATATTCGTCTAACCCCTGCTTTGCTCCCTCGCGGCCAAGACCTGACTCTTTGATGCCACCAAACGGTGCGACTGTAGTTGATATCAAACCTTCGTTAATACCAACAATGCCGACTTCCAGTGTCTCACTCAATCGCCAAGCCCGAGCCAATGACTGCGTATAGCAGTATGCAGCTAATCCAGAATCCGTGTGGTTTGCACGTTCAATCACTTCCTCTTCGTGAGAGAAACGGAACAAAGGTGCAAGTGGGCCAAAGGTTTCTTCTTGAGCCACCAACATCTCTTCTGTCATCTCAGTTAATACGTGAGGCTCAAACAAACGGCTACCGGCTTGAGGCAGAGTGCCATATTGCACTAAAGCGCCTTGCGCGGTGGCATCCGCAATATGTAATTTGACTTTAGCCACCGCCGCATCATTGATTAAAGGCCCCATTGTTACGCCCGATTCCAACCCATTTCCCACAATCAGCTTGCTGACTTTATCAACCAATTTTTTAACAAATTTATCGTACACGCCCTCTTGCACATAGATTCGATTGGCACAGACACAAGTTTGACCAGCGTTACGAAACTTCGCCACCATCACACCCTCTACGGCGGCATTAATGTCGGCATCATCAAACACAATAAAAGGGGCATTACCACCCAGCTCGAGCGACAACTTTTTGATGTTGTGCGCGCACTGTGCCATTAATATTTTCCCCACTCCTGTTGAGCCAGTAAATGAGAGTTTGCGTACCACTTTGCTGCTGGTTAATTGCTGCCCGATTGCGATTGCCTCTCCAGTCACCACTTGCAATAAGCCAGCGGGAAGCCCAGCACGATGCGCCAATTCCGCCAAAGCAAGAGCCGTAAAAGGCGTATCTGGTGCTGGTTTAAGTACCACTGCGCACCCAGCCGCAATCGCTGGAGCACATTTACGAGTCACCATAGCCGCAGGGAAATTCCAAGGCGTGATCGCAGCAACCACACCAATAGGTTCTTTCGATACCAGTATTCTTGCATCCGCTTTATGACTCGGGACAAGCTCACCATAAGCTCGTTTTGCCTCTTCGGCATACCATTCGACAAAGCTGGCAGCATAGCTGATCTCGCCTTTCGCTTCCGCTAAAGGTTTGCCTTGCTCGTTGGTTAAAATCAGTGCCAGATCATCGCTGTGTTCAACAATCAATTCATACCAAGATCTAAGCACTCTCGCTTTGTCCGCCGCTGGCTGTTTTTTCCACAGTTTCTGCGCAAGCTCTGCACCCTCAATCGCTTGTTGAACTTGCGCACTATCTAGCTGCGGAATCGTTCCAATCAGAGTGCCATCATAAGGGTTGTAAACGGTTGAGGTGAGCGAGTTGGATGCACAAACCCATTGACCATTGAGATAACATTGTTGTTTAAAAAGTTGAGGATCACGAAGCTGCATGACGATGCTCCTAGCGATAATAAGGGGAGAAGCACAGGGTAAAAGGAAACTGAGTCAGGTTCAATTGATAAACGGTATTATTCAGGGATTGCGACTATCTACTCATGCATCAGCCTCGACCCAGCCGCTTCCTATGCAGAAAAATGGCGTTAACTCACCACGTCTTCCACTGTAAAAACTCCCCTTAAGGGATCAATGTTTTGGCAATAAGTGTTACCAACCACCTCTTTCGCTTGATACATAGCCTCATCAGCTAAGGCCATTAAATGGTGCATACTATTGGTTTGTAAGGGGAAGTAGCTGATACCGACACTAACACCAACGGTTAGGCTTTGCCCTTCAAACTCAATGGGCAGCCCTAAGCATTTGATGATTTGTTTGACTTTCTCTGCGACAAAGTCGTACTCATCAATCAGATCGAGGCACACTACAAATTCATCGCCGCCAAGCCTTGCCGCAAAATCAGATTGGCGGATACTGGCCTCTAAGCGAATCGCGATTTGCTTTAAAATTTCATCTCCCGCGCAGTGGCCTTGAGTGTCATTGATGGTTTTGAAATTGTCCAAATCAATGAAAAGCAGCGCTAACTTCACCTTAGTCCTGTTGGCTTTCACGATGGCGTTATCCAACAACTTTTCAAACGCTCGCCGATTAAGTAGCCCCGTCAACGAATCATGTTCAGATAGAAACTGAAGCTGATCTTTTTGAATTTTTAACTCTGAGGTTTGCCGCTCAACCTCTAATTGCAATTCATCTTTTGTCACGGTTGTCGTTTTTAGTGAGACCTTCATATGGTTAAAAAAGTCAGCCAAAGCTACAAATTCAATATCCAGATTAACTGGTTCAATCTTGCTTTCAAGGTCACCATACGTCAAAGCTAGGATACCTTGTTTAATTGACGCAAACCCCCTTTTGAAACGTTTCAAAATCAACCAGGCAATGCCACTCACTAAGATTGAAAAAAATAATATTTTCAGTGCACTCAACATCAAGGTCATTTGTTGACTCTCAATGCTTTTTGCTAAGACTGATTTTTGTAAGTAAAACAACTCTTCAGTCATATTTTGCACAAGCATATTGTAACGTGAATGTAACAGCCCTTTCGCGCTGATTAGAGAGTTGCTTTTTGCTTCAGCATCTTGATGAGTAAGCTTTTTTTCTTGTTGCAGTAGGACGGCAAGGCTAGTATTCATGCGTTGTAAGTTTTCGATATGTTTGCCCATCATCTTATGATTAAGCAGTCTCTTGGAGAGGCTTTGCTGAGCAATATCAACCTGGTCCAAACTTGATACATCAGAATACTGCAGGAAAATCCAAAGTTGGCTACGCAACAAATCCACACTCAATTGGATCTGCATAATATCTTCTAGATCTTTTTTTGTTTGCTCTTGTTCTTTAAGTAAGCCCCACAGAGAAAAAGTGATCAAAAGGATTAGAAATGCCGTGGATGCGAACAATAATGTCAATTTACGTACAATCGAACTGATCATTTTATCGATACCTTAGTACGTAGCACTTCCTCGATCGGCTTGGAAGCAAGCACTGTCCGAAAATCCGGCTTGTCGCCCGTAACCATACCAGCCTCAATCGCCCATCTTGCTTGAAGCTGTAAGTTAGATAAAAGTGCATTACCTAACGACAAACGAAATACATAATCATTCCAAGACCACTCGAGTTGGGGTAACGGAATATTTAAGGCCTGTGCAATCACCTCTCTCGATTGTTCAGGATTGAGGTTAATCCATTCATTAGCCTCTTTTAATGCGCGTAATATTGCCACTATCTCGTCATGCGCCTCTTCGACGGTTGCTTTCATCGAAAGTAAATTAAACGACAAATGATAAATACCAGATAGCCCAAGGTTCAATACATCGGATGGTGCAGAGGTTTCAGTTTTATAACCGTAAGGTTCCCAAACAGAAATAGCATCAACTTGTGAGGAGAATAATGAGTCATTTAGCGCTTCTGGTGGTAAATAGACTTTTTCAACAGCCATCTCTTTCAGGTCACTGGCAATCAACAATGAATCAAAGTAAAACTCACTGGCACTCGCCTTAACGATGCCTACTTTTTTACCTTCCAAGTCACTCAGGTTAACAATGCCTAATCGCTCTAACGTGAGCAGCTTTAAATCGTTATCTGACTCAACAAAACTGGTTAATAGTGCAAAATCATTACGCTGGAAAAGCTTAAACATAACCACCGACTCAGAGGCAGTTGCATAGTCTACATTCCCACTAAACAAAGCTTGAGAACAGGCCACACCTCCAGAACAGGGCACTAGTTCGACATTCACCCCTTGTTGTTCAAAAAAACCCAAACTGTCGGCAATAATAAAGGAGGAAGAGAGTGGCGTTTGCGAAACCGCTATTCTTACTGCTTTACGCTCTTCAACACGGCTAGCATCATAAAAATGACCAAGTTGCCTATTAAAAATAGCAATAGTGACTACCAATACAACAATAGCCACTGCAACTTTATGAAAGGTCTGAGCTTTGTGCTTTTTCGTAACCATAGCCAATAAGTGAAATTAGTTTTATATATGACAGTTTAGCTCTGAATTGGGATTATTTTTGAGTGAATGGCTATTTAATAACTTTTAGCAGGGGATGCATTGAGATTGTTTAGATTAAACAGTGAGTTAAGCTTGAGTTAACATGGTATTTTACGCACAAAAAAACCGTAGACGATCGTCTACGGTTTAGAATATGGCGGTGAGCAAGAGATTCGAACTCTCGATACGTTGCCGTATACACACTTTCCAGGCGTGCTCCTTAAGCCACTCGGACAACTCACCAAATTATATTGTGGTTAGCGCATTTGGCTAACGAGGCGCTAATTTAATGATTCTATAGGATTAGGTCAAGCCAAAATAATAAAAAAGCCCACCACTTTGGTTCGTTTGACTACTTATTGACTTATTTGATGAAATTCAATACAAGCCTTTCTTCAGTGAGTGTCACGGTTAGGCGCTACGATGATAACCAGGGACACGGAACCAACGGCGGCACATATCTAAAAAATAGCCATAGAGAACGCCCATTCCACACGACACAATGGCATTGCTTGATACTGCGGTTATGATCTGCTCTGTAGATGCGCCTACAGCCCATAGAATGGCGGCATAGACCGGAGATTGAAATAGAACGTAAGCAACCAAATCCGAGACATTCTTCATTAAGCCAGTCTCAGACCATTGACGTCCCTGGCGCAGAATAAAGTCACGAAATACACCATAAGGCCATGCTATTGCGATATTAACTGGGATAGACAGTGTACGTGATGCTAGCGACTGTTCGAAGGTCATTCCAGAGATGAAAATTTCAATGATCATGCCTGATATAAAACAAAAAACAACCATTGCAAATGTGTCCGCCGCAGCATGACGAATACAAAATGGGCCACGAGCTTTCATTACTTCCCTCTACACAATAGATATAACTATTAAATATGCCAATCAGCAATACAGATACCTAGAAAATAACAACAAGCTAGATAATGAGGGAATTAGAACACATATTTTGTAGATTTAGTGACCAATTTTAATTAACTTAGGTAAATTTATAACCAATTTTGAATCGGAAACTAGAATCTAACGCTATTCTTTAAATTCCTGTTACAACGCATTCTTACTAAATCTCAAAATGGTTATTTAATTACAAAAATCGGAAAGCAATACCGTTAGCAAATCGACTTGCTGCTGTGTAGGTAACTGGTGTTTTTCTAAGCTTGTTTGGGTATCGATTAACACTTGATGAATATGAGTATTTTCAATCTCCGGCAACTGTTGTATCAAACGTTGAATCATGGCTAATGCAAGTTCTATGTTTTGATCTTCCACGGCCATATAAAACGTCACCAATGATTCCTCTGCTGAGCCTATCTTTAGCGGCATAGAGGACTCTGGATGATATTGATACAGTTTTTCGACAAATTGGAAAAGAGCATCATCTAATTCATTGTCATCAATGGGTTTGGTGACAATATAATCAGCGCCGGCCGACAACATTCGCTCACGAGTTTCTTTGAAAACATCAGCAGTACAACCAAAAATGAGCACATTACGTTGCTCCCCAACTAAGATCCGAATCGCAGACACCGCTTCTACGCCATCCATTACGGGCATATGGTTATCCATCAATATCAGGTCATAATTCCCGCCAACAACCGCTTGAATTGCCAATTCACCATTCTCAACACAATCGCATGTAAACCCTTTATTCTTCATAAAGGTTTCGATGATGATAGAGTTGGTCCGGTTATCTTCCACAATGAGAGCTTTCAGTCCTTGGTAATTAAGCTTGCGACGTGGCTTGACTTCAATGGTCCCGGGCGTCGTTGTTTCTATCGCTAGCATAACGTGAAAACTGGTACCAATTCCTAACTCACTGGTTACCGTGACTGTCCCATCCATTAGCTCTACAATTTGTTTTACAATTGCTAAGCCCAACCCCGTTCCACCAAAACGCCTTGTCGTCGATGATTCAGCTTGTTCAAATGGGCGGAATATTTTTTCCTGAGCTTCTTTTGCTATACCTATCCCCGAATCCCGTATCCGAATAGAAAGATACCGTTTATCTTCCATCTGCTGCTCTTTTAGAGTCACTTCGACAAAGCCGTGAGAGGTAAACTTAACCGCATTATTCAGTAAATTAAACAGAATCTGTCTCAATCGTGCTTTATCTGAGTAATACCAGCGATCGTGAACAATATCGCTGTAAATTCTAAACTGCAGTCCTTTTTCATTGCATAAGGTATGGTAAACACTGTTAATGCTACCAATCAGTGAATCCAAGGGGAAACGGGTGTTATCAAGTTCTAATCGCCCTTGTTCAATCTTGGAGAAATCGAGAATTTCGTTAAGCAGCACCATCATGTGCTCGCCAGACTCATACAGACTATTAAGGTGTTGCCTCTGTTCTGGGGAAAGCTCTGTTTTCAATAAGATTTGCGCGGTTCCTAAAACACCATTCATTGGAGTTCTGATTTCGTGTGACAGAGTTGCTAAGAAGGCACTTTTGGCTTGAGTGGAAGCTTGAGCTTTCACTTTTTCCGCTTCAAGATAAACGGTTTTTTGGTTAAATGAATCGATAAGCTGGCGGATCTCATCTTGGCTTCGATACGGCATATCGATAATACCGCCTTGTTTAGAATCACTCACTTTTTTGGCTATGATGGTAATCGGTTTGATCACATATTGATTGATCAAGTAATAACCGATCATAACGCAAACTAAAAGGATTGGAATGATACTCCGTTCGACATTCATCACCAGATCAAACACTTCGTCATTCACTAACCGATGGGCATTAATAACATCAACTCGCCATTCAAAATCACCAAAACCGAAATGACTTACGTTAGCTTCTTCACGTATTATAAAATTATGTTCAGTGATCAGGGAGCCCCCCGAATCACTTAAGGATACGCCAAGGTTATAAAGCTCCGCTTGACTGGCAATAAATGTGGCTAACCCCGCCAATGACAGATCGACTGTTGCTACTCCAGCAAATTCACCGTTAACGTAATAGGGCGATGAAGCCGTGATCATCTGAACGTGCGTATAGGCATCGACATAGACTTCTGACCATGCCACACTACCGACAGGCTTTTCTTTTGCTGCGTTGTACCACTCTTCGTTATCGTAACCATACGCTTCTTGATTGTTCCAAGAATGCAATTTGTCGACTTGACCGTCAGCGGCCCGATTATAAAACAGGCTACTGTATCGCTGCGATGCATTAATACTGTAGGGTTTCGGCCATAGCCCACCACTGACGACAACATCATCAAGTATAGTGAACAGCGAAGAGAGCATTCTGTCTTGCTCAGCTTGGTTAGTTGCAGCTTGCCCAAGGCTGACAATGCTTTGGAGCACACCAATAGAACGGTTGAGAGGTTCGCGAATTTGGGCTGATAACACTTCTGCACGAAGATCTAAATTCTGTTTTAATTCAGCTCGTAGTGGCGCTTCGACAATCCAATAAGTGACGGTACCTGTGATCGCAATAAAAAAGCAGAGATAAAAAGAAAGGGCGATAATGCTCTTCTTCTTCAATGAAATAGGTGCTCTCATAAATCCTTTCAATTTTTTCTTTTGTGCAAATTATAGTGAATAATCTTAGCGAGCAATATGTTGATTGTTGTAAAACCTCACTAAAGCCAACAAATTATCAGCAAAATTCGCACATTGTATCGCTTTAACGTTAAAATGGCTGCAAATACACTCGGCAACTGATGGGATCTGCTGTGAATTTACAAGAACTCCTTACCCAACCCGAACTAGAAGATAAATTGCTTAATGAGGCCAAAACTCAAGGTTTTGTCGCATCCATGGCGTCAGCGCCTAACTTGCTCCCGCCAGAGGAATGGCTCCCTTTTCTATGGGGGGGAGAAGAGATCGCGCCATTTAGCGAAGGCAAACAGCTAGAAACCTATTTCCAACTGATCGTTGAAATGTGGAATGACTATCGCCCTGCTTTGCTCGAAAATCAATGGAGCTGGCCTGCAGGTTGCTCACTCGATGAACAAGAAATAGTGACTGAACATGTCCGTGATTTTTGTGAAGGTTTTCTTCAAGGTTGGCAACTTACGCGTGATGATTGGGAAACGTTAATGCCTGAAGATAGCCAAGATAATGCGCTACTTGGGGGCGTGCTCCTTTCGCTGAGTATGCTTTATGATCCGGAGACGTCCTTAGCAACACTTTCCCAACAAGGTATGCAAGGACTCGACCAGTTTGAAGAAATCTATCAGGCCATACCGGTGATGTTGTGTGGCTTAACGCAGCGCGGCGCTCAGTTGGCACTAGAGCAATAACTTTGTTTTTGAATAGTTTTATTTTCGAATAACGTTAATTTCAAATCAATTTGCTTGCGATAAAAAGGCTCTGAATAAGAGCCTTTTTTCATCCACTACCGCCGAAAGGAATTAGGCATTCCCTTTGACTTGCAAATTTAACTGTTCAGCAAAATCCAACATACGGTTTAATGGGATGAGTGATTTCACTCTCACGGCTTCATCGACGAAAATTTCGTGATCTTTACCGCCTTCCATAAGAGCTGACTCAATCGCTCGAAGACCATTCATCGCCATCCAAGGACAATGCGCGCAGCTTCGGCATGTTGCCCCTGCCCCTGCCGTCGGTGCTTCAATCAATTCTTTCTCAGGGACTAACTGCTGCATCTTAAAAAAGATGCCTTTATCGGTTGCCACAATCATTTTCTGTTGAGGTAAGGATTTTGCTGCCTTAATCAACTGGCTTGTAGAGCCTACAGCATCCGCAAGTTCTACCACACTGGCTGGTGATTCTGGATGCACAAGGATGGCTGCATCAGGATACAGTGCTTTCATCTTACGCAATGCATCGGCAGAGAACTCGTCGTGTACTACGCATTCACCTTGCCAGAGCAACATCTTTGCGCCCGTTTTTTTCTCGATGTATGAGCCTAAATGGCGATCTGGCCCCCAAATTATGGGTTTATCTTCCGCATCTAAGTGCTCAACAATATCAAGTGCAATGCTCGATGTAACCACCCAATCGGCACGAGCTTTGACCGCCGCCGATGTGTTTGCATACACAACAACGGTATGATCTGGGTGTGCATCACAAAATTCTGTGAATTTATCGGCAGGACACCCCAGATCCAAAGAGCATTCTGCTTTTAAGGTTGGCATTAAAATGCGTTTTTCAGGGGTTAAGATTTTTGCTGATTCGCCCATAAATCGCACACCAGCGATGATCAATGTACTGGCAGGATGGCGATTACCAAACTTGGCCATCTCTAATGAATCACCAACAAAACCGCCGGTTTCTTCAGCGAGAGCTTGAATTTCAGGATCGGTATAGTAATGCGCAATTAATACAGCATCTTTTTCTTTTAAGAGTTGTTTGATACTTGCTGTATAGGCTTGTTTTTGCTCAACCGTCAGTGGAATGGGCTTTGGCGGAAATGGATAAATAGTTTCAATCGTATCTAATATGTGGCTCATTGCTCTTGCTCTACGCAACTTCCAAGAATCCGAGCATTGTACACCGCACCTAACGAAGGATCAAAAGCGATTCATAAATAGTGCCGTCGAAGAAAGAGGCCACAAGGCCTCTTTTTATTAACTCAAATTGTTATCAATTCAAATTCTCTTTAGCAACCTTGGCAGACGCACTTGTAGGGTATTCATCCACAACTTGCTGATAATACTTATTTGCTTGCGCAGTATTATTATTACGCTTGGCAATATCACCTAACTTAACCAGCGCATCAGCACGTTTATTGGAGTCACTGTAAGTGAGCACGGCGGCAAAACTTTGCGTCGCTTCTTTATCCTGCTTTTTCGCAAAATAGAGCTGCCCTAACCAGTAATGGGCATTAGACGCAAAATTAGAATCTGGATAATCTTTTTGAAACTGTTGAAACGCTGCAATAGCACCACTGTAATCCCTTTTCTTCAGGATTAAATCAACCGCATTCTGATAGGCAGTTTGTTCATCAACATTGCTGCTAAACGTTCCTGCAATATCAGTGTCCGTTGTCGGCTGTGACGAACTTGCGGTTGTATTCTTCATTTCGCCACGTACGCGATCTAACTCGATAAAGAGTTCACGCTGACGCTGCAACATTTGCTGCATATCGTAGCTATTACGCTCTAACTGGCCACGTAGTTCGCTGATTTCAAGTGCCATATCATCGAGCTGCTGCTGCATTTTGAGTTGAACGCTATTACGGTTTTCAAGCAGACGTTCAAGACGTTGTACATTAGATTCAGATGATGATTGTTGAGCACGAGATGTGCTTGCTGAAGAGCTATTGCTAAGATCGGATACTGGAGCTGGTGCAGCGAGTACTTGACCCGCTGCACTTGCCAGTAACGTAAGCGTTACAATTCGCTTTAAGTTACTGAACATGAGGCGATTCCTCGATTAGTATACGAGAACCGCGCGGCGGTTCTTCGCATACACTTCTTCAGATTGACCAAGAAGAAGTGGCTTCTCTTCGCCATAGCTAACGATCGAGATTTGGTCAGCTTGTACACCTAGCGCTTGTAGATATTTCGCTACAGCTTGTGCACGACGCTCACCTAGCGCGATGTTATATTCAGGCGTACCACGTTCGTCAGCATGGCCTTCGATGGTAACTTTCATTGCTGAATTTTTGCTTAGGTAAGCTGCGTGTGCAGCAAGCATATCTTCGTAATCACCAGCAATTGTCGCGTTATCAAATGCGAAATAAATGGTTTGAGTTTCACGAAGAGCTTGTTCCTTTAGCTCTTGTTCAGAGAGTTGGCCATTCGCATCAATTGGAGAAACTACAGTTGTATCAACGCTGTTTGCTGAACCTGAAGTAGACTGGTTAGTTTGAGTACCAGAAGCGTTTGTCGCTTCATCGCTTGAACTACATGCAGTTACTGCAAGTACTGGTAGCGCAATCAGTAGCCCTTTAAGAACTTTATTAAGTTGCATTTTTTTTCCTTACTTTTTGATACTTACTTGCTATAAAAACGGAGACCACGCAGGAGCCCTAACGCGACCATTTGTTGCCGGTAATCTAGCTTTGAAACGCCCATCTATAGACACCATCGAAAGTACATTCGCTTTGTTATAAATAGAACTGTATATGACCATACCACCATTGGGTGCAATACTTGGAGACTCATCGAGCAAAGTCTTTGTTAGAATTTGCACTGAACCAGTTTCCAAATCTTGTTTCGCCAGATTAAAACCCGAATTACTTCGGTTTACCATGACAAGGAATCGACCATCAGGCGTTATTTGTCCACCTAAATTCTGGCTGCCTTGCCATGTCAGACGATTGGTAGAACCGTCTGATAAATTTACTTGATATATCTGTGGTTTACCACCCCGATCCGAAGTAAATATTAGCGATTTACCATCAGGATGCCAGAACGGTTCTGTATTATTTGATCTGCCACTCGTTATTTGTTTCAGCTTCTTGGTTGCCAAGTCCAGAGTATAAACCTGTAAGCTGCCCGTTTTAGACAACACCAAGGCGAGAGTTTTCCCATCTGGTGAGAACCTTGGTGCCCCATTATGACGTGGGTACGAGGTCATTTTCTCTCTTTCGCCAGTATAAATATTCATGATGAATATTTCCGCTTGGCCGTTTTGGAAGCTCACATACGCCAGTTGCTTACCATCAGGTGACCAAGTCGGTGACATCAAAGGCTGTTTTGAACGAAGTACTAAACGTTCATTGTAACCGTCATAGTCAGCAACCCTTAGCTGGTAAGGATATTGTTCATCGTCGTTGACCACCACGTAGGCAATACGAGTGAGAAACGCACCCTTATCACCCGTGAGTTCTTGATAGACCAAATCTGAAATTCGATGCGCATACTCACGCATTCGGTTTGCTGGTACGGTGGCAACTTTATTGAATAAAACATGATCTTTAGAAAGCACCAACTGTCCATCGTTACTTAATGCTTTGCTTTGGCCTTGTGTCAGTTGACCACGCACTACATCTACCAATTGGTAGTTGATGACATAGTTACCTTCTGCATTTTGCGTAATGCTACCAGTGAGCAAAGCATCAACACCAATACTGGTCCAAGCATCAAACTTCACATCGGTTTCATTGTAAGGCGTTTGTGGCATTTTGCTGGTCGCAATCGGGCTGAATTTACCACTACGTTGCAAGTCTGACGCGATCACCGCAGAGACATCCTGCGGTAATTTTGTTTTGCCTTCCCACTTAAACGGTACGATAGCAATCGGCCTTGCTGAATTAATGCCGTCGGTGATCACAAGCTCCAATGCGGCGTTGGCGAGCTGTACACTACTTGCGATGACAAGTAAGCATCCTAACATCAATCGCTTTAACACAAGCTTTTCCTTTTAATTTGGTTCTACAGTTAAATTAATGTTTTTCAATTGATTGACTACATCAAGATCATCTTTGGGCAGCGGAAACGTCCCCACCTGCGCCACAGCACGTTTTGTCGCCGCGCATAACCTTGAGTCACCATCAATAATGCTTAGATTACCGACTATTGCTCCAGTTCCCGTTGGAATGAGCCGTAGGTTCACTTTGCACTGTTTACTTTTAAAACTGTCTTCAATCAGCAAATTTTGTTGAATGAGCTGCGTATAGATTGCTCCATACCGCTGAGCTTCGTTCATTACAAATTGGGAACGAGCTGAGCTATTTTGCTCTGCTTCTGTTTCTAACCCAGAAAAAATGTTATTCAGCGCCGCTTCTTGTTCTTTGCGTTCACGCTCCAATCTCTCTAGACGTGCTTTCTCTTTTTTTGCATTTTCGGCCGCTTTCTTCGCCTCTTGTTCTTTGGCTATTCGCTCTTTCTCGGCTCGCTCTGCTGCTTCTCGCTCTTTACGAGCTTTCTCTTTAGCTTGTTCTGCCTCTTTTTCACGGGCAATGCGTTCTTTTTCCGCTTTCGCAATTTCAGCCTCTTTAGCGATGCGCTCCTGTTCTGCTTTTTTTACCGCTTCTTCTTTTATCTTACGTTCCGTTTCCGCTTTTACCGCTCGCTCTTTTTCTTTCCGAGCTCGTTCTTCTGCCACTTTACGCTCTTGTTCTTTTTCGGCACGTTGCTTTTCAGCTTCTCTGGCCGCTTTCGCTTCCTGAGCTTGTTGTTCTTTTAGTTGGCGAATATTCTCTTCTTCCGCCTTGCGGTTTTTTTCCAACTGCTCACTTTCGCGGCGTAACTTATCCAGCCGATCCTGCTCTTTTTTGGCAGCAGCTTCACGCTGGTTACGAATTTGCTGGGCCTGTTTTTGTACCAATTGTGGATCAATCACCACAGCTTGAACCATCTGCCCTGCAGGCTCGGGCTTAGTTAGGCTAAAATCCGAACCCCATAACAAAGCAATGATCAACACTATATGCAAAACAGCCGAGATAATGATGGGCTTTTTGTAATCGCTTTTTTTGGATTTATGATCTTTCATGAACAGTACAAACTATCCTTTAATTTCGGTTAGCAGACCTACTTTTGAAATGCCCGCACGATTCAATTCATCCAGAACCAGTATCACTTCTGCATAAGGCGTTGCAGCATCACCGCCAACCGCAACCGGTGAATCCGGTTTCAACGACAATTCAGCTTTGACTCTAATGATGACATCTTGCAGCGAAAGACCCCGCTCGACTTCCTCATTATTTACGCTCAACCCGAGACGACCTTCTTTATCTATTTCCACGATGATAAAACTACTATCACTGTCGCCTTTCAGATCAGATGCCGACTTTGCCGTAGTGGTTTTAGGAAGTTCGACATCAACGCCTTGAGTGACAAACGGCGATGTCACCATAAAAATAATCAGCAACACGAGCATAACGTCGATATAAGGGACAACGTTAATCTCAGCTGTCAACTTGCGTTTTTTACGCTGGTAACCCACCATCGTCTATTCCCTACCAGCCATCGCTTGGCGGTGAAGAATGCTATGAAATTCTTCAGAAAAGGTGGCGTAATTATGCTCTAATTTGCTGACTTTATTGCTCAACCTGTTGTAAGCCATCACCGCAGGAATAGCCGCAAATAAACCCATGGCGGTCGCAATCAGCGCCTCTGCAATACCAGGAGCCACCATTGCTAACGTCGCTTGCTTCACCGCACCTAACGCAATAAATGAGTGCATGATTCCCCATACCGTACCAAATAATCCAATGTATGGGCTGATAGAACCCACGGTCGCTAGAAATGGCAGACTGGTCTCTAACTCGTCCACTTCCCTTGCGACAGCAACTCGCATCGCACGTCCCGTCCCTTCCATAATGAAATCGGGTGAAGTGGCGTTAGTCTTGCGTAAACGTGCAAATTCGGTAAAGCCAGAATAAAAAATCTCTTCTGTACCCAAAAGTTCATCTTTACGCTTTTTGACATCTTGATAAATAACGGATAAGTCAGTACCAGACCAAAATTTGTCTTCGAAAGCATCAGCGTTCTTTTCTGCTTGGGAAAGAACTTTACTACGTTTGATGATCATCGCCCACGAAACGATAGACATCCCCAAAAGGATTAGCATCACCATCTTGACCAATAAGCTGGCTTGCAAAAACAGATCGAGAATTGAGATATCAGCAGTCACTATGGGTTAACTCCAAAATTATTGATTGAGGCATCGCTTTTGGCCTCATGTTCTGATTGTGGATGCATGCTACCTTAACTATTGCTTTACACAATACTTTACCTTCAGGATTGACGAGCTCCTGACAGAAGATCAGTGAGGCTTTTTTCAATGCCGAAATCACAGTATTTATCGTCAGCATATCGTCTAAACGTGCAGCTTGTAGAAAATCGATGTCAACGTGCCTGACCACAAAACCAATGTTCTGCTGCAAAAGCGTCTGCTGAGACACTCCAACTGCGCGTAACATTTCAGTTCGGGCTCGTTCAAAGAATTTAAGATAGTTTGAGTGATAGACGACACCACCAGCATCCGTATCTTCATAGTAAATCGTTACAGGCCAATGAAAGGCTGAGGCTGTATTTTGCACAAAGGTTCCAACACATATGCAGATTTAGGCGGATACTATAACGCAACTCATTGACGTTAGTACAAGCATTGAGTGGACTTTTACAAAACTTGAAACAAAAAATTAGTGCTGTCTCAAAGAGGCAGCACTAATGTGGGTCGTTAATCAACCTTCGACAGGTTATTCATACACAGTAAATATCAAACTAGTCGAATAATCGTTAGGTAAATTAAGATCGATAATGAAATGTAGGGGCTAAACAATAATTGCCAAAACCATTTGCGTGGTCTAAAGCCAACACCAAAAACCATACTTGCACACAGCGCCCATATCATGAGTGGTGAAATAACCGCGTTAAAACCACCAATGCTCTGAGAATACAACTCGGGATCCCACATAATCATGGCGATATGATAAAAACCAAGCAAGAGCGATAAGACTCTGAGCAGAGTCTTATCAACCAGTTTATGGTACTCAGTGACTTGCATTGCAAGTTTACTCACTGTCTTTGTCCATCATTTCAGAATGCTCTAACCAAAGAGCGTTGATGATGCCAAATGCACAAGCTAAAAGCACACCTAGAATCCATGCGAAATACCACATATCTATGCTCCTTAGTAAAGTGAGTTTTTGTTTTCTTCAATAAACTTGCTATCAAGACGACCAAACATCTTGTAGTAAGTCCAAGTGGTGTAACCAAGAATGATAGGTACCATTACAAAAGCGACCACTGTCATTAAGTTCAACGTCAATTCACTCGATGTTGAGTCCCACATGGTCAAGCTGTTACTTGGTACTAAGCTTGAAGGCATGATAAATGGGAACATCGCAAAACCAGCGGTGAAAATCACACCCGCATTGGCTAAGCTAGAAGCCAAGAATGCGAGACCACCTTTTTCAAAACGCGACGCCAACACAGCAAGTAGTGGCATGGCAACACCCAAAGCTGGTGCGATCCATAGTAATGGGTAAGCGTTGAAATTAGCCATCCACGCCCCCGCCTCACGTATCACTTCTTTATTGAGTGGGTTTGATGCAGCATGTGTATCAATTACGCTGGTAATCACGTAACCATCGATGTTTTGGATCCAAAACCCTGCAGCGACGAAAGTAACAGTAACCAACAAGCCCATTAGTTGAGCGACGCCACGAGCGCGTGCATGCAGCTCATCGGTGGTTTTCATCTGTAGCCAAGCGGCACCTTGTAAAATAATCATAAACAAGCTGACTAAGCCACAAAGCAGAGCAAATGGGTTCAACAGACCAAAAAATGAACCGTGATACGTTGGCATCATGAAATCACTGAGTTGGAATGGCACGCCTTGTAGTAAGTTGCCAAAGGCAACACCAAAGATGACTGGTGGTACAAAGCCACTAATTGAAATACAGATATCCCAAGTATTACGCCACTTTGGATCTTCAATTTTTGAACGGTAATCCAAACCGATCGGACGAAGCCATAATGCAGCCAATGTAACAATCATAGCCAAATAAAATCCGGAAAATGATGTCGCATAGACTAACGGCCAAGCCGCAAACAGTGCACCACCTGCCGTGATAAGCCAAACTTGGTTACCATCCCAGTGTGGAGCAATAGAGTTGATCATGACACGACGCTCACTGTCATTCTTACCAATGACTGGAACAAGAGCACCAACGCCCATGTCAAAACCATCTGTGATTGCAAAACCAACCAGCAGTACGCCGATCAGCACCCACCAAATTAGTCGCAAGATTTCGTAATCAAACATTATTCTATCTCCCTGCCTTATGCTTCGACTTGACGGCTAACTCTGTCTTCAACAGAGTTTGCGTTTTGCTCAAAGTGATAACGACCAGTTTTCAGGCTGCTAGGCCCTTTACGAGCAAATTTAACCATCAGGTAAACTTCAGCAATCAAGAACACTGTGTACAGTGCAAGAATCGCAAACAATGAGGTCCATAATTCGCCCAGAGTTAGCGCAGAAGCAGCAACATTGGTCGGCAATATTTCACCAACAGCCCATGGTTGACGGCCATATTCAGCAACAAACCAACCCGCTTCAATTGCAATCCACGGTAGAGGAATACTGAACAAGGCGGCTTTAAGTACCCATTGTTTTTGCTCAATTTTCTGACGGCAAGTTTGAATAAATGCTGCACCAAAGACAAATAGCATCACAAAACCGACACCAACCATCAGGCGGAATGACCAAAATAGTGGCCATACGGTTGGAATTGAATCATCGGCGGCGGCTTGAATTTGCTCTTCCGTTGCATCGTTCACTTTGTCGGTATAACGTTTTAGCAATAAGCCGTAGCCCAAATCGCCTTTCACTTCTTCAAAAGCGGCAATGTTTGCTGGTGATTTTTCGCCTGCACGTAATTTTTCTAACAGTTCATAGGCATACATACCGTTACGAATTCGGTCAACGTGTTGATCGCGTAGATCGCGTAACCCTGTGACTTCGGTATCCAGTGAACGTGTAGCGATAATACCCATCACGTACGGAATTTTCACTGCATAATCGGTGTGCATGGCGTCTTGGTTAGGCAAACCAAACAGTGTAAATGCAGCTGGCGCAGGTTCCGTGTGCCACTCAGCTTCAATCGCAGCCAGCTTCACCTTTTGAACTTCACCCACTTCATATCCTGATTCATCACCAAGCACAATCACGGACAAAATAGCGGCCATGCCGAATGATGCAGCGATAGCGAATGAGCGGCGTGCAAACGCAACGTCTCGACCTTTCAGCAAGTAATATGAACTAATACCAAGAATGAACATCGCGCCAGTGGTGTAACCAGAAGCTACGGTATGCACAAATTTCACTTGAGCGACAGGGTTGAAAACGACTTCAGCAAAGCTAACCATTTCCATACGCATAGTTTCAAAATTGAATTCTGCGCCAACTGGGTTTTGCATCCAACCATTCGCAATCAAGATCCAAAGTGCCGAGAAATTGGACCCCAAAGCAACCAACCAAGTCACGCCCAAGTGCTGGCGTTTTGATAGTCTATCCCAACCAAAGAAGAACAAACCGACAAAGGTTGATTCTAAAAAGAAGGCTACAAGTGCTTCAATCGCAAGAGGGGCGCCAAAAATGTCACCTACATAGTGGGAATAGTATGACCAGTTTGTACCGAACTGGAACTCCATAGTGAGGCCAGTGGCCACCCCAAGGGCAAAGTTAATACCAAAAAGCTTACCCCAGAACTTTGTCATGTCCTTATAGATTTGCTTATCAGTCATTACATACAAAGATTCCATGATGGCTAAAAGAAAAGCCATACCTAGAGTCAATGGAACGAACAGGAAGTGATACATCGCTGTCAGTGCAAACTGCAACCGCGATAGATCAACGACGTCAATCATGGTAACTCCTTTGTGCCGGCTGAATGACACTTTTGACATGCTAAACGGGTTAAAATTCCTCAAAATCCATCAGTGATATAACCTCATCAAATGTTGAAAAATATCAGAATTTTGTTGCAAGCATGTACCGTTATGGTTAGTTAATTGTTAAGCATCAGCTAATATAGCTGAGACTAATACTACTTCTAAATGCAGGTTGTTTCAAAAGATTTATGGGAGAAAAACGCCTTGATTTACATCAATTTTCACGCGGCAAATCTGAACAAAAAAAGAACAAAATGATCCACATCAAAGGAAGAATGAAATTGTTGTGAGTATTTAGTGAAAGGGATAGAAATTAATACAACGAATCACACAGAGAGTTAACAATACACTTCACATCATTAACTCTTTAGTGATAAGGAAATTATCATAAATAAGATGTAGTTCACACTTTGTGCTTACCACCTAAAAATGACGATGAGGTGTAAACTTATTTTTCAATTCCGAAGTGAAGATAGGCGCGATCGGTCGCCATTCGTCCTCTTGGTGTCCGTTGTAAATAACCTTGTTGGATAAGAAAGGGTTCTAACACATCTTCAATGGTATCTTTTTCTTCGCCGATTGCAGCGGCTAGGTTATCGAGACCAACAGGGCCACCGCCAAATTTGTCCATAATCGCTAGTAATAGCTTTCTATCCATATAGTCGAAACCTTGGCTATCAACATCCAACATGTTTAGCGCTTTATCTGCAGTCTCTATACATATGTGCCCGTTGCCTTTTACTTCAGCGTAATCTCGAACTCGGCGCAATAAACGGTTGGCAATCCGAGGCGTTCCCCTTGCTCTCCTAGCCACTTCAAGTGCACCATCCGCTTCCATCGACAATCCTAAACAGTCCGCGCTTCTTTGCACTATGTACTGTAGATCATCAATTTTGTAATACTCAAGGCGCTGTACAATACCAAAGCGATCACGCAAGGGTGAGGTTAACGAGCCAGCGCGAGTTGTTGCCCCAATCAGCGTAAAAGGGGGTAAATCGATTTTAATGGACCGAGCGGCTGGACCTTCGCCAATCATTATATCGAGCTGGTAATCTTCCATTGCGGGATAAAGAATTTCTTCAACCACCGGACTTAAGCGATGAATTTCGTCAATAAAAAGAACGTCGTTCTCTTCAAGGTTAGTCAGTAATGCCGCCAAATCGCCTGCTTTTTCCAATACCGGACCAGAAGTTGTGCGGATATTCACTTCCATCTCATTGGCAACGATATTGGCTAATGTTGTTTTTCCAAGCCCTGGAGGGCCAAAAATCAGGAGATGGTCGAGTGGTTCGCTGCGCATTTGTGCCGCTTTAATGAAGATTTCCATTTGATTGCGTACATGATCTTGGCCACGATAATCCGCTAATTTTTTGGGACGAATCGCGCGATCAATAATATCTTCATCTTTAAAAATAGGGCTATCAGGAGCAATTAAGCGATCAGCTTCAATCATACCATTGCTCTCAAGGCTTCTTTAATCAGCGCTTCACTGGTCATGTCAGCTTTCATTACTTGTGCCACTACTTTAGAAGCTTGTTGAGGCTTATAACCCAAAGAAAGTAACGCACTGATCGCTTCTTCTTCCGCATTGCTCGTGAGCGCTTCCAAGGAATTGTTATCGACTGGTGCAGCGTCAGTAGCGGGAGTGAAGAGGTCACCGGCTCCCCAACCTTTCAGCCTATCTTTCATCTCAACAACCAAACGTTCAGCGGTTTTTTTACCCACGCCAGGAAGCTTAACTAATGTGGAGATATCTTCACGCTCAACGCATGAAACAAATTGACCGGCCGTCATTCCGGACAAAATACCCAAGCCTAATTTTGGCCCGACGCCATTCGCTTTAATCACTTCACGAAATAAAGCTCGCTCTTTTACCGTGTTGAAACCATATAAAAGCTGTGCATCTTCTCGGACCACAAAATGGGTATAAATGACTGCTTCTTCGCCCAATTTAGGGAGTTCATAGAAGCAACTCATTGGCATTTGGACTTCATAACCAATGCCAGCGACTTCAATCAATAGCTCTGGAGGTTGCTTTTCAATCAGAATGCCGCGAAGACGTCCAATCACAGGAAATTCCTTAGAGAAATGAGGTTATTTGACTCGGATGATAATAAATAACTGGATGTATAGCCAGTAGAAAAATACCACCTCGCTCGAGATCGGTTTTTCAGCGATATCGGCCTTTTTTAGCACTGCTTGCCCGCCCAGCTAACGCAATCAAGGTTTTATTGGTATTCGCATGACAAATTGCCACACCCAGAGCATCAGCGGCATCCGCTTGTGGCTTAGCCGATAATTTGAGCATTTGCTGGACCATATGTTGCACCTGCGCTTTATCAGCACTACCCGTACCAACTACAGATTGTTTAACCAGTCGAGCGGCATATTCATAGACTGGAAGATCCGCATTCACCGCCGCCACGATAGCACTGCCCCTTGCTTGCCCGAGTTTGAGTGCTGAGTCCGCATTCTTTGCCATAAATACTTGCTCAATGGCAAAAACATCAGGCTGAAACTGTGTGATGATTTCCGTCACGCCAGCGTAAATTTGCTTGAGCCGCCCAGGTAACTCTTTTTCGGAGGTACGAATACATCCACTACCAAGATAGTACAAATATCGTCCATGCTGCCTGATCACACCATAACCTGTGATTCGCGAACCGGGATCTATACCTAAAATAATTGACATGAAAACCTTAATCGTGGACGAAAAACAAAATGGGCTTAACCAATAAAGTTCAAGCCCATCATCGACAAGTTAACTGCCTGATTATTTACGACGCCAAGTAGTCCCACTTGGGCCATCTTCTAAAATGATGCCGAGTTCGTTCAACTTATCGCGTGCCACGTCAGCATTAGCCCAATCTTTTGCTGCACGTGAGTCATTACGCAGTTTGATCAAAGCTTCAATCTCAGCCACTTGTTCGTCGCCATTAGTGTCCCCTTTAAGAAACGCTTCTGGATCTTGATGCAAAATGCCAATCACATCGGCAAGCTCACGCATAAGTGCGCCAAGAGCGCTGGCTTGCTGAAGATTTTCTGTCTTCAACTTGTTGATATCACGTGCCATATCAAACAAGACGGAATAAGCCTCTGGCGTATTAAAGTCATCATTCATCGCCATCGTAAAGCGACTGACATACTCCTCACCACCTGCAACTGCTACGGTTAAATCCAACCCTCTCAACGCTGTGTATAGACGCTCTAGCGAGGCACGCGCTTGTTTTAGGTTATCTTCGCTGTAATTTAATTGGCTGCGATAATGGCCCGACATCAAGAAATAGCGCACCGTTTCCGCATCATAGTGAGCAAGTACATCGCGGATTGTGAAAAAATTCCCTAATGATTTAGACATTTTTTCTCTATCCACCATCACCATACCACTGTGCATCCATGTGTTCACATAGGGAGTGTCATGTGCGCAGCATGATTGAGCAATTTCATTTTCATGGTGAGGAAATTGCAAATCAGAGCCTCCACCATGGATATCAAAGTGGTTACCCAAAATCGCTGAATTCATCGCCGAACATTCGATGTGCCAGCCCGGGCGTCCTTCTCCCCATGGGGATTCCCAAGTGGGCTCGCCCGGCTTCGACATTTTCCACAACACAAAATCAAGTGGGCTACGCTTAGCAAGATCAACATCAACACGAGCGCCCGCTTGAAGCTGATCGAGATCTTGTTTGGATAACTTGCCGTATTCGTCAAATTTGCTGACTTCAAACATCACATCACCATTAGAAGCAACGTAAGCAAAACCGCGTTCAATCAGTCGTTGCACCAAGCCTATGATTTCTTGGATATAAGCGGTTGCACGAGGCTCGACATCTGGACGTTTCATATTCAATGCATCAAAATCTGCATGCATGTCTGCGATTAAGCGCTCGGTTAGCGAATCGCAAGATTCACCATTTTCGGCAGCACGTTTAATGATTTTGTCATCAATATCAGTGATGTTACGCACAAATGTAAGGTCATAGCCTAAGTAGCGCAAGTAGCGAGAAATCACATCAAAAGAAACGAAGGTGCGACCATGGCCAATATGACAGAGATCATAAATGGTGACTCCACAGACATACATACCCACTTTGTTGGCATGAATTGGTTTGAATTCTTCTTTTTGTCTAGTGATTGAGTTATATATTTTCAGCATGATCTCTATCTAATAACTGTTTGAACTAAAATGGCTTCACAGTATAACAACTCTAGCCTAGCTTGGTCATCCTTATTCTCTCGCAATAATACGGCCCATAAAGACATTTGTTGATTTGAATGTGTCCAAAGTTCAGTTAAAATCCGGGCCTCAACGAAAAATAGATAAAGGTAACTATCATGATCATCCTTCACACGAATTTTGGTGATATTAAAATTCAACTTAATGAAGAAAAAGCACCAGAAACAAGCGCAAACTTTCTACAGTACTGCCGTGACGGTTTTTACGATAACACTCTGTTCCACCGCGTTATCGATGGATTCATGATTCAAGGCGGCGGCATGACCTCTGGCCTAAAAGAAAAAACAACTCGCGCAACGATTAAAAACGAAGCCAACAATGGCCTAAGCAATAAGATCGGTACTCTTGCCATGGCGCGCACTATGGATCCACACTCTGCAAGTTCTCAGTTTTTCATCAACGTGAACAACAACACATTCCTAGATTTTCGTTCAGAAAGCCGAGATGGCTGGGGCTACTGCGTGTTCGCTGAAGTGATCGAAGGTATGGATATTGTGAACAAAATAAAAGCCGTGAGCACAGGCTCTATGGGCATGCATCAAGATGTTCCACTAGAAGAAGTGTTCATTTCTGGCACAACCATCGAAGAGTAACGGTAAAAGGAGCGCTATGCGCTCCTTATTTTTATTATGCATACACTATTTATTTCTGATTTACACCTAAGCCCTTCTCGACCAGATATCACTGACTGTTTTATCCGTTTCATGCGCGAAGAAGCCATTCATGCCGATGCACTGTACGTGCTTGGCGATCTTTTCGAATTTTGGATAGGTGACGATGATAATTCACCTTTCGCCAACCAAATAAAATCGGAATTTAAGCAACTGACTCGCGGAGGGGTTCCTTGCTATTTTACTCAAGGAAACCGCGACTTCTTGCTTGGCAAACGATTTGCGAAAGAAACCGGAATCACTCTTCTCCAAGAAGAACAAGTAATTGACCTTTACGGGAAAAAAGCCGTGGTGTTGCATGGTGATACACTCTGTATTGACGATATAAAGTATCAAGCCTATCGAAAGAAGGTTCACCAGCCTTGGCTACAATGGGTATTTAATCGGCTGCCATTTTTTGTAAAGGTTCGTATTGTGGGTAAAGTACAGTCGGGCATCCATAATGATAAGCAAATGAAATCTATGGATATTATGGATGTCACACAAAGTGAAGTGGATAGAGTTCTGACCCAGTATAGGGTCGATTTAATGATTCATGGCCATACTCATCGACCAGAGATTCATCACAGAAATCAACTTCATGGCACCGCAACGCGAATTGTTTTGGGTGACTGGTACACTCAAGGCTCAGTCTTAGTCTATGCTAATGATGGTTACGAACTGCAAACTCGGCCATTTAGTTCTAAAAACTGATGCCAAGTCGCACTCTGATACTATTAATTGTTCGTATCAAAAGCTAAGCTATAATAAGTAATATCAATGATATCAATAATTAGATAAGAGTCTTGCCTTGAAATACTCCTATATCGCCAGACAGCCTATACTCGATCGTGACCGAAAAACTATCGGCTACGAGCTGCTATTTCGAGACGGCCCTAAGAACACCTTTCCAGATATAGACCCAGACTTAGCAACGAGCCGGTTACTCTCTGATCATTTTTTATCCACTCATTACAATACGCTGGGTAAGCATTTAGGGTTTGTCAATTTTCCTTATCAAAGTCTGATTAACCTCGTGCCTACGCTTTTTCCTGCGCAAAATTTGGTCGTTGAGGTATTGGAAGATTGCAAACCAACTTTAGAGTTATTAGAAGCAATTAAAAAGATGGCGAAGCTTGGTTACCGAATTGCGCTTGATGATTTTGTACCCAGTTCAGGCTGGCTCGTCTTCTTCCCCTATGTGTCAATTATCAAATTTGACATCCGTGTTGTTTCCCTTGAAAAAGCAGCTCGCTTTATTCAAAAACTTGGCGCAACGAAAATTGAGTTCCTTGCTGAAAAAGTAGAAACTTATGAAGAGTTTAAGCAAGCTAAAAAGGCGGGCTTTACCTATTTTCAAGGCTACTTTTTTAGCAAACCAGAGATGTTACAGCGCAAAGCGTTAGAGCCCGCATTTCTTACTGTGGTGCAACTGTTCAAAGAAATAGCCAAATCTAACCTAGATTACAAAGCCATTGAGGAGCTTGTCGCCACCGACCTGACCCTATCTTATAAACTGTTAACCTTTGTTAACTCATCCGCGACAGTCAGTTCAAAGATCCATTCATTTAAACAAGCGCTGATTTATCTCGGTGAACAACGATTGAGAAAGTTCATCTCCTTGGTTGCGATTGCTTCGACGCAAGAATCTAAACCGGATTATTTGTATGGCTTATCCATTCAAAGGGCAAGATATTGCGAGCTGATTGGTGTGAAAGCAAAAATGAACGTCGAACCCGGTTCGGCCTTCCTGACAGGAATGTTTTCGCTACTCGATAGCCTACTTGATCAACCTTTAGAAAGTATCATGGAAGAGATGCCTATCGACGAATACGTTAAACTTGCACTAATAGAGGGGAAAGGAGAATTAGGTCTGGTACTTGAATTAACTCGAGCTTATGAACAGGCTGACTGGCAAAAGGTTGAGAAAATTGCTCATGCGTTAAATATCGAAGAGCCCGTGGTGAAAGAGTGTTACAACGAAGCTGTGAAATGGACAGCCGATTTACTGGGTGTCCACTCCTGAGTAGACATCGAGTTTAGATCTCCTTAAACTTCCCCGTCTTATATGAATGGGCAATTTGAGAGGATTTATGAGCCAATGCTATTGTGGTAGCCATTTAGATTACCAACACTGTTGTGAACCAATCCACAGTGATTCAGCTTTAGCCATCTATCCAGAACAACTGATGAGAGCCCGCTATAGTGCCCATGTTCTGGGCTTGGTTGATTTCGTCATCAATACCTATCATCCGAGTTGCAATGCACCACAGCAACGCGACGTGATTGAAGAATCAATCAACAGTCAATGGTGTGGGCTAGACGTCATCTCCGCAAGTATCCGCAACAACGAAAATGAAGGCTTCGTTCATTTCAAAGCCTATTATAAGTACAATCAAGAGCAATTTTGTCTGCAAGAACGTTCACGATTTATACGAGAAGATGGTATCTGGTTCTACATTGACGGTGAATTTCCACAGGAGAACACACCAACGAAGCTAGGACGAAATGACCCATGCCACTGCGGTAGCGGCAAGAAATTTAAGAAATGTTGTGGGTAAGAGATTCAAAGTCACACACAGCTATGTGACTTTGGACCCTGGAATTATGGTGTAGTACGGAGTAACCTATTCAGTATAAAGACCTTGCACAACCCAATCCAAAAACTCTCGTCTTTCTTCTTTTGAAGCTTTACTAAACCAAATTTTTAGCTGTAAGGCCGCTTCCGATTCAGTATATTTTGTCGATTGAGCTGAAGTGCCCAACGATTTTAATTCGTCGGTCAAATGATGAAACTTTCCAGATTCAAAAATGACACCCTCTTTGCGGTTTTGCTTAATCGTCAAAGAACGAATATCTGAATAAGGCATCAGCGAACCATTTTCTGGCTCAAGGCGATATTGTTTACTATCTGTGACTTCGACTCCGTTTTTCTTCAAAACAAAAATCGGCTCACTCTTAAACTGCTTCTCCTGAATAACTTCGTATCGACCCGAAACAAGCTCCACAGATAGCTTATCCCCAGCTTTAATCTCTGTTCGAATGACATAAGGGAGAGACGAGAAATACTCTGGCTTAGCCACTTTCTTTAAGCGACCAGCAAAGGTGAGAACCAATTGGTTTTCACCATCAATAAATATTGGTTTTTCTTCATCCGTGAATAGCGCTTCATTCAGCACTTCCAAAGTAATGCCTCTTTGCAAATCAAGCGATTGAGATAATGAAGAAAAACTCACTAACATCAATAAACTTACAATAACGTTCTTTACCATTTTCTTTTACAGCTCCTATATGAAAAAAGCCAACGCTAAGCGTCGGCTTTTAGTTCATCAAATTACTCGGATTAGAACGTGTAGTAAACACCTAGAGTAATATCTTGGTATTTGTTACCAGCAAAATCTTTCTTAGCTTTCGCTGTTTCATATTCAACAAAAACTAGCACGTTACTAGATACGGCATAGTCTACGCCAACAACCAAATCTGTAACTTGAGCATCCAGCTTAGTTTTGTTGTTTACATCACTGAAGCTTACCAGCTTATCGAAATCACCGTATGCGTAAGTTGTATATAGGCGAAGATCATCGACCTTGTAAGATGCAGCCAAGTTCCATACATCGCCTTCTAAAGCAGCAAGTACTTTTTTATCTTTATCAGCTAGGGCTACACTTTGTGTATCTACCGCACCAAGCGTACTTAAACCTTCAGTGCTTAGATAAGTTGCCGCGAAGAAGAAACCAGCAACATCAACAGAAGCAGATACACCGAACGAGCTTGCGTCATAACCTTTAGAAACTTCGCTGCTGTTGAATGAAGCACCAACAGAGAACATCTCCATCGCGTAGTTAGCCGATAGGCCGTAAGAGTTATCTAGTTTGTCAGTGTTATTAGTATATACATCCGCAACTAAGGTTAGGCCACCAACTGGAGTCACTTTCAGTGCAAGACCATCAGTTTTGCTTTCGTAAGGACGATCTAGACCGATGTAGTTACCTTCGTTAGCAATATCGGTTTTTTGAATTGCATCAAAAGATTCTGCGAAGTCCCCCGTTTCACCAACAGCCACACCCCAGATATCGCCTTTCACGCCGACATATAGGTCGTCTACTACTACCCCAGCAGAACCGTCACCTTCAAACTCAAAAGAACCAAAAGTGGTTAGACCATTAGATAGCTTATGAGAAGCATCTAATTGAATTTTTGCCCAAGTAGAGAAATCAGCAGATTCTTTTGTTTTAACATCAGAAGCTGTTTTTTCTTTCTGAATTAGGTAAGCATCAATTTCGCCTTTAAGGCCAACTGAAGTGCTGTCATTAGCGTAAATTTCTGCTGCGTTAACTGAGCTTGCTGCTGCAAGCACTGCTAGTGCTAATAGAGTCTTTTTCATAATTAATCCACTGCCTTTTCTTATGTATGGGAATTCCTTATCCGGTTCCCTTTGTTTTTGCTGGCAACTTCCAAATTTAAACTCGGTTCGTTGCCGCCATTAAATCTCAAGGATTAGATTGCAAAAGATTATCCTGCATGTCAAATATCCTAAAAAACAAACAAAAATAAAGGTAAAAACAATTAAAAACATATAGTTACATGATATTTTCATAAAATTACGGGTAACTTCCAAGCAAAAACATCACACAATCTAAAAACTAACAATAATGAAACATTAGAGTTAAACACCAATAAAACTTAGTTTGGCAAGATTAAATATATATTTATGTCACCATTTAACCCAATGGGTAGTTTTATATTTTCCACAATGAGAATTAAACATAAGTTCCTGAAGGTTCAGTTTTTTTTTGTGAACAAGATCTAGATTTAATCTAAAAGCATACGATTTCGTGAACTGCGTATCCTTTAGTGAACTGTGCTAGACTCGGCACTCTGCTATTTAGGTCTGTGTATGCTTACAACAAAAATCCAAAAATCCATTCGGGATAGTTATCAAAACCTGCAATTTCAGCTCGAAAACTTCATTCCTCGTCGAGGACAAAATTATCTTGTTGCTGAGATTGCAAAAACATTGTGTGGTTCATATCACAAGTCCAACCGAATCTTGATTGCTGAAGCGGGTACAGGAATAGGGAAATCACTCTCCTATTTAATGGCAGCGGTTCCTGTTGCAGTGTTGAATAATAGAAAGGTTGTTGTTTCGACAGCCACAGTGGCACTTCAAGAACAGCTGATCAGCAAAGATTTGCCTTTATTTAGACGCATCACTGATCGTCAATTCTCTTTTATCCTTGCCAAAGGACGTCAACGATACTGTTGCACCGAAAAACTCGCGGCTGCGTGTGGAGTAGATGGCTCACAAATTGCCCTGTTCGAATCAAAGCCACAAAAAAAAGACGTTGAATTATTCACCACCATGTATGAAAAACTGGCTCAAGGAAAATGGAACGGTGATCGCGACTCATGGCCAAAAGCGATTAAAGATGAGTTATGGCAACTGATTGTTAGTGATAAGCATAGTTGTAATGGTAGCTTTGCTGGCCACAGAGATTGTCCTTTTCAAAAGGCGCGTTCGGAACTGGATAAAGCCGATGTCATTATTGCCAACCACAGCCTGGTCATGGCGGATGCTGACCTTGGCGGTGGTGTCATTCTGCCTGAGCCCGAAAACACCATTTACATTTTTGATGAAGCACACCACTTACCTCATGTAGCACGAGATCACGCTTCAGCGTCCGCAAGCTTGAAAGGCGCAGCTAGTTGGTTGGAAAAACTCAATCAATCCGTAACCAAGTTTTCAAGCTTAGCCGAAGAAAAACGAGTGGCACGTTTTCGTAACGAACTGCAAGAGACACTGCAACAACTTATCCCAAGCTTGAGCCAACTGACAAAGCAGTTTGTACCCGAACAATTTGAAGAAAAGCGATACCGTTTTGAGCATGGAGAACTGCCACAATGGCTTGAAGAAGAGTCTAAAACCCTGAAGCGGCTCTCTCAAAAAGCCAATCAATCCGTCGCTAAAATTGCGGACTTGATTGCTGAACGAGTTAAGGAAGGCGAACTCGCTGCTCGGTTGGCAGAACCAGCACTGACTGAATTAGGCTTTTATATTCAGCGTTTAGAGAACCTTGCCCAAGTATGGTTGCTTATGGCGGAGCCCAAGCGAGAAAAAGGAGCCCCTTTGGCACGTTGGCTTGAAATTCACCCTGAACGTGAAGGTGATTTCATTGTTAACGTTTCACCGCTAGAAATTGGTTGGCAACTTGATCAACAGATCTGGAGCCGCTGCATAGGCGCAATCTTAGTCTCCGCGACGATGCGAGCTCTTAACTCGTTCAGCTACTTTTGCTCGCAAGCAGGGATCAGTGAAAAGGCAGAAGATGGCACACGTTTCCTAGCACTCGCTTCACCGTTTGATTATCAAAATCAGGCCGAGTTACTCATTCCAGCAATGCGTTTTGAACCGCAAGCGAAAGAGTATACTGATTATCTGGTAGAGCGTCTCGCTGAGTTTATTCAGCCAAACAAAGCTAATTTAGTGCTATTTGCTTCTTACTGGCAAATGCGCGAAGTGGCTGAAAAAATATCAACAGATTTTGTTAAACGAGGCTGGGCGCTGCAAGTCCAAGGTGAAATATCACGCACAGAAATTCTAAATAAACATAAAATGCTAGTGCAGTGTGGTAAAACGAGCGTAATGTTTGGCACCAGTAGCTTTTCGGAAGGGCTAGACTTACCAGGAGAACTTTTGGAGAATCTGGTGATCACAAAAATTCCGTTTGCCGTACCAACCTCTCCAGTTGAGCAAGCTCACGCCGAATACATAGAGAAGCGAGGCGGAAACTCTTTTATTCAGATAACCGTTCCTGAAGCCAGCAAAAAGCTGATCCAAGCCGTCGGGAGATTGCTGCGCAAAGAGCGTGATTCTGGTAGAGTCGTGATTCTCGATCGCAGAATCGTTTCAAAACGCTACGGAAAATCATTATTGGACTCGCTTCCTCCATTTAAAAGAACAATAGAATATTAGCTAGGGCTTAACACTACGCCCTTTCATCTCATTACTCAGGGCCGATTTTATTCATGGAATTTGTTGAGCCAACCACTTTGATTGTGTTGGCGCTTGTTGCTTTTATTGCTGGCTTTATCGATGCAGTCGCTGGCGGCGGTGGCATGCTTACTGTACCCGCGTTATTATCGATCGGTCTTCCGCCGCACATCGCACTAGGAACGAATAAGCTAGCGGCAACATTTGCCTCATCAACTGCCGCATTAACCTACTATCAGAAGAAGTTGTTTCAACCAAGTTGCTGGGTCAGAGCTTTCATTGCCACCTTAATTGGCGCAACCATAGGTACTTTTGCTGTCGATGCGATCAGCACCGATTGGCTACAAAAAGTGCTGCCGCTCATTATTCTAGCTGCCGCTATCTATACGATATGGCATAAAACACCACATGCACACCAGAATGTCAGCCCGCCTCCCTGCCCTGTACTTCACAAAAAGCAGTATGCGCAAGGCTTGATACTTGGATTTTATGACGGGCTGGCAGGGCCGGGGACTGGCGCATTTTGGACAGTCAGTTCGATGGCGTTATACCGACTCAACATTTTATTGGCCTCTGGCCTTGCTAAAGCGATGAATTTTACCAGTAATGTAACGTCATTGGTTACCTTTGCCATTTTGGGGCATATTGACTGGGTGCTGGGACTGACTATGGGAGTTTGTTTGATGGCTGGAGCTTTTGTTGGCGCACATTCAGCGATTCGTTTCGGCGCTAAATTTATTCGTCCGGTGTTTGTGAGTGTGGTCAGTGTGCTTGTAATTAAGCTGACTTATGATGCGTGGTTTGCAGGCTTATGAACCATTTTTCTCAATTGAAGTCCTTAATTGAAGAGTTGAAACAACAAGCCGCCAGTGTTGACCGAACTCGTGGTGAACACCATCAGGCTCTATTTGATGAGCGCCTGTTCCACTGTAAAGCGCACTTATTAATCCCTTGTGTTATGGAAGCAAAAGCGACCTTTGACTCCATCATGCGCGAACAAGAGAGCCAACGGCTAACCAGTCAACGAGCTCAATATCTAACCGATCGACTGCTTGCACAAATTGCGGCAATCCAACGCGAAATATCGACAGTATCGATCAGAAAAAGTGAGCCCAAGCATCGCAGCTATTATCGCAAACCGATCAATGCGTTATATCAAGAGCTGGCCCAGCACCAAGAATGGGAGCGGAGGCTGATGGATATGGTGAGAGAAAAAGAACTCGGACTCAAGCAAACTTCTACTGTTAGTCAGCAGCAAGCACAAAAAGCGTTATTGACCGTAGAGCAGCGGCTCAAGCGTTGCCAAGAAGCTAAGGCTAAGATCGAAAAACAAATTACGTTCAGGGAGAAAAACCAATAACATGAATGATCCTACTGTACCGCTAGACGGTGCGTCTGAAGAGATAAAGCTCGCTGTCGATCTCATCTATTTATTAGAAACCAATCAGATTGAACCACACACCGCACTTGAAGCGCTGAAAATCGTACAGCAGGATTTATTGCGTAAACTGGATGATACTGCGAGAGAGTAAGAAGCAAACATCTACTTCTTACTCTTTCCAGCCGTTAGACTTTAAATTGTCCAACCAACTGTTGTTGCTTGGCCGAGAGTTGGCTTATCTGAGCACCAACCGATTCTGATTCACCGACCAGTGTCAATATCTGCGCGCTAAGATCACGAATATTGGATAGGTTGAGGTTGACTTCACCAGAGACGGCTTGCTGTTCTTGGGCCGCTTTTACAATCTGGCTATTCATATCGTTAATTGCTGAGATGGATTCAAACACTATTTCTAATTCAGCAACGGCCTTTTGAACTTGCATCGCAGTTCCATTTGCTAACGCGTTTCCTTGCTGGATCACCTCAACTACGCCCTCAGTACCTTGTTGGACTTTTTCTATCACTTTGCGTATTTCACCCACAGAATTCTGAGTCCGCTGGGCTAAATTACGTACCTCATCGGCGACAACAGCAAACCCTCGCCCTTGATCTCCGGCCCGAGCAGCTTCTATAGCCGCATTTAATGCGAGCAAATTGGTTTGCTGTGAAATTCCCTCAATGACCGTTAAAATTTCGGTAATATTGATATTATTTTGAGCCAACTCTTCAACAACAGGCACCGCATCACTCATTCGCACCACCAGCTTATGCATCTCAGCTTCAGAGGCACGGATGACATCCTGCCCAGTCAGTGCGGAGTGATTAGCTTGTGAAGCAGCTTGCACCGCAGCCTCGGCATTTTGCACAACGAGACTTGCTGTTTGTGTCATTTCTTCAGAGGCAGTCGCCACCATATCCATCTCTTTAAATTGAGACTCACTACGGCTACGCGTTTGTACGGCAGACTGCCGTGCCTGTTCAGTCGTTTGAGCTACTTGGTTCGCACTTTCTACGATCTGCTGAATGATAGCCTGTAATTTGTCTAAAAACTGGTTAAAGCCGCGTGCCAAATCACCGATTTCATCATGACTACTGATGACAAGCCGCTGAGTTAAATCCCCTTCGCCAGAAGCAATATCTTGTAACCGCTCCACGACCGCTCGAATAGGTTTCACAATTTGGGTTGCAGCTAACGCAATGATTGCGAGCCCTAAAAAGACTAGCAATGCGCCGACTAATAGCTCCGCTCTAACGCCATTCTCTACCTGTTGAGTAATGATCTGATCCAGTTGATTGGCATCAGCTAGCACACTCGATGTCGGCATTTCAAAAACCACGCCCCAAGTCTGGTTCGCCACCTGAATGGGAGCAAAGACAGACAACCACTGCCGATCTGAATTCCATTGAGAATGGACTTTACCCTCGGCTAGAAGATTGGCAATCTCCTTTGTAGTCAAAACTGAATCAGCCAGTGGCGCACCTAAGGTTAATTCACGCTCATCAGTCGCAATAAGCGTGTTATTTAAGCTGACAATAAAGACCTTACCACTACCACCAAATAGACTTTGATCTGAACTCAGTGCAATCGCTACCAGTGGGCTAAGTTTTAAATCGATGCCAAAAAAGCCAATCGCAACGCCATCAATCAAAATGGGCACAGAGAGAGAAGAAGTAAGAAACGTTCCATTGTCTTGAATCACGATTTTAGGCGATGAGATACATGCACTAGCTGTTGTTAACGGGCAGGCGAAACGCTCACTGTTTCCTTCATCCTTCAATGCCACTTCGCTTAATACATTTGCCACCACATTTTCACCATTGGAGGACGTTATCCAGTATGCAGCGAATCGACCTATTTCATTTGAGCCTACATAGTCAGCATTCTGGTAGTTGTCATCCTCGCTATCGAGCAAATTTGGCTTAAAGACGAGATAAGCCCCCTGAACATTGGGATAATTGACTACCGTCTTGCGAACCATTTCATCTAAAGATGTCCTTAACGCTTCGCTTTCACCAAAATTTTCTTCGGTATTTGATTTGAAAAACAAGGCCGTATCAGCAAGCATTTGAGCCCGATACATGGCTTCACTGAGATATTCAGATACTTCGGTGGCATTGAGCAGCGCCCGAGTTTCTAATAACTGCTGCGATTTATTGATCACAGAATCTGAACTTTGTTGTTTTATTGCTTGTTGGTTATTCACTGCGTTATAAACAGAAAAACCAATGAGAGACAATGACGTAATTAACAGGCAAAGGCCGGCTAAAAGGGTTATTTTCCATTGAACCGAAAGTGTTCGCATACTACATCCTTATGCTGCGCTAATAGGGTTTTCAGACGAAATGGTGACGACTTTAATTAGAGCATATTGACTTGAGAGATCAATCGTAAGTTTACATAAATGTTAATAAAAATATCCTTTCTGACTATTCAAAAAGTTTACGTATTACAATTGATTCGCTTTTCGTCTTGTCCTTGCGCCTTGAAATGGTAACATCTTGCGCACAACTCATCTTAAGGATCCCTTATGAAAGTCATCAGTTTTAACATCAACGGTTTGAGAGCTCGCCTTCATCAACTGCAAGCGATTATTGATAAGCATCAACCTGATGTCATTGGACTTCAAGAAATCAAAGTACACGATGACGCTTTTCCTCTTGAGGATGTTGAAGCCATGGGCTACCACGTCTATTTTCATGGTCAAAAAGCACATTATGGCGTCGCCATGTTGTGCAAAAAGGAACCCATTTCAGTACAGAAAGGCTTTCCTAGCGATAATGAAGATCATCAAAAACGCATGATTATGGCCACTTTTGAAGATGACAACGGCCAAAAAACAACCATACTCAACGGCTATTTTCCTCAAGGGGAGAATATTTCCCATGAAACAAAATATCCCTATAAGCGTCAGTTTTATAAAGATCTAATGGGTTACTTAACGTCACATCATTCCCCTGACGAACAAATAATTGTGATGGGAGACATTAACATCAGCCCTATCGACTTGGATATTGGGATTGGTGAAGCCAATAGAAAACGCTGGTTGCAAACGGGAAAATGCTCTTTCCAACCTGAAGAGCGTGAATGGTTACAAACTTTAATAGACTGGGGTTTTGTTGACACATTCCGTCAGTTAAATCCGGATGTAAATGATCAATTTTCGTGGTTTGATTATCGCTCACGCGGCTTTGATGATAACCGCGGGCTACGAATCGACGTCATTTTAGCGACCCCGAACCTAGCAAAAAAATGCCAAGAAGTCGGCATCGACTATGAACTTCGAGGAATAGAAAAACCTTCTGATCACGCGCCAATTTGGTCCAGTTTTTCTTTGTAGGAACAGAAAGTCACATGCCAATAAGAAGCGCGCATTCAGCGCGCTTCTTATTTTAATCTATGCCTTGATTATAGAAACAAACTCGGTACAACAAATTGCTACTCGCAGCCCTTCAGCTTAATGGGCGCAAATAAGCTAAGAAGCGTTTTTCAGCCTGTTTAAAGCAGAACAAAATAATGAAGGTCAAGCCCATATAGAACAAACCTGCGGTTAAAAATGACTCGAATGGGGCATAATAACGAGAGTTCACTAAACGCGCAGCCCCCGTTAAATCCATAATGGTAACAATACCAGCAACCGCCGAACCGTGAAGCATGAAGATAACTTCATTACTATAAGCGGGCAGTGCACGCCTTAACGCACTCGGTAGAATAATTCGTCGATACGTTTTCCAAGTACTCATTCCGTATGCCTTCGCCGCTTCAACTTCGCCTTTCGGCAACCCATTGATCGCGCCGCGAATAATTTCAGCCGTGTAGGCGGACGTATTGAGAACAAAAGCAACCAACGCGCAAAACCAAGCGTTTTCCCATAAGGTATCTTTCACCGGGAAAAATTGATCCATTCCATAGTAGATGAGATAAAGCTGGACCAATAACGGTGTACCACGAAAAAAGTAGGTATAAGCCCATGCTGGAGTACGAATCAAATAGTTGTGGCTATTTCTAGCAATCGCTAAGGGGATGGCAAAGCTCAAACCGATGATTAACGACAACCCCACCAGCCAAACCGTTGTCCATAGCCCACTAAAATAAATTGGTAGGCTTTGAGCAATAAGGGAAAAATCCATATTTACCTCGTGTGAATGCTGAACTTGCGCTCAACCAATTTGAGAAAACCGGTTGATACACTGGTAAAGAAAAGGAAGATCACTGAGACAGCCATATAAAAGGTGAATGGCATTTTTGTCGAACCCGCCGCGAGTGAGCTGACTCTGACCATATCTTCTAATCCAATAATGGAAACAAGTGCCGTCGTTTTGAGCAATACCAACCAGTTGTTACCAAACCCTGGCAATGCATGACGAACCATTTGAGGAAGCAAAATGCGTCTAAATGCTAAGGTAGAACTCATACCATACGCTTTCGCCGCTTCCATCTCTCCTTTATCAACCGCCATAATAGCGCCACGAAAGGTTTCAGCCATATAGGCACCGAAAATGAAACCTATGGTTAGTATTCCAGCAATGAAAGGGCTAACATCAATATAATCGGGGAGATAAGCGGTCCATTCATGGCTCGGGTCACTTGCCATAAACCAATTGTTTAGCCATTCGTTGATTGAATAAAGGCTATTATTCAACAATATTTGACCGCCAAAGAAAATAAGCATCATTAACACAAGGTCTGGAATACCGCGAATGATGGTCGTGTAAAGAGTGGCAATGGCTCTTGCCCAACGGTAAGGTGCAAGCTTAGCTAGCGCACCTAGCATGCCAAGTAACATGGCAAGTAATAAAGAGAGCACGGCAACTTCAATGGTCAGCACCGCTCCCTTCAAAATTGAGGCTTCATATCCGTGTAGGTCCAACATAATTCATCCCTAGTCCCTGGAGAATTTAACGGCTGGGTACTTCTGGAACTAGGATCCAGCCGTTAAGAATCAATGGATTCCCATCATAATTGAGAAGGTGGCGTCACTGAGCTAACCAGCCCTAATGACAGAGTGATCGATAAACATATTCATATGCTCGGCCCACTCTCACCTTCTAATTATATGGGTAAGATATGATGTTACAGCTTATTCACCGTATACATCGTAATTAAAGTATTTGGTCGCAATTTCTTGGTAAATCCCTTGTTGACGAAGAGATTTAATCGCCATATCAAGTTTTTGAGTGAGATCTTTGTCTTGTTTACGAACCGCAATACCAAAACCATCGCCAAACCATTTCGGATCGGTTAATGATGGGCCGACGAACTCATACGCTTCGCCGCCCGCTTTGTTAAGCACACCCTCTTCCAATGCAGAGGCATCACCCAATACTGCCGCAATACGGCCATTGGCTAGGTCAAGATAGGCTTCATCAAATGAACCATAGCGGACAATTTCAACTGCATCGCCATAATTATCAGTAAGATACTTATCGTGCGTTGTTGCACGTTGTACACCAATTTTCACCCCTTTTAGACCTTCTTTAGAAAAATCCAACGCGGCTCCCTTCTTGGCGATAAATTTATTGGGAATTAATGCGTACTTACCAGTGAAATCGACTTTTTTCTTGCGCTCGTCGGTAATCGACATGGCTGCAATAATCGCGTCATATTTACGTGCGAGCAGTGATGGGATAATGCCATCCCAGTCTTGTGGAACGATTTTACATTCCACTTTCATCTCCTTGCACAACGCATTGGCCATATCAACATCAAAACCTTTGAGAGATCCATCAGCCTCTGTCCAGCTAAAAGGAGGATAAGCCCCTTCTATACCAAAACGAACCGTCTTCCATTCTTTCGCTTGGGCCATACCAGTCATTGCACTAGCAGCAACGGCTGCAACTAATAACCACTTTTTCATTTCCATACTCCTGTGATTGAGGTCTTACTTATTTATCATGCTATGTTTATGTTGGTTTTGCTTAATATTTATGTCGTGACGAATACCACAACATAATGAACACATTAATAAATAGAGGATATAAATTGTTTTAACCGTTCAGATTTAGGCTGGGTGAACAGGATGGCTGGATCTCCTTGCTCTTCCACTAAACCTTGGTGCAAGAACATCACATGGTTTGAAACATCGCGAGCAAAGGCCATTTCATGAGTCACTACCAGCATAGTACGGCCTTCTTCTGCCAAGTCTCTCATAACACCCAACACTTCACCCACCAATTCAGGATCAAGTGCAGAAGTGGGCTCATCAAACAGCATGACTTCTGGCTCCACGGCCAACGCTCTAGCAATCGCCGCACGTTGTTGTTGCCCACCAGAAAGGTGACCAGGATAATAGTCTTTACGTTCATACAGGCCGACTTTTTTTAGCAGCACCTCAGCACTCTCGATGGCTCGTGCTTTCGGTACTCCTAACACATGAATTGGTGCTTCAATAACGTTTTCTAACACCGTCATGTGCGACCAAAGGTTAAATCCCTGAAATACCATAGCAAGGCGTGAGCGAATTCGTTGCACCTGCTTTTCACTCACAGGTGAAGCTTCACCTTGCCGATTTTTTTTCATTTGAATGAGTTCACCATTGACCCAAATATCACCAGAGGTTGGTGTTTCAAGTAAATTGATGCATCTAAGAAAGGTACTTTTTCCCGAGCCAGAAGAACCAATAATGGAGATCACATCACCCTTACGAGCTTCTAGCGAGATTCCTTTTAGTACTTCGTTTTGACCAAAGGTTTTGTGCAGCTCTTTAATATTCAGCGCCGGTACATCAGTCATGCGCTTAACTCCCTGTATTTGCTACTGCAGAGTATTCCAACTCCCATTTTTGATACAAACTAGCATTCACACCGAAAACATGCAACAAATTATTAACCTGGAAAATAAGGATATTTAGTTATTTTATCTGATTAAAAATTCACATTTTAGCCAATACTTCTCCATATGGCGCATATAAATGGCACATCAAGCAATTAACAGTTAACTCATTTTGTTAACATTTACTTAAAGATAGACAACCTATTTATGTATAAAGTACACCTAGATTCATAGGATATTTAAGGTCATTAATATCATTGAAACTCTTTTACAAACATCACAATGTGAAAACTTATTTCAAGCAAGTAACGGCTCAACCCCCCGTTTTCATTAGGCTGCTGTAGTTTTCTTTCACATTTATTCTTAAAGTGATCAAGATCAATCACCCTAAAGGATAAGCAAGCTAAACTCGCGAGCAAAGATAAGGTTGTATAAATGACCACACTCTCTTTTTTAGTTGTTGTTATGCAAGCACATATGAGATGTGCTACATATTCAATTAAAAACATTACCGCTTCTTCGCGGATTACTAGGATTCAGTACGAATTACTAACTTTTAAAAATATGAGGAATCTATGCCAGACGTAGTCAACAATGAGCGCTCAGAAATCGAGACGAAAAGCTATAAAGAGCTGCATCGTCCAGCATCTGAGTTTGCAAGCCGTTCAGATTACCTAGACCACGAACTGCAAATCATGAAGCCCCGTCGCTTTGGTTTGAACTTACCTGGTCGTGACTTCCGTTTTGAACTTGAAGATTTTGTACCAGCCATCGCGGGCACAATCGGCATCATCGCCATGTACTCAGCGGTAATGATGTCTTGGGCTGATGGCCTAACCCAAGCATGGGATCACATTCATCTAGGTAAAGACTTCGCGATTGAAGTTGCACGTGTAGAGATGTTATTTCCTGCCCTCTTCTTCTGTGTTATTGCCTCTGGTTTCTTAAACCCAAAAGCCAACTTAGCTGGCAACCATGGCCCAATGATCCCTCTTATCGGCTCAATCGCATTAGCCGGTGCACACCCTTTGGCATTGGCAATTTTGCTTGGCGTTTTTGGTCTTCTCTTAAGTTACTTTAAAGGAGGCTCGAAACTGGTCAATCTAACCTCCGAGGGAACCGCAGGCGGGTTGCTTATCTTCCTCGGCTTTACCGGAACAATGAGCCAAATTGGTTCTATCCAAACTTGGGCTACCAGTTTGCAATCGGCCGATGTCGCCGCAGGCAGCTTAGGTTACGTTGGCCTAGTGGTTTTAGGTGTCAATATTGTGCTGTATGCATTTCTTGCAAAAATCAACATGCGTTGGTTAGCAATTCCTGTCTGTGCAATGACAGGGCTTGCGATTGCGCTTTTATTCGGTACTGGCTTTGATCTTCAATTTGAAACTCAAATGGGCTTACCTAACCTTAATCCTGTTTACTGGTGGGGCTCAACCACTGAAGGTTGGATGCTTGGTTTGCCAACAGTAGAACACTTTATCGCCTCATTGCCCTTTGCTATTTTGGCCGTTGCGATGTGGTCACCAGATTTCCTTGGTCACCGAATTTTCCAAGAATTGAACTATCCAAAGAGAACTGAAAAAGTACTGATGGATGTTGATGACACAATGACCATGTGTTCAATTCGTCAAATGGTAGGTACAGCACTTGGTGGTGGTAATATCACATCGTCATGGGGAACGTATATGATCCCAGCGGCGATTGCTAAACGCCCAATTCCTGGTGGTGCCATCATCTTAGGTTTATTGGTCATGACTATTGCTATCCTTGGCTTCCCTATGGACGTAGCGGTTTGGCCTCCAGTGATGCGTATTGCTCTATTAGTAGGGGTATTTCTTCCTTTACTAGAAGCGGGTATGCAAATGGTAAGAAACACAAAAGATTCACAAGCAGCGGGCATCTGTATCTTTGGTAGCGCTGTGGTGAACCCTGTTCTAGCGTGGGCATTGACCATGCTACTCGATAACAATGGCCTAATTGGCGACAAAGAACGTGCATCAAAGCTGTCTTTTATCGATAAAATCATCATTCCAGGTGGTGTGCTGATCATCTGTTTAATTGCTATGCTTGCGGTTGGTATGCTTGAAAACCAATACGGTTTAAAAGCTTGGCTATAATGAGCTTGGACTAATACGAATTTGGGTAGTGCTCGCACTACCCAAACTTTATTTGAAAAATTTAACTTTTATTGATTTAGTTTAAGGTTTGCAAAAAAATTTTAGTCTAATCTTGCATTCAAGGCTTAAAAGCACAATATCTATATTCAGATAATTGAATAGTGTGAATATAGATATTGTATTAATAGAGTGTACTGCTCCTTTCGAGGATAACTGGCTCAACGGTGAAGACGGTACGTGTTTTTTCTACTAAAAAGGTAGGTATGTCATGGCAGAGCAATTTGCTAAAGCTTGGGAAAGTTTTGTTGCAGGTGAGTGGCAAAACGAAGTTAACGTTCGTGATTTTATTCAAAAGAACTATACGCCGTATGAAGGTGACGAATCTTTCCTAGTTTCTGAAGGTACTGAAGCGACAAACAAGCTTTGGGCTAAAGTAATGGAAGGTATCAAACAGGAAAACGCGACTAAGGCCCCTGTCGATTTCGATACTGACGTTATTTCTACCATCACTGCTCACGATGCAGGCTACATCGAAAAAGATCTTGAAACTATCGTGGGTCTACAAACTGAGAAACCACTTAAGCGCGCTATCATCCCTAACGGTGGTGTGCGTATGGTTGAAGGTTCTTGCAAAGCATACGGTAGAACTCTTGACCCTATGATTTCAAAAATCTACTCAGAATACCGTAAAACTCACAACGCTGGCGTTTTCGATATCTACACTCCTGATATCCTAGCGTGTCGTAAGTCTGGTGTTCTGACGGGCCTTCCTGATGCTTATGGTCGTGGCCGTATCATTGGTGACTACCGTCGCGTAGCACTTTACGGTATTGATTTCCTAATGAAGGATAAGCTTGCTCAATTCACTTCTCTACAAGAGCGTTTTGAGAACGGCGAAGATCTAACGGCAACGATGCAACTTCGTGAAGAAATTGCAGAACAACACCGCGCACTTGGCCAAATGAAAAAAATGGCTGAAAAATACGGTTTTGACATCTCTCGCCCAGCAGAAACTGCACAAGAAGCTATCCAGTGGACTTACTTCGGCTATCTAGCTGCTGTTAAATCACAAAACGGTGCGGCAATGTCGCTAGGTCGTACTTCGACTTTCCTAGATATCTTCATCCAACGTGATCTAGAAGCGGGTAAAATCACTGAAGTACAAGCTCAAGAAATGATCGACCACTTCGTAATGAAGCTGCGTATGGTTCGTTTCCTACGTACTCCTGAATACGATGAACTATTCTCTGGCGACCCAATTTGGGCAACAGAATCAATGGGTGGTATGGGTCTTGACGGTCGTACACTCGTTACGCGTTCTAACTTCCGTTTCCTAAACAGCCTATACACTATGGGTCCTTCTCCAGAGCCAAACATCACTGTACTTTGGTCTGAGCAGCTACCTGACGGCTTTAAACGTTTCTGTGCAAAAGTATCTATCGATACTTCATCTATCCAGTACGAAAACGATGATTTAATGCGTCCAGACATGAACTCTGACGACTATGCTATCGCATGTTGTGTATCGCCAATGGTTGTAGGTAAACAAATGCAGTTCTTCGGAGCGCGTGCAAACCTTGCTAAAACCATGCTTTACACCATCAACGGTGGTATTGATGAGAAGTTGAAAATCCAAGTTGGCCCTAAAATGGACAAGATCGCAGGTGAGTATCTTGACTATGACGAACTGTGGGCAAAAATGGACCACTTCATGGATTGGTTGGCGAAGCAATATGTGACCGCACTAAACAGCATTCACTACATGCACGACAAATACAGCTATGAAGCCGCGCTAATGGCACTGCATGATCGTGACGTTAAACGTACGATGGCATGTGGTATTGCTGGCCTGTCTGTTGCTGCTGACTCTCTATCTGCAATCAAATATGCAAAAGTTAAGCCAATTCGTGACGAAGATGGCCTAGCGATCGATTTCGAAATCGAAGGTGATTATCCTAAATTTGGTAACAATGACGCCCGCGTTGATGACATCGCATGCCAACTTGTTTCTACGTTTATGGGCAAAATCCGTAAACTTAAGATGTACCGTGATGCAATTCCAACTCAGTCTATCCTGACCATCACTTCAAACGTGGTATATGGTAAGAAAACAGGTAACACACCTGATGGTCGCCGTGCTGGTATGCCTTTCGCACCGGGTGCAAACCCAATGCATGGCCGTGACGAAAAAGGTGCAGTAGCATCATTAACTTCAGTCGCGAAACTACCGTTTGCTGATGCACAAGATGGTATTTCTTATACTTTCTCTATCGTTCCAAATGCGTTAGGCAAAGAAGAAGCAAGTCAACGTGCAAACCTTGCTGGCCTGATGGATGGTTACTTCCACCATGAAGCAGGCATTGAGGGTGGCCAACACCTAAACGTGAACGTGCTTAATCGCGAAACTTTAGAAGATGCGGTTAAACACCCTGAGAAATACCCTCAGCTAACCATTCGTGTATCTGGCTATGCTGTGCGTTTTAACTCACTGACTGCTGAACAACAAGCTGACGTTATTGCACGTACTTTCACTGAATCGCTATAATTTCAGTTAAATTACTAGCAAAATAGTTAAGCCCTGCTCGATGAGTGGGGCTTTTTTTATACTCAGAAATCAAAAATGCGCAATGCATCGACCACAAATGTTACGCTTACCACATTTATTTTGATTCAATTGCCTATTTATCAACTGAATAGCGCATCTTTCCTATATGATTAGGGCTTGTCTATACTCTGCAGTGTTCGTATGAAGCTATTTCACATTCTTCCATTGACGTTACTCAGTGCTTCTGCGCTGGCCTCTCAACACGCAACGGTTGCTTTTAACCTCGATAACGATGGCGTATTTGGCGTAGATCGCGACTACACCAATGGTTTATTTTTAAGCTACACCTCAGGGGCGATTGCTCCATATTGGTGGGCTAAACCACTCAGCCTTTCTGTTTGGGGAGCGGCCCCATTGGACAAATGGGAAATCAGCATTGGCCACAAAATGTGGACTCCTTCGGAGATTTCTCTCACCAAACCAGAGCCGAATGAACGACCTTACGCTGGGTATTTACACACCGAGCTTAACTATATTAGTTTGCATCCCCAACAAGCCACGCGGGCAAATTTAACCATTGGAACCACCGGAGATGCTGCGCTTTCTGAGAAAGCGCAAAAGTTAGTGCACAGCATCACTAAATCTGACGAACCCAATGGTTGGGCCTACCAAGTAGAGGAAAAAATCGTCGGCAGCGTGGGTTATCTGTCTCACTTTAATCTGACACGATACCGCAGCTATGCAGGAACTGACGTTGAGCTTTCCAACGTTTCAGAGGTCAATGTAGGTAACTTTCGCAGTGATCTCTCCACAGGTTTTATGATGCGTTGGGGGACCGATCTTGCGGGTAACTTTGGCAGTGCTCAAATCAGTGCAGAAAACCCTTTATCGGCAGGGATGATTGGTGCCTCGGATACTGGATGGTTTCTATTCGGAGGTGTAGAAGGACGCTATCGCTTCAATGACATTACCATCGAAGGAGATAGGCCTTTAAACGGATTGGATCACCCATCTGAATATTACCAAGTTAACTTGGAAAATCTTCAGGCGACCGCCGTAGTTGGTGCGGCTTGGTATATTCAACAAGTCGGTGCAAGTTTAACGTTCACCGCAAACACACCTGAGTATAAGGAAGATAAAAACTCCATTCACGGTGTCGGTAATATTTCTCTTTTTGCTTTTTTCTAACGTTTAGCAAACTGAAATTATATGGTGAAACTTTGGCAGTCTACACTTAGGCTGCTAGAGCGTTTATCCACAATCTGGCTGATTGCTCTTAACTGTTCATTGTTCTCTTCCAAGGCTTTCATGGCTCGAGATATTTGTATCATATTATCCGCCATTGAATGGCTAGTCGTCGCCAAATCTCGAATCGATGCAAAAATGGCTTCTGTTTTATTCGCCGCTTCATCTGCTTTTTTGATAATTTGCGCGATGGCCTGTATCGCCTCATTACCTTTCTCTTGCCCACTCTGCATAGACTGCTCAGATTGCGCAATATAAGTGATTACTTCCGCACTTTCCTTTTGCATAGTATCAATCGTGCCGGAAATTTCGGCCACGGCATTGACCGTTCTTACCGCTAAACTTCGAACTTCATCAGCAACAACAGCAAAGCCACGACCTTGCTCTCCCGCTCTCGCCGCTTCAATTGCGGCATTGAGTGCCAATAAGTTAGTCTGCTCGGCAATACCATTAATGATGTCCATCACCGAGTCTACTTTTGCAGAAGCTTGTTCAAGTTGATGAATGTGGCCTGCGGCCGAGCTTAGGATTTTACCAACCTCAACCAGTGACGTAATAGCAACGGAAATCACTTTTCCTCCCTCTTCTGCGCTTTGCATAGAAGATTTGCTGAGTTCCGCAACGAACTCCAATGAATTGGAGACTTCTTGGGTCGTCACGCTGACCTCTTCTGTGGCCGATGCCAATAATTGCGTTTGTCCCAAAACGTCAGATTGATTTGTCACCAAAGTGTCTAATCCAACATTCAGTGACGCGGCATCACCAGACAAGGCTTCACTGCTTTTCTGCACACCACTCACCAATTTCCCTAAATTTTCACAGCTTTGGTTAATGGCCAATGCCAGTTGATTGAATTCGTCCTTTTCGTTATTCGTCATCGGCATACGGCGTGACAAATCGCCACGCGAGATATTGTTCAACACGTGAATTGTTTGCGACAAAGAACGAGAAAGAGAAAAACTAAAGGTAAGGAAAATAGCAATGGTCAATATGGCAAGTAACGCACAGGCCGCCAATACAGACCACTGTGTTTGCGATGCGGTCGTTTTTGCGGCCAACTGATATTGCTCACTCAACGCGGAAAGCTTGGTTGAAATATCTTGAATCACCGACTTAACTTGCGCCTCTGTATCGCCTCTTTGTTTCTCCATCACTTGCAATTGCTGAGACAGTTCACTCACACGTAAAAAAGCCTGTTTAAATTGTTGTATCTCTTTTTCATACAGATCCAACATCGAATAAGAATCAGACATATTGACGAAACTGGCCATAGCACGATTAAACAGTTTTAAGTTTTGCTCCGTGGGTTCTAATAAATAATTTTGCTGCGCCTTAACCATGGCTTGAAAATCCGAGTTGATTGTAACCATCCCCGTCTCATCTATCTTTTTCTCTATCGTGGTGGCCAACGTTTTCAGCTCACCCAGCTTACCTTCGTTAACGTTGAAACCCACTTCTGATTTCACTTGCAACCAAGGACGCAAAAATTGGTCAAATTGTTTGGCCGCCTTGAGCAACACTTCCCCTTCTTGAGCAAAATTGGTCTTTTGCAGGAAAGCAACATTAGCATTCACCTCTTCCATCAACTGATCCAATTTATTCAAAATCGAGTTGACCTGATTGCCTTGCATGTTGTTTAGCTCTGATGCAAGCGACAACAAATTTGCTTGAGTAGTAAATATCGCCACAGAACCGGATGCCACTTCGCCACTGGAGCGATACTGTTCATCCATTCCCATCAAGCTCTTTGCGGTATAAATCCCTAAACCTAAAAAACCAACACAAAGGATAACTAAAAATAGACTGATTTTTTGCTTTTGAGAAAACTGTACATCCATGAACTATTCCTTATTTAAACCCTATCGCATTCAACGAGTTCTTATTTCTATACAGTGTAGTCAATGTGCAGAATTTCATGACACTCATTTTGAGCCACAACATATGGTTTAGGATATGCGGCGGCAATTGCACATTAACCCTACTTAATCCCTACCATTTGTAATAAAATAACGGGCAAATAACCTATTCGAGATGAACTGATGTCAACAACTGGTCGTATTCATTCTTTTGAGTCTTGTGGCACGGTAGATGGCCCTGGAATTCGCTTCATTGTTTTTATGCAAGGCTGCCTAATGCGTTGTATGTATTGTCATAATCGTGACACATGGGACACCCATGAAGGCAAGGAAGTGACTGTTGAAGAAATCATTACCGAAGCAAAATCTTATCGCCATTTTATGAAAGCCTCTGGCGGCGGAATTACCTGCTCAGGCGGTGAAGCTATGCTTCAACCTGAATTTGTTCGTGATTTATTCCGCGCAGCGCAAGCTGAGGGCATTCACACCTGCTTAGATACCAACGGTTATATTCGCAAGCACACAGACGTGATTGATGAAGTACTCGATGCCACTGATTTAGTGATGTTAGACATCAAACACATGAAAGATGAGATCCACCATGATTTTATTGGTGTGTCGAATAAGCGAACCTTAGATTTCGCGCGCTACTTACACACCATAGGTAAAAAAACGTGGATCCGTTATGTGATTGTTCCTGGCTACACTGATGACGAAGAAGCGGCTCATATGCTTGGTGATTTTATTAAAGATATGGATAACATCGAGAAAGTAGAGCTGCTGCCTTATCACAAATTGGGCGCTCATAAATGGGAAGCAATGGGGCTAGAATACCCATTAGAAGGTGTGAATCCGCCGTCAAAAGAGACCATGGACAAAATCGTTGGGATCTTAGCTCAGTATCACTCAAACATAAAATATTGATTGCTTGATTTAATAACCATAAAAATGCCAGCATAATGCTGGTATTTTTATAGAGAGGCTAGCCATGCAGCTGGAACAACTTGCGGTGCTATTGCTCCTGCTACTTGTTGGGTTAACGACCCTTCGCGATTTTAAATACTCATTTTGGACAAAGTTTAAGGCCGAGAAATCCTTTCAGCATCTCACCTATTTTGCCTCTTTTGCGCTTTTTCTTTTGTGGTTAGCTCAAGCCGGAGTGACCGAAGGATTGCCTATCCATTTTCTCGGTTTAACAACCCTCACGATGATGTTTGGCTGGCGCTGCGCATTTGTTATAACTATTCCTGTTACATTCGCACTGGCGGCGGTCGGTAAACTGGCCTTCTTTAACATCCCCGAATACTTACTACTATCATCGCTACTGCCAATCCTAGTTAGTTATGCTTTGTTTGCTTTGAGTTATCATTATCTACCGCGCAATATTTTTGTGTTTATTTTTGTGGCTGGTTTTTTAAATGGCGGCCTGACGGGTAGCCTGCATTTGGCCATTAACACCGCTTATCAATTGCTTCTTGGGCAACATGACTGGCAAGTCATCCGCGATAATTACCTAATTTTTGTTCCTTTACTCGCTTTCCCAGAAGGGCTGCTCAATGGTATGGCGTTAGCGATACTATCCGTATTTAAGCCAGAATGGTTGCGTGTCTTTTCCGACAAAGATTATATCTATAACCACTTACACAAAAAGTAACAAGAATTGCACACATTTTATGCTTTCCATATTAAATCCGTGTTGAGATCATGTTTCATTGTCGATAATTGCTGTTAACCTTATGCCATCAAATAGAACATAAAATTTAGTGAGGCTACCTTCATGGAAATGACCAACGCTCAACGACTGATTCTATCTAATCAGTATTTTTTGATGTCACAGATGGATCCCAACAACGCCAAAAAATACAAGCGGTTACAAACCATTGTAGAACGTGGTTATGAACTGCAAATGCGAGAACTCAACAAAGAATTTGGCTGCTTGACCGAAGCGGAGTGCCGCGAAGTGATCGACATCATGGAGATGTATCACGCTATGCAAGAATCACACAAAATGCTCTCCGATGCAGAAAGCAAAAATGTGGATCAGCGCCGCCTGCACTTTTTAGGGTTTGATATCGCTAAAGAGTCACAACGCGTTCATTACGTGCGTTTCTTGGTTGAGTCTGAAGGGCTTTACCCACAATTTGATAAAGCCGATCACCACTTCAACAGCCAAATGCCAATGTCAGATAAATATCGTCGAATGTTAACGGCTTGGCGTAATTGTCCTCGCCAATACCATTTGTCAACCGCAGAATTTACACAAATTTTTAATGCCTAAATTTTAATACCTAGCAAGGTAGGCTGACGAAAGATGAAAAGACGCAGACACTGCGTCTTTTTTACATTCCCCCTCGCAGTTGTTAACTCCAACACCAACTTATCCCTCGAACTCTTGATATTCATACACTAAATAGTTCAACCTGATCGACGTTATTACTGTCACGAAATTTAAATAAACACATAATTGTTAAGCAAAATTGTCAAACTCGGACTAGTCTTAAATTGTTATTAATTTGTGTTTTTAAGCGGTGTTGTCAGTTAGACAGTTTTCAGAGGGGAATTCACTATGAGTATTTTTGACCACTTTCAGGCACGCTATGAAGCCGCCAAGGATGAAGAGCTATCACTGCAAGAGTTTTTAGCTCTGTGTAAAGAAGATAAAAGTGCTTATGCCAATGCAGCAGAGCGGCTGTTAATGGCGATTGGTGAGCCTGAGCTGATAGACACAGCAAAACACCCCCGATTGAGTCGCATTTTCTCTAACCGGGTGATTTCTCGTTATAAAACTTTTGAGGATTTCTATGGCATGGAAGAAGCCATAGAACAGATTGTTTCCTACCTCAAACACGCTGCCCAAGGTTTAGAAGAAAGAAAACAAATTCTCTATCTACTCGGTCCAGTTGGTGGCGGTAAATCTTCACTGGCGGAGAAACTCAAAGCTTTAATGCAACAAATGCCTATTTATGTTTTGTCTGCAAATGGCGTTCGTAGCCCAGTCAATGACCACCCATTTTGCCTGTTTGATGTGGTTGAAGATGGCGAAATCCTCAAGCAGGAATATGGGATAGAAAAACGCTATTTACGCTCAATTACATCACCTTGGGCGGCCAAACGCTTACACGAGTTTGGTGGCGATATTTCCAAATTCAAAGTCGTCAAAGTACGACCTTCAATTCTCGATCAAATTGCCGTCGCAAAAACAGAGCCCGGTGATGAAAACAACCAAGACATTTCGTCACTGGTTGGGAAAGTGGATATTCGAAAACTCGAGCATTTCTCGCAAGATGACCCCGATGCATATAGCTATTCCGGTGCACTCTGTAAAGCCAACCAAGGGTTAATGGAGTTTGTTGAGATGTTCAAAGCGCCAATTAAGGTGCTTCACCCACTCTTAACCGCCACGCAAGAAGGAAACTTCAACGGGACAGAAGGGTTATCCGCCCTACCCTTTGATGGCATGATTTTAGCGCACTCAAACGAATCAGAGTGGCAGACATTCCGTAACAACAAAAACAACGAAGCGTTTTTGGACCGGGTTTATATCGTTAAAGTCCCTTACTGTTTACGCGTCTCGGAAGAAGTGAAAATTTACCAAAAACTGCTTGAACACAGCGAACTATCCAAAGCGCCATGCTCACCAAGCACACTAGAATTACTTGGTCAATTTAGTATCCTCTCGCGCCTAAAAGTGCCGGAAAACTCGTCACTCTTCTCCAAAATGCGCGTCTACGATGGTGAAACGCTAAAAGATACCGATCCAAAAGCAAAAAGCTATCAAGAGTATCGTGACTACGCAGGTGTTGACGAAGGTATGTCTGGTTTATCGACTCGCTTTGCCTTTAAAATACTGTCGCGCGTATTCAACTTTGACCAAACGGAAGTTGCGGCTAACCCCGTTCATCTGTTCTATGTCATCGAACAGCAAGTTGAACGCGAGCAGTTCCCTCAAGAAATCGCTGAACGATATATGGAGTTTTTAAAAGGCTACTTAGTGCCTCGTTATGTCGAGTTCATTGGTAAAGAGATTCAAACGGCTTATTTGGAATCTTATTCTGAATACGGTCAAAATATTTTTGACCGCTACGTTACTTATGCTGATTTCTGGATCCAAGACCAAGAGTATCGTGATCCTGAAACTGGCCAACTTTTCGATCGTTCATCGCTCAATAACGAGTTAGAAAAAATCGAGAAAACAGCAGGCATTAGTAACCCGAAAGATTTCCGAAATGAAATCGTCAATTTTGTACTGCGTGCGAAAGCGCACAACAATGGACAAAATCCGGTTTGGACCAGTTACGAAAAACTGCGTACCGTCATTGAGAAAAAAATGTTCTCAAATACCGAAGAGCTACTTCCTGTTATCTCTTTTAATGCCAAAACCTCATCGGATGATCAGAAAAAACACGACGATTTTGTCGCTCGTATGATGGAGAAAGGTTATACAGAAAAACAAGTAAGGCTGTTGTCTGAGTGGTATTTACGCGTCCGTAAATCTTCTTAACTTCAAGCAAACCAAAACCTGTACATGCGTTAGCCATACGAACAATGGCTAACGTAAAGGTGACGTTTTCAAGGGGATACTCATGGCGCAATTTATCGATAGAAGATTGAACGGTAAAAACAAAAGCGCGGTCAATAGACAACGCTTTTTACGCCGTCATAAAGAGCAGATCAAAGAATCTGTTGCAGACGCAGTGAATCGTCGCTCCATCACCAACACCGAGTCTGGCGAAGATGTGTCGATCCCAAATCACGACATCAAAGAACCCGTGTTTCATCAAGGAAAAGGCGGCCTGAAAGAACGGGTTCACCCGGGTAATGACCAGTTTATTACTGGTGATAAAATTGAGAGACCTAAAGGTGGCGGACAAGGCAATGGTTCAGGACAAGGTGATGCGAGTGCTGATGGCGAAGGCCAAGATGAATTTATTTTCCAAATCTCTAAAGATGAATATCTTGATCTACTGTTTGAAGATCTGGAATTGCCTAATCTAGAAAAAAATCAAATCAATAAGATTACAGAATGGAAAACTCATCGCGCGGGTTTCAAAACGGCAGGTGTACCGTCGAACATTGCTGTAGTTCGCTCTTTGCAACAATCACTAGCTCGCCGCACCGCAATGACAGCGGGAAAACGTCGTTTAATGGGGGAATTAGAAGAAGAGTTACTGCGCATTCAAAATAGAGAGCCCGCTCAAGTATTAGAAGAGAAGCGACTTAAACAAGAAATCGAAGCGTTGCGTAAAAAAATTGAAAGTGTGCCGTTTATTGATACGTTTGACCTGCGTTTCAAAAACTTTGAAAAGCGCCCCATTCCATCGAGCCAAGCTGTTATGTTCTGCTTAATGGATGTGTCGGGTTCAATGGATCAAGCGACTAAAGATATTGCCAAACGTTTTTACGTGTTGCTGTATCTATTTTTAACTCGCACTTATGAAAATGTCGAAGTGGTGTTTATTCGTCACCATACGCAAGCCAAAGAGGTGGATGAGCACGAGTTCTTCTACTCTCAAGAGACCGGCGGCACGATTGTTTCTAGCGCACTGAAATTAATGCATGAAATCATTGAACAACGCTACCCTCTCGGCGAATGGAATATCTACGCAGCTCAAGCATCCGATGGTGATAACTGGGCTGATGATTCGCCTCGTTGTAAAGAACTCCTCACCAATAAGCTTCTGCCATATTGCCAGTATTACGCTTATATTGAAATCACTCGTCGCTCACACCAAACCTTGTGGCACGAGTACGAAAAATTACAACCCTCATTTGGCAATTTTGCGATTAAAAACATTCGCACCGTGGATGACATATTCCCTGTATTTAGGGAGCTATTCCAAAAGGAAACAGCTTAGGGAGGCATACTAATGACAACAAAAGCGAAAGGTACTTCAAAACGCAAGAGCAAATTGTTACCAGACGGACCTGACTGGACGTTTGAGCTTTTGGAGAAATACCATACTGAAATACGCCGGGTAGCTGAGTTTTATCGTCTCGATACTTACCCTAATCAAATTGAAGTTATTACCTCCGAGCAGATGATGGATGCCTACTCCAGCATTGGCATGCCGATTAATTACAGCCACTGGTCATTTGGCAAAAAATTTATTCAAACGGAACAAGGTTACAAACATGGCCAAATGGGGCTCGCGTATGAGATCGTGATTAACTCAGACCCATGCATTGCCTATTTGATGGAAGAAAACACCGTCACCATGCAAGCCTTAGTGATGGCGCACGCTTGCTATGGACACAACTCGTTTTTCAAAGGCAACTACCTTTTCCAAACTTGGACGGATGCGAGCTCTATCATTGACTATCTCTTGTTTGCCAAAAACTACATTTCAGAATGCGAAGAAAAATATGGCGTACCCGAAGTCGAATCGCTGCTCGACTCATGCCATGCGTTAATGAATTATGGTGTTGACCGCTATAAACGACCTGAAAAAATATCGATAGCAGAAGAAAAAGCACGTCAAGAAGAGCGCGAAGCTTATCTACAATCACAAGTTAATGAACTGTGGCGCACCGTGCCCAAAGCAAAAACCAAAGAAGAAGATCTTAAAGTTCGTTTTCCAAGTGAGCCACAAGAAAACATTCTTTATTTCATTGAGAAACATGCGCCACTGCTTGAGCCATGGCAACGGGAGATCGTTCGTATTGTGAGGAAAATAAGCCAATATTTTTACCCACAAAAACAGACGCAAGTGATGAATGAAGGCTGGGCCACATTCTGGCACTACACTATCTTGAATCACCTTTATGATGAAGGTTTTGTTTCTGAGAAATTCATTCTTGAGTTTCTACACAGCCACACCAGTGTCGTCGCACAACCTTCTTACAACAGCCCCTATTTTAGTGGCATCAATCCATATGCACTTGGCTTTGCTATGTTCCGAGATATTAAACGTATTTGTGAAGAGCCAACCGATGAAGACAGGGAATGGTTTCCTGAGCTTGCTGGCACAGAATGGTTAGATGCGCTTCATTTTGCTATGCACAACTTTAAGGACGAGAGCTTCATTAGTCAGTATCTTTCACCTAAAGTAATGCGCGATTTCAAGCTGTTTGCCATTGTGGATGACGATCGCAAGAATTTTATTGAAGTTAGTGCCATTCACGATGATATTGGCTATCACGCCATCCGTGAAAAGCTTGCGGCACAGTACAATCTCAGTAATTTAGAACCGAATATTCAAGTTTATAACGTGGATGTACGTGGTGATCGTTCACTGACGCTTCAACACGTTCCACACGATAGAATTCCTTTAGATCAAAGCTGTCATGAGGTACTAAAACACCTTTACCGTTTATGGGGGTTTGATGTCATTTTAGAGGAAGTCAAAGAGAGTGGCCGACGTGAAATTTTAGCGACTTGCCCACCACACGGCGAACGTGACACATAAGAACAAGTCGTTACCTTAAATATCGACTTCATAATGCGCAACCTCATTCGTTGCGCATTTTTTATTAAAAAAATATTTGTAATACATCCTTACAGCTTTGTTCACATTTCATTCATTAAATATTTGCTTAAATAAAATCACTAATATTTATAAGGGTATTTAACTAATGAAGCACAACAAAATCATCATCGCTATACACTGGGTTATAGCATTACTGTTCGTATTGCTGTTTCTAAGCGATTCATTTCGTTCATTCTCCGATAAAGGTAGCGAAATGCGAGTGTTATGGCTGAACTTACATGCATGGTTTGGAGTCGCTGTTTTTGGATTATCGATGATTCGTTTAGCCGTAAAACTAAGCACAACAGCACCAGCGCCAGTGTATGAAAGTGACCTTATGCAGAAGCTGCTATATGGAGCGCATGCTGCCCTTTACCTCCTTACATTGCTTGTTCCAATCAGTGGTTATCTTCGTTTTGCAGGAAAAGGTCGGACATTAACTCTGGCAGGCGATACTATTCCCTCATTGATAGGTAAGAGTGATTGGCTTTATAACATAGGGAAAACTTTACACGGTGAAGTAATGCAGGTGATTGTATTGACTGTTATCGGTGGTCATATCGCAGCGGCTCTTTATCATCACTTCATCGTAAAAGATCAGGTCATGGCACGCATAAAACCGTGATTAACTCGGTGATAAAAAGGAGCATAATTGCTCCTTTTTTAGCTAACGTTGGCTTACTATCGCTCTCACTAACTCTAAATCTTCTGGTGTATCTACCCCTGCAGGTGGTGCTTCTTTAGCAACGGCAACGTGAATTTTTTCACCATACCACAGTACTCGAAGCTGCTCTAAACACTCAATTTTCTCAAGTACACTGGGTTGCCAGTTGATATAAGTATTGATGAAACCAGCCCGATAAGCGTAAATACCAATATGACGTAGCAATGGCTGAATCACCGTTTGACCACCAGCTGCAAAATTGTCTCTATCCCAAGGAATTGTCGCACGGCTGAAATACAGCGCGTAACCCTCTTGATCTGTTACCACTTTAACCGCGTTAGGGTTAAACACTTCAGCTTGATCAGTAATTTCAACCGCTAAAGTCGCCATCGGCGCGCTACTGTTGGCTAAATTGTTAGCGACCTGCTTGATGATGCTCGGTGGAATGAGTGGCTCGTCACCTTGTACGTTAACAATAATGTGGTGATCGGCAATGCCCATTAATTTCACCACTTCGGCTAAACGCTCAGTACCGGACTCGTGATGTGATGATGTCATACAAACATTGCCACCAAACGCATGGACAGCCGCTTCAACACGAGCATCATCAGTAGCAATAACGACCTGCTCAGCTCCCGATTGTAACGCTTGCTCATAAACCCACTGAATCATGGGTTTACCGCCGATATCAGCCAAAGGTTTGCCAGGTAAGCGAGTTGACTGATAACGAGCAGGGATAACAACGGTGAAAGCCATTATCGCCCCTCATCCATCGTCATGCTGCGCGCTTCTGGCTCAAGCAACACAGGAATCCCTTCTTTTATTGGGTAGGCCAAACGATCTAATTTACAAATAAGCTCTTGATTTTCTTTATCATAAGTCAACTTACTTTTACATACAGGGCAAGCTACAATTTCAAGCAGACGGTGATCCATATGACTCCATTACCTCTTTTATTTTGTCCAAAATACGCCTTTCATCTGGCGAACTAAATTGCGCAGAAACGGGGAGATACCACCAGTTTTCTTGTGCAAAGGCCGCACATTTCACTGCGTCTTTTTCTGTCATGATGACGTTTGCTCCATGTTGCGCAAGCGCCTCTAATTCTGAATATTGATACTCTCGGTGATCAGCAAAACCTTGGGTCAATACCGTCTTTGCACCTAAAGCTTCTAATGTATTAAAAAAGCGCGTGGGATAACCAATGCCAGCAAAAGCCACTAATGCAGGTAACTGGCTCACTGGCGCTTGCTGACCGGTCACTAAGTTAACGGCTAAGCTAGGTGAAAGGTGCATAGCCAATTCGCCATATTGAGCTTGACCGCCATTAGTCACAATAAAATCAACTTCCGCTAACCGAGAGAGTGGCTCTCTTAACGGACCTAAAGGCATGAACTGCTCATTACCGAAGCGACGAACGCCGTCCACGACTGTAAATTCGAGATCACGCTCCAATGCATAGTGCTGAAGGCCATCGTCAGTGATGATCACATCAACACCCAACGGAAGCAGGGCTTGCACTGCTTGTGAGCGCTTTGGTGCAACAGCAACCGGAGCACCCGTGCGCTGGTGAATCAATTTAGGTTCGTCACCGCAGTGAGTGGTTGGCGTGTCACTTTGCAGCACTAATGGATAAATCGGAGCTTTACCACCATACCCACGCGAAACAACTCCTGGTTTGAAACCTTGTTCTTGTAAAGCTTCCACTAACCATACAACCAACGGTGTTTTACCATTACCACCCGCGGTAATATTACCCACCACCACCACAGGAACAGGAGCTTTATAGCGCTCTTTTTTGTCCGCTTGAAATGCTCGCTTACGTGCTTGACTGACCAACCGAAACAAGACACTCAGTGGCCACAACAGTGGCCACAACAAAAAACACGCTGTGTGATGTCCGAACCAGATTTTTTCAATCACTGATTAGTCACCAAATTGAATTCGATGTAGTTGGGCATACGCCCCATCCTGTGCAATTAACTGAGCATGATGACCACGTTCGATAATTTCACCCTCATCGACCACTAGAATTTCATCGGCTTCTTCAATCGTCGACAAGCGGTGCGCAATGACCAATACCGTTTTATTCTTTTGTAGCTCTTCAAGTGCTGATTGAATCGCTCTCTCAGATTCTGTATCCAACGCAGAAGTCGCCTCATCTAGGATAAGTACGGGTGCATCACGTAATAACGCTCGTGCAATCGCTACTCGTTGACGTTGACCACCCGATAAACTGGCTCCATTCTCACCAATCATGGTATCCAAGCCATCAGGCATGTTATTGATAAACTCCATGGCATGAGCAAGCCTAGCCGCGTGCTCAATTTGCTCACGCGTATACTCATTTTCTGCCGCGTAAGCAATATTATTGGCAATGGTATCGTTGAAGAGGTGAACATTTTGCGAAACCAGCGCAAAGTGGGTGCGCAAGTTCTTCAGTTTATAATCGCGAATATCATGATCATCTAGATAGATAGCACCTGAATCGACATCATAAAAACGAGTCAAGAGGCTCGCGATAGTACTTTTCCCTGAGCCAGAACGCCCAACAAGCGCGACCGTTTTACCTTGAGGAATCTCAAAGCTCACATGAGACAGCGCTGGTTTTTCTTTACCTTGATAAGTAAAGGTCACATCCTGAACTCTAACGTCACCACGTACTTTTTCGGCTTCAAACTGGCCAGTGTCGCGCTCGATTTCTAAATCAATCAGCTCAAATAATGTTTGGCTGGCCGCCATACCACGTTGGAAATCGGAGGTAACACTCGTTAACGCTTTCAGTGGTCGCATCAAGCCAAACATTGCCGAGAACACCACCGTAAAAGTACCTGGTGTTAATTCGGCACGGATAGAATCAACGCTGGCTAAAAACAGCACAGTGACAAGTGCTAAAGAAGCAATCATTTGAATAATAGGGTCAGCAGTGGACTGCGCCGCAACCAGCTTCATTGTTTGTTGGCGCATTTGATTGCTGACATGGTCAAAACGTTTACGCTCTACGTCTTGTCCACCATAGCTCAGCACGACTTTGTGCCCTTTTAGCATCTGCTCTGCTGAAGAGGTCACATCACCCATGGTGGTCTGCATCCCTTTTGAGATCTTGCGAAAACGTTTAGAGACAATACCAATCCCCATCGCAACCACTGGCGCAACCACGATTAATACCAAAGATAACTGCCAGCTATTCCAAAACATCAAGGTCAATAGGCCGATGATACTCGCACCTTCGCGAACAATGCTGACCAATGCACGACTGGTCGCCCCAGCCACTTGCTCTGAATCATAGGTGATACGTGATAACAGACCACCCGTTGATTCTCTATCAAAAAAACTGACAGGCATGTGCATGAATTGATTGAAGATTTTTCGACGCATCAACATCACAACATTGCCAGAAACCCAGCTCAAGCAGTACGAGGAGACAAAGCCACTTAAACCACGCAGCGCCATCATCCCCAAAATAATAAAAGGCAGCACTCGCAAAAAATCGGATTCCGCATTACCAAATCCTTCATCTAGAAGAGGCTTAAGTAATGACACCATATAGGTGTCAGAGACCGCATTGATAATCAATGCGACAACCGCAACTGCTAGGCCAGATTTATATAGGCGGATATAGGTCCACAGGCGTTTGAAGGTTTGCCAAGTGGTTTCGTCAGTATTGAGTGACATAGAAATGCTTTGTTTTTAAGAAAATATTGCGCTCATTCTACCTCGTTACGGAGCATCTGCCTATACCAAGCCTGAGAGTGAGAGATACGCAAGCTGCTAACTTGATAATTCTGCATGCCAAAAATAACGCTAATTTGCCCTGCTTCACCCGTATCCAACCAGTTTGCTCCATGTTGCTGGTAGCGTTGAACAACCTGTGCGGAAGGTAATTGCCAGCGTCCGCCTTTGGCGAGCGAGGCAATAGCGACCTCAGGATTAACCTTACTAATCAAAGCAACAGTAGAAGATGTCCTACTACCGTGGTGTGGTACAAGCAGGATATGACTTTGTAAGGATTGCTCTTTTCGCGCAAGTAACCACTCACTCATGGCATCCACATCCCCGGGTAAAAGCACTGAAAAACCGGTATTTTGGTCAAAGATTCGAATCACACAAGAGTGAGGATTGTAAGCACGCGCTACAGTTTTTGGTGGCCAGATAACATCAAAAGAGAGTTGTTGCCACTGCCATTGTTCACCAGCAATACAAGGTTGGTAACCCGCTATCGTTTGACTAGCACGTTTCCATTTGGGCTGCCAAACACGCTCAACTTCCGCTCTTCCACCTGCATGGTCGTTATCCAAGTGACTCAAAATCAACCCGTCTAATTGCGTAGCTCCCCGTTTGTTTAACACGGGGGCAACTGTTGCCTGGATGTGATCACCGCCTTGCCAACTTGCACCAGTATCATAAAGCACGTAGCGTCCTTCTTTTTCGATCAACACCGCCAACCCATGCCCAACATCTAACACATCAATCCGCCAACCTGTTTTTATCGGAATGGTGAGCCAAGAAACCATCGCAATGATGCTGTAAACCGCCAGTGCAAAACGCGAGATCAACGGTGAAAACACAAACAGCAACAGAGCACTGCTCAACAGAGCCAAAACAGACCCAGAAATAGGAAACCAACTGAGGCTTGAATAATGTATTGACCAATCAACTGGAATGAGTAATTTGGCCACCCAATGCCACACCATAGGTGCGCCATCAAAAGTCAAAACCGTACACACTAAAGCAACAAAGATCGCCGGAACCACCACAAAACTGAACCAAGGAATAAACACTAAGTTATAGAGCGCCGCACTGGTACTGACCCCACCGAAAAAATAAGCGGTTACCGGAAGCATACACAGCACTAACCCAATCTGCATCGTCAATAAACGCCATAAAAAAAATCGATTAGTTTGAGGTAGAGAAAGTTGGTAGAACACAACCGAGACAGCAATAAAGGACATCCAAAAGCTACTGGATAACGCAGCAAAAGGATCGATAAGCAGCACCGCCGATAACGTCATAAGCAGTCGCTGCAAAGTATTGATACGGACATTGAGGACAATCATCGCCACATTGAGCAAACACATGATGAGCGCGCGTTGAGTGGGCAAGGTAAAGCCAGCCAACCAAGCATAGCCTAGTGCGCACAAGCTTCCTACGACGAATGGCGACCACCCCATGCGATGATGCAAACGCATCAATACGAGCCCAAGGCTATAACCAAAACCAAACGCGATGCCAATGTGCAGACCAGAAATGGCAACCAAATGAATCAGCCCACTGTCTCGTAATGCTTTCCACTGTGCCGTTGAAATATCACTGCGCTCACCAAACGTAAGCGCCATTAAAATACCAAGATTGGGATCATCAGCGAGCCAGGTTTTGATCTTCTGGTACCATTGTGCTCGCCATTCTGGTAATGATTCAATGCGATAAGACTGTCCATTATTAACCGTTGCACGAGCCACAATACCTTGGCTCAAAGAGTACGCCTCTGCATCAAACCCGGTCTCATTTAACCGACCAAAGATAGGTTTTACTGTGATGGAGAATTCAGCCACGTCACCATACTTCAACGGTAAAGGAGCAATTAATCGCACCTTGGGCCGCAAAAAAATGCCTAAGGTTTGACCATTGATTGATCGAATCGAAATTGTTCCTTCATAACCATGAGTAATTTGTCTAAAAAAGCTGTTAACCTGTCCGTTTATGGTAATATCCGAACCTGTCTGAAAAATAGTGTTGGACTGCTCACGTAATAAGTTCCCGCTGATCACAATGACCATTAAAGCCATTGTTACTCCTGAGAGAAAGCGCAGTTTTCTATAACCGACAGAGAGTATAAGAATGGCGAATAGAGGCATAATCCATTTCCAATCTGGCATCCAAGGCCAATAAGAAGCAGAAATGGCGGTTAGCGAAAACGAAGCTAGGGTCCAGTAATTAGATAAGAGAGTCATGTCACGATGCCAAGAAAGTTCATCAAACGTTTTATGCCTAACCATGAAGTAATTAAGCGTCAGAAGGCATTGAAAATTTTTGGCAATGTGCTGTACAACCCCAATTTATGGTGTTTGAACCGCCGCTCAGCAGCGGGCGCCTTCGCCGTAGGTTTGTTCATGGCTTTTGTTCCACTTCCGAGTCAAATGATCATGTCCGCTGGCCTTGCCATTATGTGCGGCGTCAATTTACCGCTCTCTGTAGCCTTGGTTTGGATTAGCAACCCCATCACCATGCCAGTGCTGTTCTACTTCGCCTACAAGCTTGGCGCATGGGTAATGCAAACACCACCACAACCATTTCACTTTGAACTCTCTTGGCATTTTATCATGCAACAAATGAGTACCATTGGTCCGCCATTCCTTTTGGGTTGCATGATGTGTGGAGTGATCTCCGCCATAATCGGCTACTTCGGCATTCACGGTTTATGGCGCTATTCTGTCGTAAGAAGCTGGCAAAAGCGCCAAACGAGATAAAAGCTTCAAGAGATTGAGACTGGCTATACAACTGAGCATGTAAAACGATGTCGCATGATGTTGAAAAAGGACCAAATGGTCCTTTTTGTTTGCTAAAAATAGCTCAATGCTGATGCACGAAAAGAATCCGAGTTGAGATTATTTAGCGCTAAGCACAGACGCCGGATTCAGTTGACTGGCCCTAGAGGCCGGATACCAAGTAGCTAATAAGCTCAACACAATCGCCGTCGAAGAGACAAGCACCACATCCGATAGGTTCACTTGTGATGGCAAAAAGTCGACAAAATAGATATCACCAGACAAAAACTGATGGCCGACTAATCGTTCTAATCCTTTGATTAACGCTGTTAAATTCCACGCAATCAACACACCTAACACGCCACCTATCACACTGCCTAATACACCAGAGAAAACACCCTGCCAGACAAAAATTCGTTTTACTAATCCATCGGTCGCGCCCATAGTGCGCAAAATGGCGATTTCAGCCGCACGATCTTTTACCGCCATCATAAGTGTTGAAACGATGTTGAAGCTCGCCACACCAATCACCAGCACCATCACCAAATACATAATGGTCCTGACCAGCTGAATATCACGGTGCAAAAAGCCAAACTTTTGCTGCCAACTGCGTAGATAGACGTATTGATCAAGCGTATTGCCGACCTCTCTTACAATTTGAGTTGCATTTAATACCTCTGAGACCTTGATAGCAACGCCCGTCACTCGCTCTCCTAATTTGGCGTAAGCTTGTGCATCTGCCAATGGCACTAATGCAAGGCTGTGGTCAATTTGGCCATTGAGTTCCAAAAGCCCTGAGACCTTGACGCGCACGCGCTTTGGCGCTTGAACTTTAGCGCTCTCATTCGCAGAGGGGATCATCAAAGTGACATAGTCACCGACTGCCGCGCCCAATTTATCCGCCACTCCTTTGCCTAAAATGACCTGTTGCTGACCTGCGACAAAACCTTGCCATGCATCGGAAGAGACAAATTGAGATAAACGCGACACGGCGCGCTCCATTTGCGGATCAATTCCACGCACCTCAATCGCTTTCAGTTGTGCGCCTTTCTCTGCCAGCGCCGTCAATTTTACATAAGGAGCGGCCGCTTCCACTTTTGGATGCTGCACGGCTTGCTTGACTAATGACGACCAGTTCGCGATGGGTTGTTGAACCCCTTCAAACTCTCCGTGTGCAATGACAGATAACACGCGATTCTGCAGCTCTCTCTCAAAACCATTCATCGCCGACAAACCCACGATGATCACCGCAACGCCCACAGCGATACCGATAATGGAAGAGAGCGAGATAAACGACACCATTTTATTACGCTGCTTTGCCATGCTAAAACGCCGACCAATCACTAAAGAGAGCGAGGTGAACATCTACGATGCCTCCACATTAATCAGCAAACCATCTTGCATGTGCATCTGTCTGTCCATTTTTGCAGCAAGTTCGCTATCATGCGTTACCACTAAAAATGCCGTGCCAAACTCTTGATTCATTTGACGCATCAAATCATAAATCGCCAGCGCCGTTTTGTGATCAAGGTTGCCCGTAGGCTCATCGGCTAACACCAAATCGGGTTGATTGACAAGCGCTCGCGCAATCGCTACCCGCTGCCGCTCTCCACCAGAGAGCTCAGAGGGTCGATGAGATAAACGATGTCCCAACCCCACTTTTTCTAACAGTGCTTGCGCGGCCTGTTTAGCACGCGATACTTTTTGGCCACCAATAAGCAACGGCATGGCAACATTCTCAAGAGCGGTGAAATCGGCTAATAAATGGTGGAACTGGTACACAAAACCCAAATGTTGATTGCGAATGTTCGCTTGTTTATTGGAGCTTAAGCTCGATAAATCCTGACCTAAAAACGACACTGAACCTTCGGTTGCCTCATCCAGTGCACCCAGAATGTGTAATAACGTACTTTTCCCAGATCCAGAAGTCCCAATAATTGAGACTAACTCCCCCGCTTGAATGCCAAAACTGACGCCTTTTAGCACTTGAGTCCGTAGCTCCCCTTCTTGGTAGGTTTTGCATACGTTATTGCATTGTAAAAGGTTATTCATATCTTAAAGCCTCGGCAGGTTTTACGGATGACGCGCGGTAGGAAGGAAACAGTGTCGCGAATAAGCTGAGCGTGATGGCTGCTATCACCACCAACATAATTTGCATGGGGTTAATCACTACAGGCAGCGTTCCCCCCACAGAGAACAGCGCTACACCCATGCTTTCTAATAATCCATTGAGGTTATCCGCCAGCAATACGCCTAACACACCACCGACAAGCGAACCAATCACTCCACTACTCGCGCCTTGAACCATAAAAATGGCCAGTACTTGTTGATCTGTCATGCCTTGCGTTTTCAAAATCGCGACCTCAGCTTGTTTTTCCATCACCACCATGATCAACGCGGAAATGATATTGAAAGCCGCCACGCCAACAATCAACCCAAGCATCAAACCCATCATATTTTTTTCCATGCGAACAGCTTGGAACAACTCGCCACGCTGATCTCGCCAGTCACTCCATTGCCATCCCTCAGGCAAAGGTGCGCTAGCTAGGTCTGCAACCACAAAAGGATCATCAAAAAAGAGCCGCCATCCCGACACAGTATTTGGTGGTAAACGAAGCAATCGCGCTGCATCTTTGATGTGCGTCAGCATCAGCTGTCCATCCACATCAGACCCCGTATTGAAGATGCCTGCGACTGTAAAATTACGCTGCGCAGGAATACGACCTAAGGGGGTAAATTGGCTAGCTGAAGTGACCATCAAACGCACTTTATCGCCAATTGTCACGTTGAGCGCCCGCGCCAGTGAATGGCCAAGGAAGAGTTGATATTCGCCCGGCTTGAGCGCACTCACTTGACCCGCAATCAAGTGCGCCGCAATCGGATCATTTTGATTAGGTTCAATTCCCACCAACAAGCCTGCGGCCAGTTGCGATGAGCTTTGAACAACCGCTTCACTGCGTACAATCGGTTCAGCCGCTCTGGCGCTAGAGAGCTGGCTAATGAATTGAGGCACATCTTGCGTGAGCAAAGTGCGATCGCCATTTTGCGAAACTACAGCCTGAGGCAACACACCTAGAATTCTATTTTTGAGCTGGGATTCAAAACCATTCATGACCGAAAGCACCGTCACCAGTGACATCACGCCAATGGTTATTCCCGCCGTAGACATATAAGAGACAAATCGACTGAATCTATCACCGGATCGCCCACGTAAATAACGCAAGCCGATGAACGCCGAAATAGGATGAAACATAAGAAAAACCGCCTAAAAGTGATGCTCAGTACTGTAACGAGAAACGGTGGAAGGTTGTAGCTTTAATTTGCCAAAAATCGGTTAAATAGACTCGATAACAAGGACATACCTTGATTAGTTCGCCGGTATGACGATAATCAACAAAGCGATGAGAAGGATGCCTTTATGACCGAGCAAGAATTTTTTACGGTTCACTATGGACTGACAACCAATATTGAACTTTTAGACAGCACATTTATGCTACCTTCCCAATCAATATTTGAAGCGGAGATTCCTGCCCCATTTATTGTGGCCAGTGAGTTTAGCCAGTTGGATGCACTCACCGAAAGTGCACGACTAGAACTGAAAAATAGTGATTTCAAGCACGTCGTTCAGTTACTTGATACTCAAAATTCGAAACTGAATTTGTTGCTAACCTTTATGCTGTCACAGCAAGATGAGCCACATTCACGCTTCATCACCAGCACATTTGGTGCCAGTCGCTTCTCTCTTCGTTATCCAAATGCACTAGAGATTGGTACCCAAGCCCGCTGTAAACTGTTTTTGGACCACCCTGCAGCCGCTATTTATTGCTATAGTTCGGTGATTGATTGCCAAGCGGACGAGCAACACTATCTCATCACGATGAAATACGATTTACTGCGAGATACTGACCAAGATCTCTTGATTAAAGCCGCACTGTACCAGCAGCAAAAATTGCTGCGTCAACGCTCTTTAGACCGAAATAAACCATAAGCGTTCTCATGACTACACACTCTTTACTGACTCTGATTAAACCTGCTGGCGCGGGCGACAAAAAACACATTGGTAACCTACGTGGTGCAAGCCTTGCGTTGGCAATTGCAGAGCTGGCCAACCAGCATAATAGCCACACTTTACTGGCTGTACCTGATCCTCAAACCGCCTTAAAGCTGCAGCACGAAATTGAGCAGTTTAGTGACGCCGAAGTGGCGCTGTTTCCTGATTGGGAAACTTTGCCTTATGATAGTTTTTCGCCTCATCAAGAGATCATTTCTGATCGCATCGCGCGCCTGTATCAATTACCGAGCTTGAAAACAGGCATTACCATTGTGCCAGTGAGCACCATATTGCAGCGTCAGACGCCGCGAGAATTTCTGCTACAGCATACCCTGATGGTTAAAACTGGCGATCAGTTTTCCTTAGATAAACTGCGTCTTCAGCTGGAAAAATCGGGCTATCGTCATGTTGATCAAGTGTTTGGCCCAGGCGAGTACGCCAGCCGAGGTTCGATTCTTGATTTATTTCCAATGGGCAGCAGCGATCCTTATCGCATTGATTTTTTTGATGATGAAATCGACACCATACGCACCTTCGATCCTGAGAATCAACGCTCAATTGAAGAGATCAGTGAGATACGCTTACTACCTGCTCATGAATTTCCCACCACAGAAAGTGCAATTGAAGATTTTCGCACCCGCTGGCGTCAACGATTTGAAGCGCGTCGTGAACCAGAATCTGTCTATATGCAAGTCTCAAAGGGGATTTGGCCAGCCGGTATTGAATACTGGCAACCACTATTTTTTGAACACACCGAAACTTTGTTCGATTATATCGCGCCAGAAAGCCAACTAATTGTCGTAGGAAATATCGAAACAGCGATTGACCAGTTTTTAACCGACGTCGAATATCGTTACCAGCAGCGTAAAGTTGACCCTCTTCGCCCGTTGCTGCCACCTCATGAATTGTGGCTTAAAAAAGATGAGCTTTTCAGTCTTTTCAAAAACGTGGCTCAGATACAACTCAATGTGGAACCGATTTCAGAAAAGCAAGGGCGGATCAATTTAGCGGTCAGTGCATTACCCGACTTGGCGGTCATGCATCAAAATAAAGAGCCTTTAGCCGCCATCCGGCAATTTAGTGAGAGTTTCACTGGGAAAATCATTTTTTCCGTCGAATCAGAAGGCCGTCGCGAAGCATTACTAGAGCTATTGCAACGCGTAAAACTGCGCCCTATCGAAAAAGAAACCTTCCAGCAAGCGTGCCAAGCAAAAGAAAAACAATGTCTCGTATTAGGGGCATCTGAGCACGGCTTTATCGATAACAATGCTAACTTAGCGTTCATCTGCGAAAGTGATTTACTCGGTGACCGTGTCATTCTTCGCCGTAAGAAAGACCGTAAAGTCACCAATAGTGACGCTGTCATTCGTAACTTAGCTGAACTCAAACCAAGGCAACCCGTTGTTCATATTGATCATGGTATCGGCCGTTATCTCGGGTTACAGACGCTTGAAGCGGGTGGCATGATGACCGAATACGTCACCCTTGAGTATCAAAACGAAGCCAAACTTTATGTCCCTGTCGCTTCATTGAATCTCATTAGTCGTTACTCTGGCGGCGCGGAAGAAAGCGCACCATTGCATAAACTCGGGGGTGAAGCATGGACCAAGGCACGACGAAAAGCGGCCGAAAAAGTTCGCGATGTCGCTGCAGAGCTGCTGGATGTTTACGCCAAGCGAGAGCTCAAACCAGGCTATAAGTTCGCTCTGGATCGTGGTCAATACGCGACCTTTAAAGCAGGTTTTCCATTTGAAGAAACCGATGATCAAAATACAGCTATCAACGCCGTGCTATCGGACATGTGTCAGAAAAAAGCGATGGACCGATTAGTGTGTGGTGACGTTGGATTTGGCAAAACAGAAGTCGCCATGCGCGCCGCCTTTGTTTGCACCGACAACAATAAACAAGTGGCCGTATTAGTGCCGACAACCTTACTCGCGCAGCAGCATTTTGAAAACTTTCGAGACCGATTTGCTAACCTGCCGATCCGTGTCGAAGTTTTATCACGCTTCAAATCAGCGAAAGAGCAAAAGCAGATACTACAAGATGTCGCCGACGGCAAAGTCGACATTTTGGTTGGCACGCATAAACTGCTTTCCAGCGAGCTAAAATTTAGCGATCTTGGTCTTTTGATCGTTGATGAAGAACACCGTTTTGGCGTACGCCAAAAAGAAAAAGTAAAAGCGATGCGTGCTGATGTGGATATTCTCACGCTAACGGCAACGCCGATTCCGCGCACGTTAAACATGGCGATGAGCGGAATGCGCGATCTATCGATTATCGCCACACCACCCGCACGACGATTAGCCATCAAAACCTTTGTACGCCAGCATGATGACAATACGATTCGAGAGGCCGTATTACGTGAAATCATGCGCGGTGGACAGGTTTATTTTCTACATAACCAAGTAGAAACTATCGACAAAGTGGCCGCCGATTTAGAAAAGCTGGTCCCTGAAGCTCGAATTACCGTCGCCCATGGACAAATGCGTGAACGTGAGCTGGAAAAAGTGATGAACGACTTTTATCACCAACGATTCAATGTATTGGTTTGCACAACCATCATTGAAACCGGGATTGATGTCCCAACCGCGAACACCATCATTATGGACCGAGCAGATAACCTTGGCTTAGCGCAACTACACCAACTTCGTGGCCGAGTAGGACGTTCTCACCATCAAGCTTATGCTTACTTACTCACTCCACATCCTAAAGCCATCACTAAAGATGCCGTGAAACGTTTAGAAGCGATTGCATCTCTTGAAGATCTTGGGGCTGGTTTTACTCTAGCAACGCACGATTTAGAAATCCGTGGAGCGGGTGAATTATTGGGCGATGAACAGAGCGGTCAGATCCAATCAATTGGTTTTACTCTCTATATGGAGATGCTAGAGCAAGCGGTTGAAGCATTAAAAAATGGCAGAGAACCTTCTCTTGACGATTTGCTTCGTGAACAAACCGAAGTGGAAATGCGTTTGCCAGCGCTATTACCCGATGATTACATTCCTGATGTAAATACTCGCCTCTCCATGTATAAACAGATAGCGAGTGTCGCTAGCCGAGATGAGCTCGCCGAGCTCAAAGTCGAGTTGATTGATCGCTTTGGTAAATTACCTGATGCTGCAAATAACTTACTCGGCGTTGCTGAAGTCAAAATTGATGCTGCACGTATAAAAGTGAAGAAAATCGAAGCGCATGAAAAAGGCGGCTACATTGAGTTCTATCCAGATGCTGACATTAATCCCGTCTTTTTGGTTAGACTTCTGCAATCACAACCGAAAAAATTTGCAATGGAAGGGCCAACTAAGTTTAAGTTTGCTGTACCATTAGCTGATAGACGTGAACGAATTCAATTTGTGTCGAGTATGCTCAGCGAATTCCAACAAAACCTGATGCCTAGAGCATAAATTACGCACAAAAAATGATGGAGCCATAATGAAAAAACTGATCCCACTCCTACTTTTGCTTATTTCGATGCCAAGTCTGGCACAACGGCAATTTGACATAGAAGTGATCATTTTTAAACGTGCAATTGATGCAGAGAAGGTCAGTGAGTCGTGGCCTAACTCATTGCCTGAAATCAATATTCAACGCGCGGGTAGTTTTAGTGACTTAAACTATCGCCAAGAAAAAGGCGTGAAAATGCTGCCTTTTTCCGACTACCAACTTAACGATCAAGCACAAAAACTGAAAAACCACGCTGGCTTTGAAGTGCTACTGCATACAGCTTGGCGTCAAGGCGATCAAGGCAGAGCTTCCGCACCGATTTTCCATATTCAGGCGGGTAAAGATTACTCCGCTAAATTCAATACTGACGGCAGTGAAAAAGTGGCAGTACTAGAAGAATCGCCAGTAAACGGTGTGCTAGAACAAAACATCGCGAGTCCCCTTTACGAACTCGACGGTAAATTACAAATCTATGTACAGCACTATCTTTATGCTGAAACCACGCTCGACCTTAAAGCCCCGAGTGTGCGAGAAATCGTGCTCCAAAGTAAACCATTGGAGTTAGACATTACACCTGAAGAGCAAAATGCCGAGGTTCAACTTGGAAACCTAGAAGCCATCTCCCCAACAGTGGAAAAGGAAGAGTTTTTAAAGAGCTATCGGATGGACCAAAAACGCCGTATGCGCAGCAACGAAACCCACTATCTAGACCATCCATTAATGGGAATGATCATTCAAGTTCGCCGCGTTGCAGAATAAAGCCTAACAAAGCGCCCTGCCTGGGCGTTTTTTCTTTTATTCATCTCTCATACAGTTTAGCTCACTGATTTAATATCCTTACCGGTTAGAGCTATTCTGTTGTTAACTGTTGTTAACTATTCTTATTAAAACCAATAACACAACCCTCCTACAGACCGTTCCAATGGTTTGGGTACGTGATCTTCTAAAAGTTAAACTGACAATGTATTTCATTAGTGAGTGTTTCATTTTTAAGACCTCTCATTTATGAGAGCCATGTAAGATTGAATCCCTCTTATTAAGTCTTGATAATCTCCCCATCTCGTGTTGTGCCATGTTCGACTCATTTACCGTAATACCTATCGTTGAAGTAGAGCACAGGTTAACAACATCAATTTAAATCGGAATTTACACAAACATACTGAGAGAGATGTTACCTAATGACTTCTAAATTTTCGTTATGTGCGGTCGGGCTACTGTCAATAGGCAGTATCACAGCAAGTAACATTGCAATCGCATCAAGCCCTAGTGAGATAAACACCCAATTAAAATGGTCTTGGCAAGGCAGTTCATTTAAACCTGAGTCTAACCAAGTTATGGCGGCACCTATCGTTGCTCAGTTAAATGATGATAATGGTGATGGAAAAATCGACGAGAATGATATCGCTGATATTATCGTTATTACTTTTGAAGGTAATAAATATACGCAAGGTGGATTAGTTAGGGCACTAAGTGGTATCGATGGTTCTGAGCTTTGGTCGTACGATAATGGTGGCATTATAGCCGATGCTCGCTACTCTCCTGCTGTTGCAGATCTTGATGGTAATGGTGTAGTTGAAATTGTGACAACGAGCACAATCAGCCCTTACATCAATATATTAGATAATGAAGGTCAGATAAAAAAACAAATCCTGAAGAGTGCTTCTGGATGGCGCTCGGTTGGCGCAATTTCACTATCTGATTTAAACAATGATGGTTCAATTGATATTCTCTCTGCCGATGGTGTTTATAATTACGATACTGGTTTGCTATTTAGTTTAGAGTGGGCTCCATCACCGATCAGTTTTGATGCGGATGGCGATGGTATCCAAGAAGTATTTTCAAACGGCGCTCTTTATAAAAGCGATGGCTCATTTACTTGGCAATATCAAGCGAATGATACGGTTTGGTTTTCTTCCGTTGCCAACTTAGATAGCGACAATAAACCAGAAATTGTGGTATCAGTTCCGGCCTCGAAAGGCTCTGCACAAAATAGTAGCTTTGCCGTATTAGAGCATGACGGCTCAGTAAAATGGGAGGTTAATAACCTTGAAAACCCAGGCGGTGGTGTACAAGCTATCTCTAATTTCCTTGGTAATGCAGCAACTAACTCTACCAATGAAATAGCTAAGTCCCCTGTTTATGGATATACCCATTTACATCACAGCCATCCAGTTAAAATAGCAGATGACAACCAACTTAAAATCCGCTCAGGAGATCTGATTGACGCTATTGGATCAACAGCAAGTAATATGGTGGGTGGTCAAGGCGGTTCACTGCATACTATTGATGCAAGCAAAGTCCGCTCTGTCGATGTAACCTACGGCAAATATAAAACGTGGTGGACATATGGCGTACTCGAGATGGAATTCACTCTCAATGATGGTTCGAAAATAACGTTAGGTTCAAAAGACTCAGCCTTTAAATACCCAGCATTAGAGTGGCGAACCAAAGAAGTTCCATATCTTGGATTGGAGTGGAGAACAAAACAAGTTTCTTACTGGTTCTTTGGCTGGCATACCAAAACAGTTTCTTACCTAGCTCCTGTTTGGAAAACTAAAACGATTCCTTATGCTGTTCCCGTCATGAAGAGCAAAGCAACCACTGAACGATACACAGTCCCAAGCAATACCCAATTGGTAGGCTTAAATGTTTGGAGCAAACCAAAACCTATCTTTACCTTCAAAAAACACGTTAATGCAGTTCAGTTTGTTGTTGGGGAAAGCATTAATGATAGTTACCTGAACATTGGTATTGTCTATGCAGGTTATCATGCTGTTGATATGTATAATGCACAAGGTAGCAAAGTTTGGTCTGTAGCAAATGATGACTATAACAGCGGTAAAATTGGTGTCTCGGCTTACGATTTCACTGGTGATGGCATTGATGAAGTTATCGTACAAGATCTTCTGAGAGTCCGTATTCTTGATGGGCGCACGGGAGCAGTATTAGCAACGATTGCTAACTCGTCGAACACCTTGTGGGAATATCCTGTTGTGGCGGATCTCGAAGGCAACAACAATGCATCGCTTATTGTGGTCGCAAATGATTATGCAAAAGAAAGCGCAATCAACCACGGCGTCTACGTTTATGAATCAGCCGATGCTGATAAACCATGGAAAAATGCAACGAGAATTTGGAACCAACATTCGTTCCATTTCTCAAACATTAACCAAGATGGCTCAGTACCAACCAATGCTCAGCCTAGTTGGCTAACACATAACACTTATCGCTCAAGTACCATTAAATAACTTGAATTTGATATAACCACCACTATCGCCCAAGGCGGTGGTGGTGGGATGACAAAAAAAGCCTCGCCTTTTAACAAAGGCGAGGCTTTTTTATGGCCAGTACGCTGGGAATATTAGTGAAGCTTTAAGTTTGGACGCAACACACGATTAATACGGCCAACTAACATCATCAACCCTGTTTTGAACATACCGTGCAGCGCCATTTGGTGCATGCGATACAAAGAAATGTACACTACTCGCGCAATACGACCTTCAACCATCATCGAGCCTTTGGTTAAATTACCCATTAAGCTACCAACGGTAGAAAAACGACTTAATGAAACCAACGAACCGTGATCTTTATAAACATACGGTTTGAGCTCACGCCCGTTAAGCTTAGCAACAATATTCTTGAACGCTTGGCTTGCCATTTGGTGCGCTGCTTGTGCACGAGGTGGCACAAATGAACCATCGGCTTGTGTACATTGTGCTAAATCACCGATCACAAAAATATCGTCATCTCTTGTGGTTTGTAAGGTGTTTTTTACCACTAACTGATTAATGCGGTTTGTTTCCAAACCAGCAATCTCTTTCATAAAATCCGGTGCTTTGATGCCAGCAGCCCACACCATGATCTGAGCGGGAATCTTTTCGCCATCTTTAGTTGTTAGGCCATCCTTATCCGCTCGCGTGACCATAGTCGCAGTACGAACGTTGACACCTAATTTCGTTAATTCGCTATGCGCAGCACTAGAAATGCGAGGTGGAAGAGCGGGTAGAATACGCTCACCCGCTTCCACAAGGTTGACATTCAGTTTGCTTGAATCAAGATCGCCAAAACCATAAGTCCGCAGCTCTTTTACTGCATTATGTAGCTCTGCAGATAATTCAACACCCGTTGCACCTGCGCCAACAATCGCAATATCAACTGTACCGTTACCATTTTTCGCATGAAGTTTTAGAAACTCATTATTCATTTCAGTACGAAAACGATTTGCCTGTTCAGGGCTATCAAGGAAGATACAATGCTCACGAACTCCTGGAGTATTGAAGTCGTTAGACGTTGAACCGATTGCCAGCACCAAAATGTCATATTCAAGCTCACGACTTGGCATTAACAATTCACCATGCTCATCTTGCAATTCACTAAGAACAATCACTTTGCGTTCACGATCGATATCAGCAAGACTACCCATTTGGAAATCAAAACGATGATTTTTTGCGTGAGCGCGATAGCTTAGCGCATCCACTCCTTCATCTAATGAACCCGTTGCCACTTCATGCAATAACGGTTTCCATAAGTGGCTTGCTTTACGATCCACTAATGTGATTTCTGCGCGATTTTTACGGCCAAGAGTGCGACCAAGTTTAGTCGCGAGCTCTAAACCACCCGCGCCACCACCGACTACGATAATTCGTGTCACAACAATAATCCTCAAAAAGAAATAAACATGATTCAGCGTGAAATCTCACACTGAAGGAATTCTCAGTAATGCGCTTGCTTCAGATAAATCTTGTTCAGCAAATGAAGCTATCTTCGCAGCACGTTTCATTAGGATAAATGCATGTAACTACACACAAATTAGGCAAATTTAAGACTTGCTCTCAATTTTTTTTGATATTTATCAAAATATTTATAATTTAATCATTATATAGAGCAAAACTCATGGTGCAACCAAAGAATTCCTCTATTTCACTACGAGATATAGGGGGATTGGGCCATAAAAAAACGACTCACAATTGTGAGTCGTTCAGTCGAAACTATGATGCACGGATGCTTAATTTGATTCTTTAAATGCCTTCATCGCTTGCAAATGCTGTGAGATTTTCTTGAACTTATGGTTCTGGGTTTCATCCCAAATGATATCGTAGTAGTTTTCGAGCTCTGCAGCTGTTTTGCTGTTGTCATGAATTTCATCTTCTTTAGATAAAATTACTAAACAGCGTCCTTTATTTTTTACCCTGTATTGCTCAACACACTTAGTCGCAATATCTTCATACTCTTCAGGGCGATCGATGCGTCCAGTCATGTTTGTTTCCGGATGCAAGTTAGGATTAAACACCACTTGCTTAATTCCGCATAAGAATCCAATCCGCTCAGACCAGAAGCCGCCGAGGCCTACGCCACAAATAATCGGATGTGGGTCATCAGACAACTCAATCACTTTATGCACTTCTTTTAGAAGATGCTGCATATCGTGTTTTGGGTGCTGTGTACTGTAGTTAATAAAACGGACATCGCTGTCAATAAATTGCAATTGCAGTACTTTTTCATGGTTTCCTGGGCTTGTTGAATCAAAACCGTGCAGATAAATAATCATAATAACTCCCCACTCCTTGAGGTTTTTAATCTACCACGAAGATTGTGGTTTCAAAGACTTTAACCTTAATTTACTGCAACAAAACGACGAAACAGTGATCCTAGCTACATAATGTGCGTTTTAGATGTTCGGCTTGTTGACGATAATAGTCATCACCCCATAATTGATGTGCTAACAAATACCATAACATGGCCATCATTGTTGCTCTTGGATGCCAAGCCACCACTCCTTCGACCCAATCATCGACCCCCACAATCTCACGCAATTGACAATAACGGTAGACCGCCTCTAATGGTTTTTCTTCTGCAACATCAATGCTTAAAGCCAGGTCGAGTCGGGGGTCGGCAATTGAGGCGTATTCCCAATCAATCACGCGGTTACCTTCATCGGTTTTAACCATATTGTAGCCAGCTAAATCAAAGTGACACAAAGTCTGACCAACATCAGCAAGGTTAGGTGCGGTGCGCCAACGTTGATATAAAGCCGACAAGTCCTCACTTTTATACTCAGCTTTGAGCTGTAGCCAATAATGATCAACCCGAGCGATAAAACTGAAAGGGGCAACTGGGATGCGTGCTGTACTGAGATTATGGATCTTTATCTGTGTTTTTAATAGAGAATCGAAAGGTAAACCACCAGTAAGGGATTGGCCATCAATCCATTCAACCAATAATCCTTGATCATTAATGGAAAGTGGCTTAGGGCCTAAGTGAGAAGATTCGATAGCAGAGAGAATTTGATATTCTTGAAAACGCGAAATGGAAAAGGCTTGAGTGATCGGCGTATTAGGCCGCCAAACAAAGCTACGTTCCTCCGTGACAATTTTCCAACATCGGTTTGTTAACCCCCCTGTCAGTGTTTGTGCGTAGTCAGGGGGAGCAGAGAAGAATCCTTCTAGCGACGTTAAGGTACGATCAAGCTGACAAGCTTCACGCCAAGACATTCTCGCCATAAGGACCTCTTCTCTCAATTACTCGATTTTGTGATTAAAAACCGAGTAAACTTTTTGACTGCTGTTTACGAATTTCGGTTTCATCTGCCCATTCAATAAGGCCGCTTTGAAGATCCATTAAACGCATCGTCATTTTGTAATATACATCTTTATCACTGCTTGCGTTTTTCACAATACTCGACAAGTTGCCATACAGCATATATTGTGCGCCAACCATTTTGCCAAACTGAATGGCGGTACTTTGGTTGACCAACTCATCATTATTTTGGAAATTGAGCTGTTCGCGCACGGCTTCAACACGACCCATGTCGACGAAGCGGAACTTACCTGAATTCAACATCTTAGTACTGATGGTATCAGTGATAGATTCAGTATCAATGTGCTCACTGGTTTTATTTTTGATTCGCTCAACAAACACGATAGGACGAGAATCACGGGTAATCGCTGCTACCGAACCTGACATCATCATGCTATCAACCATTTCCCCCGCGATTTTTTGTAAATCTGTTGAACCAAAATCAACTGTCGTCGTTTCAACGGATTGTGCATCTCCGTAGCTGACTTTATTTGAACAGCCGCCCAAAATGACAGCGAGTCCTAGCAATGCGATAATACTTTTGTTCATATTGGTTCCTTACTTTCCCAATTTAATTATTTGACCCACGGATCTGTACGCGAAACTGTTTTCCATTTGGATTGACAGAAATCTCCGACAACGACACCGTCTCCATCCCACTGATGATCTTTTGTTTCCAAGGACTTTGTCTGTTATTGACTTCAAGCCCATCATCGTCATACCAAGAAAAACGGTACTCGATAATTTGGTCACCTTGGTAATGACTCACTAAACGCACAAGTCCCCTCGTATGACCATCCACTTGGTTAGTTGCAATGTCTTCAACAACCAAGCGATTACCTAATACATTGTCGCCAAATAGCACTTTTTGCGAAGCGCCATCAACTCTTAATCCTGCGGTATTTTCAGCACATCCAATCAATGAGAATGTGACTAACAGCCCCAATATCCACTTTTTCATTACAATCTTCCTAGTTGTTTATGCCAGATGGTTGAATGACGTCCCTGACGAGAAACCCACACCAAAGTGGTGCCTTTTTCCGGTACAGAAAACTGATATTCTTGCTCTCCCACCTTTATTCGTTGCTCGCCTGCATTGACTTGCAGACTAGCCGTTTGCACCAGCCCTGGCAGCGTTAGCCAACTGCGCGTATCGGGCTGCTCTGTCAGCAGATTCCAAACGTTGAAGACTAAATTACCAACATTGTCATCTTTGGCCGCTTCTTTGCGCAATTGATCTTTCGCCAGCACTCTCAACACTTGCCTTATTACTATAGAGGGCATTTTCTCAGACAAGTTTCGACTTGCCATTAAATTCACATCCGTCAGAAAATGAGAAGTCAGTACTTTGTCATTCATCGTCAGTGATGAAAATGATTCAACGGGTGTATTCGGATAATAAGGTAAGGCGAGAGAATACAATGCGCCATTTCCTCTGCTGTCATACAAAGGTAAAGATTGACGCCAGCTATCTAAGGCTTTCACCACACTCTGCTCTTCTATTATAAGCACACGACCTTGAGAAGCAGTCAGTGAATGAGATTTCCCGTAGAGTTTCTCTAATTGGATTAGGTCTTCTCTCATCCCTAATCGTTTCGCAACGCGTAATGTCCCCTCTATAACCTCAATATTATCGGGAGTGACTGCCAAAGCGCGTCGATAGTCGACATAGGCACTGTTAACATCACCAGAGGCTTCATAAAGCAAAGCAGAAAGGTAAAAAAGGTAACCATTCTGCACCGCCTGCAAAGCTTTTCCTGCATCAGGGTAGTTTGCTAGTACGCTGCCTAAGTTTGGTGTCACACCTTGTGATTTTAGCTCTTTTTGCGCCTTTTCAAGTTCCGCTTCTCTAGCCAGCCTTGCTTGCTCTTGTACCTGATTCGCTCGCCGAACCTCAACCAGAGCTCCATCCAAATCATTCTGCTGTAAATAATTCAAACCGAGATAAAGATGTAAAAAACCGAGTTCATAATCCGCAGGAACGTATTCCATCAAGTTATCATTCACAGCCAACGCACCGACACTTGTCGCCGTATCACTTAGTGAAATCAATGCCTTATCTTGTTGAATTTTAACCGCAGAATCACTCAATTCGAAACTACGCTTACTGTCTACATAATTCTGGTTAAGAAAATGGACTCGCCCTTTTTCCAGATTGTCCAGAATGTCACCCGCGACAAATTCCGCAAGTTCATTCTCCGCATCTTGATACTGCCCAGATTTAACGGACTGATAGACAGCGCCATTTTGAGCACTGTAATGACTAAACAAGTTCCCCGCAGAAAAATTAGCACAGGCATTGAGAAAAAAAGGCGATAAAAAAACCGTAATATGTCGCACGTAACGCTTCACTCAATACTCCATATTTAACTCTAATCGTATCAATCGAGCGCCCAATAGTGGCTGGGCGACCCATGCATTAGCTCATCAAAAGCGGACCCAACGGGCGACCGCCAACCAAGTGCATATGAATGTGGTAAACCTCTTGGCCACCATGAGCGTTACAATTCACTATCAAGCGATAGCCATCTTGTGCAAGACCTTCTTGTTGAGCGATTTTTTTTGCCACTGTAAACATACGTCCCATAGCCGCTTCATGCTCAGGTTCAACATCGTTGGTCGTCGGAATAAACGCATTGGGAATGATAAGAATATGGCTAGGCGCTCTAGGGTTAATGTCCCGAAAGGCGGTAACTAAATCATCTTGATAGAGGATATCTGCAGGAATTTCTTTACGGATAATTTTGCTAAAAATGGTTTCTTCAGCCATGAAATACTCCACTAGTAAATAGGCCTACGCAGTCACATCAAAGTACATTAGATCGAGATAAGTGGTTCAAGGCTAATACCTAAGTGGGCCACGACAACATATCGACAACCGCTAGAACCGATAGAACCGATAGAACCGATAGAACCGACACTAATTTGACCTTAATGCTACTGAATATAATAGGTGTGTAGTTGGATTTGAGTATGCGTGAACCCTGTCAAAAGCTCAATAAAAAACACCGTACGCGTAGCATAAATGACAGAACACTAATATAAAAAATGCGTTTTGCCAGGCCCGTCATAAAATGTACGTCTCACATTCAATACAATACTCATTATTTTGTTATTTTTTAAAACAAAACACTATTTTTCTAGGGAGAGGATTATGAAGGGTTCAGTGATTAGGCGAATGTACGCTGGTTTCACACTGATCATCATCATGTTTGCAGTAACGACCGCCATTATGATGGGAGGAATGAATCAAATTCATTCTAATTTCGAAAGTGTATCAACCACCGCCTTACCGCTCGTTTCTTTGTCAAACAAAACAAGTGTTCAACTGCTTTCTGCCGATAAATCTTTTAAGGACTTTTTGACGACACAAAACCAAGATCGCATGAATGTGATGCGTTCAGAATTTGCTAAAGCAAAACAAGATTTTGCTGACGTGCTAAACCAGCTCCAACAAGCAAGTGCAATGAACCCCTCTCTTGAAGAGCGGATAAGCCAACTTAAACAGATGGAACTCCGCTACTTTTCAGAAGCAGAACAAGCCATGAATAATTATCAGGCGATGTTTGAGGCGCAAGCTCAAGTGCAAAAATCAACTCGTGAATTTCAAAGACTTCATGCCGATTTAAGCACAGGAATGAAAGATTTTGTCGATGGGCAAAATAGCATTTCAGTTAAAGTCATGGCGAAAAGTTATTTCATTAAATTGAAAGATGCGGAATTAATCACTTCAGACGCTTTGGCCAGTTCGGATGTCGCCTTTGTTGACAAGGCCGTCACCATGAATAAAAAAGCAGTCACGCACCTCAACTACGCTTACCGAGGCTTATCGACCCAGCTACCTGAGCTGAAAAAAACCTTTGACGATCTCGTCCAAAAGTTCTCTCAAGATATTGGGCAAAAGGGTGGTGTGCTTGATCAACACAATAGTTACTTACTAGCGAAAACAGCCCTTTATGAAAACATTGCGAATTTGGCTATCGAGGTCGATAAAGCAATGACGATTTTAGACTCTTTTAACGATACTGCGACCGATGGTTTAAATGCCTCTCTGCGAGAAGCCGGGGAAGTCTATAAGCAAGGAGTTATTAAAGCGATCGTGATTGGTATTGCGGTTGTGCTAGTGGCTACAGGAATTGGTTACCACATTGCGCAAAGTGTTCGTGAGCCGTTAAATCGTATACTCAAAACGCTAGAAGGGCTGACAAAAGGGGATATGACACAACGCATTGAAATTCGTTACAACAACGAGTTTAGTCGCTTAAGTGGCCACATCAATTCGCTAGCAGATAATTTGCACCATATTTTGGTGCAGTTGAATGATGCTTCTGAAAATTTAACCAACACAGCTAACCATAACCAAACCACCTCTTCAAAAGCACAGTCACAACTCAGCACCCAACGTGAGCAAACCGCGAGCGTGGCAACCGCAATGACAGAAATGGCTCATTCAGTGCAAGAAGTAGCGCAAAGTGCTCAAAGTTCGCTAGAGATGGTGCAGAAAGTTGAATCGGCTTCTGAATCGGGCCGTAAAATTATGAGTGACAATATCACTACTATTAATCAATTGGAGACTCGCTTAAATCAATCGGTTGATGCTGTCGGTGAACTACAAAAGATGAGCAGCCAAATTGGTTCTATCTTGGATGTGATTCGTAATATTGCAGAACAAACTAACTTATTGGCGCTCAATGCCGCGATCGAAGCTGCTCGTGCTGGAGAGCAAGGGCGCGGGTTTGCAGTCGTAGCTGACGAAGTTCGTGTTTTGGCAAAACGCACAACAGATTCGACGTCTGAAATTGAAAGTATGATCAGCAACTTGCAATCCAGCTCATCTTCTGCCAGTACTGTTATTGAAAGCTGCATGACTGATATGGAACTTTCTGTCGAACAAGCATCAACGGCGAATAGCGCAATGGAAGAGATCCAAGCGTTAATTCTAGAAATCAGTCAGATGAGTACTCATATTACACAAGCGGCCGCCGAGCAAAGTGAAACAACCGGTGACATTGCACGCAGTATCGAGGATATTAATTTAATCGCTGATGGTAGCTATCAAGCCATGTCTCAAATTGCACAGGCAAGCGCCAACCTAACTCAGCTTGCTAATCAGCAGAATGAATTAGTCCATCGTTTTACATTATGAGTGACCGTTAACAAACTCAACCCCATTTGTAAGTTACATGTAAATTATGTCTCAAGGGCGGCTTTTAATCTAAAGTCGCCCTTGTTTTTTTGATGCCACATCGTTATATGATAACTATCGGCTTGCGCATTATTATCTACCTCCTACTCTTTGCAAGCCAAACATGAGGATGATCTATGGCTGTTCATGTTGGCATTATCGACCAAGACCCTATTCGCTTGGTTACTCCCCTGCTTGATAATCGAACGGTAAGTTCGCACATTGTCTTCATCGGTGATCAAGACCAAAAATCAATGTATTTACGTTTACACTCGGTATTGAGTCAGCGCGACATCACTTCTGAGTTTTTTGAAATCCCATCAGGTTCCAATACCTCAGCAATCAAACAAGCTATCCAGTTTTTAGCGGAAGATTTGAAAGCCAGATACGACGAAGTCAAGCTGAACGCAAGTTGCGGTTTGAGACATCGTTTATTATCCGTTTATGAGGTGTTCCGTAGCTATCAATGGCCTATTTTTGTCGTCGAACCGAACAGTGATCAGCTGTGTTGGCTTTATCCCGATGGTCAAAATAATACCCAAGTGCAAGACCACATTACCATTTCAGACTACTTAACCATTTTTGGCGCACGGGGTGAATTTAGTGAGCATCATATTCCGCCACAACTTGACCAAAAACTTTACGAACTCGGCGAGCGCTGGGCAAGTAATGCATTAGAACTTGGTCCTGGTTTAGCCACATTAAACTATTTAGCGACGACGTGCCGCAAAGAGCAGCGGCTAGGTGTTGCACTTTCAGAAAAACAACAAGGCTATCGTGAACTTCATATTCTGTTGACCGATCTGGTCGAAGCACAAATCGCCACCTATCAAAATGGCATTTTAACCTTCGCCAACGAAGATGCGCGCCGATTTTCCAATGGAGAATGGTTAGAAACATTAGTGCACAGTACAATAAGGCAGATCCAAGATGATATGCCAACCATTCAAGATCGCTCTTTGAATGTTCAAGTCTACCGTCAATTAGGTGAGCGAGAAGTCAGAAATGAACTCGATGTCGCTACAGTGGTGAATAACAAACTGCATATTATTGAATGTAAAACGAAAGGTATGCGTGATGACGGCGATGATACGCTTTATAAGCTAGAATCATTACGTGATTTGCTTGGTGGCCTACAAGCTCGCGCTATGCTCGTGAGCTTTCGCCCACTCCGCCATAATGACATTACTCGTGCAGAAGATTTAGGGTTGGCCTTAATCGGCCCAGATGAACTGAAAGATTTAAAATTACATTTAGCCGCTTGGTTTAAAGAAGCGGGTGGTAACGAAGATATCTAACCTACAAAAAAGCCCGTTTCATACGGGCTTTTTTTACAGTAAAACGAATTTTCTAATGATCATCTTCTGTAAAATTTGTCGGTAACGTTGTTTTCATTTGATTCCATATGTGAGCGCTGTCAATACCGTAATGACGGATCACAATCGGCAACTGCTCACGATTGCCACTTTCACATACTGCTAATAATTCACGGTAAAACTGCAAGGCTAACTCGCGTGCTTCTGGATTAGAGAAATAATAGCTGCCAACTCGGTCATATAATTTCTTTAGCCCATTAAAAATCAAACCATAAATTTGGTTTCCTGAGTGAAACGCTAAACGCTGAAATAACATGTAATCGTAAAAGTTAAAGGTTTTCGCAATCAATATTTGCTGACGCTTATATTCGTCTTTTTCACCATCATCTTTAATATGCTGCTGGATTTTCTGTGCATAAGGAGATAACTCCATAAAAGAATCCCAAGATTTGGCACTTAATAGTGCTTCACAGCTTTCGATAACATTAGTAATAGTGCGCTCGGCAGGCTCTTTGTTCACTTTAAATGCATAACGCATAAATATGGGGCTAATATTTGTCCGAGCCGCAAGTAAGTCTTCCACAATACTGGTGGCATTTTCAGCATCGAGCGTCATTAATGTATCTAATATGTGTAAACCGGAAGTTTCCATAAATTGGTTTACTTTTGTTGGCTTACCATGCTGTATAGTCAACCAACCATCACGGGCTAAGCGTTGTAATACTTCTCGAAGCGTTGTACGTGTTACACCAATTAATTCTGAAAGTTCGCGCTCTGCAGGTAAGATAGAACCCGGTGCAAAGCGACCATTCCAAATGCTCTCAATTATGTATTTTTCAGCAAAACCTGCTGGGCTTTTTGCCTTAATGACCATTAAGTACTTATCCAGTTTTCTATTTATTTGGGTCGAATGGGACTCATCATACCACTAGTTGAACGTTATCGGAAACAAACCATCCGCGAAGTTATCACAAACAAAATAGAGCTTAAACTCTAATTTAATCATCTTGTTTATGAACAATACCGAGTCAATGAAATGGTAATTTTTAGCAGTTCTTCAAAAGGAAGAACTCATAAGAGTAGAAAAAATAAAGAGATATAACTCACATTAATAAACTTAAAATAATCAATTTAAGCTTGCAAAATTCGCTCTTTTTAGTCATTTAGATGCCTATTACCTTAACTCCACTTCAAAATACGGCTCGGCGTGAATTTTTCACAACTCTTATGCTATGCTTACCCAACTTTGATCGCGTTTTTGACCAAAATATCGGTAAGTGTTTTATCAATAACCTGATTATTATTGACTAAAAAAGCTTGCGGAGTAGAGTGACGGTCGAAGTAAGGATTGCTTGTCTCACTCAAGGAGTGTCTTGGTAAAACCATAATCCCTAAACGGTTTGTTGTTTCGCTAGAACATTGCCGATAGATACTGTTTTCGTGTTTAACACGTTCTATTTGGCCACTTCACATAATGAATTAAAGATAAGCTGACAGCGTCTATCATCTCAACAGTAAGAGAACTACCCATGCCGATGTCCCTCGGAAGCGCTTTTCTCAAGAACTTTCTTGGTAAAGCCCCTGACTGGTACAAAGTTGCCATTATTGCTTTTCTCATTATCAACCCGATTGTTTTCTTTTTGGTCGACCCATTTATTGCTGGTTGGCTACTTGTGGTTGAATTCATTTTCACCCTAGCGATGGCGCTTAAATGCTATCCCCTGCAACCTGGTGGCTTACTGGCTATCGAAGCTATCGCCATTGGGATGACCAGTGCAGAGCAAGTAAAACATGAGCTTGTGAATAACATCGAAGTTCTGCTGCTACTGGTGTTTATGGTGGCTGGTATCTATTTCATGAAACAGCTATTGCTGTTCATCTTCACCAAAATACTACTTGGTATTCGTTCAAAAGCGATGCTTTCGGTCGCCTTTTGCATTACAGCTGCTTTCCTGTCTGCATTTTTGGATGCTTTAACAGTTATTGCTGTGGTCATCAGTGTCGCCGTCGGGTTTTACTCGATTTATCACAAAGTGGCATCGGGACAAGGGACAAGCTCCGCTCATGACCATACTCAAGATGAGCATATCTCAGAACTAACACGTGATGACCTAGAAAACTATCGTGCGTTTTTGCGCTCACTACTGATGCATGCTGGCGTAGGTACCGCTTTAGGCGGGGTGATGACCATGGTTGGTGAACCACAAAACTTGATCATCGCCGATCAAGCAGGTTGGTTTTTTGGCGAGTTTATCATCCGTATGTCTCCGGTAACCGTACCTGTTTTTCTCTGTGGTATTTTGACCTGTGTATTGGTTGAAAAGCTGAAGCTATTTGGTTACGGCGCAGAATTACCCGCTAACGTTCGTCAAATTCTGGTCGATTTTGACACGGCTGAGCGCAAAAATCGAACCAATCAAGACGTCGCAAAACTTTGGATCCAAGGCGCTATTGCTGTCTGGCTGATTGTTGGATTGGCATTGCACTTAGCGGCAGTTGGATTGATTGGTCTTTCAGTTATTATTTTGGCGACAGCATTTACTGGTGTGATAGAAGAACATTCGCTAGGCAAAGCATTTGAAGAAGCCCTACCCTTTACGGCGCTGCTGGCGGTATTCTTCTCCATCGTAGCCGTAATTATCGATCAACAACTCTTTAAGCCAGTTATCGATGCTGTGTTGAATGTTGAAGATAAAGGGGCTCAGCTTGCTCTCTTCTATGTGGCTAACGGGCTTTTGTCGATGGTTTCGGATAACGTTTTCGTTGGCACTGTCTATATTAATGAAGTCAAAACAGCGCTACTAGAAGGTGTTATCACGCGTGACCAATTCGATTTATTGGCTGTCGCGATTAACACAGGTACGAACTTACCGTCAGTAGCAACACCAAACGGTCAAGCCGCTTTCTTATTCTTATTAACATCAGCACTTGCACCATTGATCCGCCTTTCTTATGGCAAAATGGTCATCATGGCTCTGCCCTACACGATTGTATTGGCATTAGTTGGCCTGTTTGGCATTGTCTTCTTAGTTGAGCCCATGACTGCGCATTTTTATGACTTAGGGTGGATTACGCACCATTCAGCCAAAGCAGTTCAAGTCATCTCTGCCGGGCATTAAAATATTCGGTTGATAATGAAACTTATCTAAGTTAAAAAGCTCTGAACTATCAGGGCTTTTTATTCTTTACAGGTATTGAATGTGACTTTTTTTTCTACTCTGAAACTGTTCTCTCAATCGAGAAAATCTTGGTTTTTATTACTTCTTTTTGTGGTTTTTTTTGAGGCTTGTGCGCTTTTTTTTCAGCACATCATGATGCTCGCACCGTGTGTGATGTGCATTTATGAACGTGTGGCGATGCTAGGAATTGGCGGAGCAGCTCTGCTTGGCTTAATCGCACCCAATAATCCGATTGTTCGTTGGATTGGACTCGTTGCTTGGGGATCCAGTGCTTATAAAGGTTTGACCTTAGCTCTGCAACATGTGGATTACCAATTCAACCCTTCTCCTTTTGCCACTTGTGATTTATTTGTCACTTTCCCAAGCTGGGCACCACTCAATCAATGGGCACCTTGGATGTTCGAAGCTTACGGTGACTGTTCGAAAGTGGTATGGCAATTTTTAACGCTTTCTATGCCACAGTGGCTAGTGGTCATCTATGCTGCTAACTTGCTGGTGCTCGCTTTTGTTGTTTTAGCTCAGTTCGCGAAAACCCACGTCAATAAGCTGCGGTAATAACCTGCTTGATCAAAAAAGGCATCTCGCTAAGAGATGCCTTTGGGCTGATTCACATCGCTTACTCTGACGCAAGCAGCGGATCAACATTAATATACTTACCAATTTGTTGCCGTTTTACCGTTGGCACATAGGGTATTTCACCAAGCTTAGGCGCTGGAATGCGCGATTCCAACATTGCAATAATTTCAGCGTAATGCTCAGTTCCTGGGTTCACTCGGTTGGCTACCCAGCCAACAATCTTCAACCCGTCGGCAATAATACTTTCCGCTGTTAAAATTGCATGGCTTAAGCAACCTAGTTTAATCCCTACCACTAATACCACTGGTAGCTGTTCTTGTTTAACCCAAGTAGACAAGCTGTCAGTATCAGAGATCGGAACGCGCCAACCACCAGCACCTTCGATCAACACAATGTCAGCATTCGCTTTATGCTTAGCTAATTTGCTACTGAGTACGCCATAATCAATCTCGACGTGTTCATGTTTTGCTGCGATATGTGGTGATGTAGGGAGCGCTAAAGAATATGGATTCACATCACCATAGGGCATCTCTTTGGTTGCCGCTTTCATCAGATGTAATGCATCTGAGTTGCGTAAGCCAAATTCCGTTTTTTCGCTACCAGCGGCAACGGGTTTGTAGCCAATAGTCACCAAATCCTTGGCGGCTAATGCTTGTAGAATCGCTTTTGAAGCGACCGTTTTTCCAACGTCGGTGTCCGTACCCGCAATAAAAAATGCATCAATCATCGATGTATAACCCCTAAACAAACCTGATAAGTTGCAGGTAGAAGACCTTGATGGTTTTGAAATGTTTGGTATGCCTGCTCAACTTGCAGTAGAGCCTTGCGGCTTGTTAACCCTTGTGAGCGTCCACTTACGTGATTTGCACCAATTCCTTTAAGATCTCTCATCAAGGAAAAGGCTTTGTCATACCAAACTGTGATCGAAGCCAAGTCTAGTTGATGGTGGTAACAGTGAGATTGCGCTAACGCAATTTTTACCTGATTGAGTGTGATGAAATCATTGACGTGTTGATGTGTATCAATTTTTGTCCACGCTTGTTTCAGTTCAAACAGCGAACCGTCCAATAATGTCGAAAAATAAGCCATCCCTTGTGGTTTCAATACGCGGTGAATTTGTCGCAGTGGTAGAACAAGGTCATCACACCACTGCAGCGCTAAACTAGAAAAAACGTAATCAAAAGAGGCGTTGGCGAAAGGAAGCGCCTCAGCATCTGCTTGATAGTAGGTGACGCCAACATCACCACAACGTCTTTTAGCTTGTACTAGCATCTCACTGGAGAGGTCAACACATACCACATACGCCCCTCTACGCCGCAGTTGCTCTGAAAAATAGCCCGTACCACAACCAAGATCGAGCACTCTTTTCCCTACTAGACTGTGCGGCATTTTGTCCAATAAACGGTGTCCTACGTCACGTTGAAAAGCGGCATGTACATCATAATGCTTTGCCGCGCGGCTAAAAGAATGGGCAATGGCGGCTTTGTCATGCAGCGCATTTATCTCTATCGCATGAGTTTGTGACATATTCAGCTCTCCTCTAGCGCACGTTGCAGTTGTGTGGTTAGTTGATCTATGTCAGCAATAGTGTGGTTGGCGGTTAGAGTGATACGCAATCGGGCACGGCCTTGAGCCACCGTTGGTGGGCGAATCGCGGTCAACCAACACCCGTGATGTCGCAATTGATCGGCGATATTCAATGCTGTTTGCGCCTCACCAACAAGGTAAGGTTTGATTGGCGTTAGCGTTTCAACATAGCCATCGAAACCTTGCATAGATTCAGCGTAATAAGCTTGCAGCTCAGTCAGTTTTTCTCTGCGCCAAGACTGCTGAGTGACCATTGAAATAGCATGAGTTACTGCATAAGCTTGCGCTGGCGGCATGGCTGTAGAATAGACGTGGTGACGAGCAAACTGCGTAAGAAAGTCACCCACCTCTTGATTGCATAAGATAGCTGCACCCGATAACCCTAAGGCTTTGCCAAAGGTCACCACTAAGAGCTGTGGTTTTATTCCTGCCGCACTGCAACTGCCGGCCCCACCCTCGCCCAACACACCGATGCCGTGTGCATCATCGACTGCCAACCACGCTTCACCTTGCAGTGCATCCGTGATTTCGCACAGCGGTGCACAATCACCATCCATGCTAAAGACCCCTTCAGTCACCACTAACGTATGACTATCGCGGTTAAACTGTTGCTTAAGATGAGTGACATCGTTGTGCCGAAAACGCTTCATACTGGCTGCGCAAAGCATTCCTGCTTCGATCAAAGAGGCGTGGTTAAGTTTATCTTGCAGTAGCAAATCGTCTTTATTGAGCAGGCTAAACAGCAGTGCCTGATTGGCACTAAACCCCGATCCAAACAAAATGGCTCGCTCATAACCTAGCCACTCACACAAGTTAGCTTCAAGGTTGCGATGGGCTGAGCTAAAGCCTGTGACCAAAGGAGATGCGCCACTACCGCAACCATACATACTCAGCCCTTGCTGCCAAGCGGCAATCAATTCTGAGTCGTGTGCAAGGCCAAGGTAATCGTTACTGGAAAAGTTAAGATACTGGCGGCCATCTTTGCACAATCGAACCTGGTTGCCTCCCTCAAGCTCGATAAGAGAGCGAGAAAGCCCAAGCTCGCGACGAGCACTGAGCGCCGCTGAAATACGTGAATTAAACGCTGGCATCGTAGAAAAGATCATCTTTAGTAGGACGAGCTGCCACCCGTTTTACGACACGCTCAAGCAGCTCACTTTCTGCAATTTCATCCGGTTTTTGGCTCACTTGTTGGCTATTGATACCCAGTTTTTTAAACAACTGCATATCGCTATCTTCATCAGGATTAGGAGTCGTTAGCAACTTGCAACCGTAGAAAATGGAGTTTGCACCTGCCATAAAGCACAGCGCTTGCATCTGCTCATTCATATTTTCACGTCCAGCCGATAAACGCACCGCCGATTGTGGCATCATGATCCGAGCAACGGCAATCAGACGAATAAAATCAAACGCTTCGACATCTTCGGCTTGCTCTAACGGTGTGCCTTTCACTTTGACCAGCATATTAATCGGTACACTTTCAGGATGGGTTGGTAAGTTCGCTAATTCCACCAACAGGCCAGCGCGGTCATTAGCGCTCTCTCCCATACCGATAATTCCCCCAGAGCAGATCTTCATTCCTGCATCGCGCACGTGCGATAAGGTATCAAGGCGATCTTGATAGGTTCGGGTGGTGATAATGTTGCCATAGTATTCAGGTGAGGTATCTAGGTTGTGGTTGTAATAATCAAGCCCTGCACTGGCCAACTCGCTTGCTTGATCAGGCGTTAGCATGCCCAACGTCATACACGTTTCCAAGCCCATCTCTTTCACGCCACTAATCATCTCTTTCAAGAGAGGCATATCACGCGCTTTCGGGTTTTTCCACGCCGCTCCCATGCAAAAGCGGGTCGAGCCAGAGCGCTTCGCTTTTTGCGCCGCGTCTAACACCCGCTCGACTTCCATCAACCGTTCTTTATCAACATCAGTCCGGTAATGCGCACTCTGCGGGCAATATTTACAATCTTCAGGACACGCCCCCGTCTTAATAGAAAGTAACGTGCTGACCTGAACATAATTTTTGGGATGGTATTGACGATGTACTTGCTGCGCTTCAAACAGTAGATCCATAAACGGCTTTTCGACCAGTGCGTTCACCTCAGCAACGGTCCAGTTATGACGAACTTCCACATCTCTTCCTTATTCAGTTTTATTATTTTGTTGCTTGGCTAGTCTACTGACAAGCGATAAACTGTCAACAAACAAAGAAAGCATAAGTTTACGTTTGATTAATTCTTAAACAAAACCAGCAATATGGACTGATCATGGATTTACTCTTCGACCGCCAACATATCTGGCATCCCTACACTTCAACGCTGACGCCATTGACTTGTTATCCCGTCACTCACGCTCAAGGTGTCCATCTTTATTTGGAAGATGGGCGACGCTTGATTGATGGAATGTCCTCTTGGTGGGCAACTATTCATGGTTATAACCATCCACACCTTAATTACGCTGCGCATCAGCAAATTGATAAAATGTCACACGTGATGTTTGGCGGTATCACACATCAACCCGCCATTACGCTTTGTAAAAAATTACTGGCATTAGCGCCAAGCAATCTTGAGCACGTATTTTTAGCCGATTCTGGCTCTGTCGCCGTGGAGGTCGGCTTAAAAATGGCGCTGCAATACTGGCATGCAAAAGGTCAACCGCGAGCGAAATTTCTCACCTTACGCCATGGCTATCACGGCGATACGTTTGCCGCGATGTCAGTCACTGACCCAGATAACTCGATGCATTCGCTCTACAAAGGTTTTTTGCCGCAGCATATTTTTGCCGATTCGCCAACTTGCGGTTTTTGGGATGAGTGGGATGAACGCGATCTCGATGATTTTCGAGATAAAATAATGTACGCTCATCAAGAGCTTGCGGCGGTGATTTTAGAACCAATTGTGCAAGGTGCTGGCGGTATGCGTATCTATCATCCTCAGTTTTTAAAAGGCGTGCGTGCACTTTGCGATCAATATGGTTTGCTACTGATTGCCGATGAGATTGCAACTGGATTTGGCCGTACTGGAAAGCTCTTCGCCTGTGAGCACGCTAATATCGCGCCTGATATTTTATGTGTCGGCAAGGCCTTAACGGGTGGCTATATGACGCTTTCGGCCACACTGGCGACCAAGCAAGTCGCCGATACGGTTTGTGCTGGCGAAGCGGGCTGCTTTATGCATGGGCCAACCTTTATGGCTAACCCATTGGCGTGCGCTGTCGCCTGCGCTAGCTTAGAGCTCATCGAACAGGGCGATTGGCAACAGCAAACCCAGCGTATTGAAGCGCAATTTGCTCATTTACTGCCCATGCTTAACCGTTTTGAGATGGTAAAAGAGACGCGCTGGCTGGGCGCTATCGGCGTGATTGAAACGCATCGCCCTGTCAATATGGAAATCATTCAAGCGCTATTTGTTGAACAAGGGGTCTGGATCCGTCCTTTTGGCTGTTTAATCTATGTGATGCCACCGTTTATTAGCCAAGTAGATGACATTGAAAAACTGATCAACGCTGTAGTGGTGGCATTGCAAAATTCGCAATGCTTTCAAATCGATGGGGCTTAAATAGAACCGACACATACTATTGATGCATAAAAAAACCGACTCGCAAGTCGGTTTTTTTACTGTGTTTAACGCATCATGATTAACCGATGTGCGTTGCGCCACCCATGTATGGTTGCAGTACGCTAGGAACGGCAATACGGCCATCGGCTTGTTGGTTGTTTTCCAAAATGGCTACCATAGTACGGCCCACAGCAAGGCCTGAACCGTTCAGCGTATGCACAAGCTCAGGTTTATTACCGCCTTTGCGACGGAAACGGGCTTGCATACGACGCGCTTGGAAATCCCACATGTTTGAGCAAGAGGAGATCTCACGGTATGTACCTTGCGCAGGAACCCACACTTCTAGATCGTAAGTTTTGCGAGAGCCAAAGCCCATGTCACCTGCACACAACACCACTTTACGGTACGGCAGTTCAAGCAATTTCAGCACTTTTTCCGCATGACCGGTTAACTCTTCCAGCGCCGCCATTGAATCTTCTGGGCGCGTGATCTGAACCAATTCGACTTTATCAAATTGGTGCATACGGATAAGACCACGTGTATCGCGACCATACGATCCCGCCTCAGAACGGAAACAAGGTGTATGAGCCGTCATTTTAAGTGGCAGATCGGCTTCGTCAGAAATGGTGTCACGCACCAAGTTCGTTACCGGTACTTCAGCCGTTGGGATAAGAGACAGTTTACGTGGCTCTTCATCATTCACTTTTTCAGTTAGTGGCTCAGTATGGAATAGGTCTTGACCAAATTTAGGTAGCTGACCAGTACCAAACAGGCTGTCAGCGTTGACAAGATAAGGGACATACATTTCTGTATAACCATGTTCTTGTGTGTGCAAGTCCAGCATGAACTGAGCAATCGCACGGTGCAGACGAGCAAATTGGCCTTTCATCACGATAAAGCGAGCGCCAGTAATTTTAGTCGCACTAGCAAAATCTAAACCACCGGCCATTTCGCCAAGATCAACGTGATCTCTGAGCTCAAAATCGTAAGTTTTAGGTTCGCCCCAACGAGAAACTTCTACGTTGTCATTTTCATCTTTACCGTCAGGAACCGATTCATCTGGTACGTTGGGTACAGACATAGTAATCGCATCCAATTGTGCTTGGATGTCATTCAACTGCGCTTTTTTCGCGTCTAAGTCACTGCCTAGAGAGCCGATTTGTAGCTTGACTGCTTCTGCGCCCGCTTTGTCGCCGGCGGCCATTTTTTGGCCAATTTCTTTGGAGATGGAGTTGCGCGAGGATTGTAAATTTTCAACTTCTACTTGAATGGACTTACGTTGTTCTTCAAGTTGACGAATTGTCTCAACGTCGAGTTTGAAACCGCGACGCGCTAATTTTGCAGCTGTTTCATCCAGCTCAGTGCGAAGTAATTTAGAATCCAGCATTGCTAATCCTATGCTTTTAGTTATGAAAAACGCGCCTGCATCCCTTTCTAATAAGAGCGACGCGTAGAGAAAATTGAACCCGACAAAGATAACGAAAAGAGACTATTTTTCATAGCGCTTTTGTGGGCTTTTTGCATCTAAACTAGCCAAGTAATCTAACTTTTCACCAATTTTGGTTTCTAAACCTCGATTTGTTGGCTGGTAGTAGCGTGTATCGCTCATTTCAGGCGGCAAATAACTTTCGCCAGCCGCGTAAGCTCCCGGTTCATCGTGGGCATAGCGATATTGTGCTCCATAACCAAGATCTTTCATCAAACTGGTTGGTGCATTACGCAAATGAGGCGGCACCTCATACTCTGGCAAATTATGCGCATCAGCTAAGGCTTGCTTCCACGCGCTATACACAGCATTACTTTTGGGCGCGCACGCTAAATAGACAATCGCTTGTGCAATCGCACGTTCACCTTCCGCAGGACCAACGCGGGTAAAACAGTCCCAAGCAGCGAGCGCCACCTGCATGCCTCTTGGGTCGGCGTTGCCAACATCTTCCGAAGCTATCGCCAATAAACGACGAGCGATATAAAGTGGATCGCAGCCTGCTGCGATCATTCTGGCCGACCAATACAGCGCCGCATCGGGGTTGGAACCTCGAATCGATTTATGCACCGCAGAGATAAGGTCGTACCAAATATCGCCTTTATTATCAAAGCGCGACACTTTTTCGCCTGCCACTTCGGCCAACAGTTTGAGCGTAATGAGCTTTTCACCTTGCGCATTCTCTTCGGCCATGTCGTACAGCAGCTCAAGATAATTGAGTGACATGCGCGCATCACCATTGACCAATTCAGCCAAACGTTCGAGCACGTTATCCATAAACTGCGCTGCAACTTTACCTAAACCGCGATCGGCATCGTTGATTGCTTGATTGAGCGCCAGCAAAATTTCATCGCTAGCCAGCGAGGTTAATTTGTACACCCGAGCACGAGATAGCAAAGCGTTGTTGAGTTCAAAAGAGGGATTCTCTGTCGTGGCACCAATGAAAGTCACAGTGCCATCTTCAATGTGTGGCAAAAAGGCATCTTGTTGAGATTTATTAAAACGATGCACTTCGTCTACAAACAAAATAGTACGTCGACCCGCCATTTTATTTTCGCGCGCTTTTTCAATGGCAGCACGGATCTCTTTAACGCCAGAAGTCACCGCAGAAACACGTTCAACCTCTGCATTGGCGTAATTCGCCGCCACTTCAGCCAAGGTCGTTTTACCCGTACCGGGCGGCCCCCACAAGATCATCGAATGAATATGACCAGCCTCTAATGCACGCCGCAAGGGTTTACCCACACCTAAAATGTGCTGCTGGCCAATATACTGCTCAACCGTCTGCGGGCGCATTCTCGCGGCCAACGGACGGAAATCTTCATCACCCGAAAAATCTAAGCTGTAGTTACCCACACTGCTGTAGTTACCCACACTATAATTACTCACGCCTTAGTCCCTATTTCAATTACGTTGATCATCAACCTCGACACCTTGCGGGATCTGGAACGTGAAACGCGCTTTAGCGGCCGGTGTTAGTTGTACATCGCTAAACGTAAACAGACTCTTCTGTCCATCTTGTTCAATCACGTTAAAACCTTTCACGATCCCTTTCTCATCAATCGCTATCTGAAACTGCCCTTGGTTTGAATCTACCGCGGTTGGCGTTAGGGTGAAATCATCACCGTTTTGTGCAACCTTGTAGTGATCCCAATCACTGGCGCGATTACGAGTCAGCAATACAAAAGGAGTTTGTTCCGTCGCTTGTTCTTGATTATAAATACTCACTTGTTCGATAAATGGACTGTAATACCACAAGGTTTTACCATCAGACACCAGTAAGTTTTCATCAGGAGCGGTCGTTTGCCAACGGAAAAGGCTTGGCCGAACAATATCAACTTTCCCCTGACCTTCCATCACAATATCACCTTCAGGGCTGATCACTTGCTGGGCAAAGGTAGCGCTAAAACCAGCGTTCAGCGCGAGGCGTTGGCTCAACTCCTCTTTTGGCGCAGCCAAAACAGCGACAGAAAAACTACACAGCAACAGGGCTAACACTCTTTTCATGATTACCACACTCCATGGATAACAATTTTTTTGTCTATAACGTTTTCTATAACGTTTATTGATAAGGCCCTCTTCTCTTAAGAAGCATTCGCTTATCAGAACAACTTATTTATCAGAATAACTCGTTTATAAGGGCTTATTTGCTTGGGTTTGTCAGCGTTTTGTTGAGATTAAACCTCAGGCGGCGTACTTTACTGGCCACAGCACTGTTTGAATTTTTTGCCACTAGCGCACGGACAAGGATCATTGCGTCCAATCTCTTTAAATGGGTTAACCCGCTGCGTTTTCATGCCGAGCATTAATTCATCAGCCATTAACGCCACTTCAGTGATCATGACATCCAACTGCTCAGCAAAATCACTCAAACTGGGTGGTGTTGCAAAACCCGCTTCGCTCATCTGCTGCTGTGTTTGTGTTTCATCGATGGCTAACATGAAGGTGGTCAACAAAGCTTGCAGCATGCGCAGGCTGCCATCACCAATTTGAGTCTCTAACCATTGCGGTTCAACGACTGGCCAGACGCTCATAAACCCTTCAGCAAAATCAGCCCACTGAGTCGCATTATCTAGCAAGGCTAACGCCGAATATTCGCTACGTTTGAGCAAGTTATATTGCAGATTAATTTGCGCCATCACCGCTGGTTCAAGTGCTTTGACTTGCTCCCCCACTAAAGGTTCTAACCAAGTTGTGGGTTCTAACGGCTTAGTGGCGAAATTGGATGCCAAAATAGCCCCTTCAAAAAAATGAGCGGATTGAGGAGCTGATTGAGGTAGAGAGAGCAATGAGTAGGTCATGAAAATCTGTACAGTTAAAATGGTTGACCAAGGATTATATACCAACTCTTGCATTTAGTGACTTTTGATTCGGTAACCACTACAATCTCGCCTCGAATTTTTAAGGCGAAATGATGATGCGTGTAATTTTGGGCCCAATGGAGGGTGTACTAGACCACTTGATGCGTGAACTGCTCACCCAGATGAATGATTACGATCTGTGCGTGACTGAATTTGTGCGTGTCGTTGACCAATTATTGCCTGACCACGTTTTTTATCGCCTTTGTCCTGAACTGAAAACAGGCTCAAAAACACAAGCAGGTGTTCCCGTGCACGTTCAACTGCTCGGCCAAGAGCCACATTGGATGGCAGAAAATGCCGCACGAGTTGCTGAATTAGGCGCGCACGGCATTGACTTGAACTTTGGTTGCCCAGCGAAAACGGTCAACAAACACAAAGGCGGTGCGGCGCTGTTACAACATCCGGAATTGATTTATCAAGTGGTAAAATCATGCCGAGATGCGGTACCGAAAGCGATCCCTGTTTCGGCTAAAATCCGCTTAGGTTGGGAAGACCCTAACGACTGCTTTGAAATTGTCGATGCGATTGAACAAGCTGGAGCAAACGAGCTCACAGTTCATGCCCGAACAAAAGCCGGCGGTTATCGCGCCAGTGAAATTAAGTGGGATTACATTAATCAGATACGCCAGAAGACGTCTCTGTCTCTGATCGCTAATGGCGAAATTTGGAACTATGACGATGGTCAAGCCTGTATTAAAGCGACGGGCGTAGAGTCATTGATGGTTTGTCGAGGCGCATTCAACGTTCCCAATTTAGGCAATGTGGTCAAACATAACCATAAAGTGATGCCTTGGCATGAAGTGGTTGATCTGCTCCTGCGCTATTCGCAATTTGAAATTAGAGGCGATAAAGGCTTTTACTATCCCAACCGAGTCAAGCAATGGTTTACCTACTTGCGTCAAGAATATCCTCAAGCTAACGAGCTATTTCGCGAAATCAGGACCTTCACCAAATCGGAACCCATCGTGGAGCACATTCAGCGTTACCGTGATCGGTTACAAAACACCTTGTAATGCGTTTTCTTCAGGCTTTCTCAACCTCACGCCGAGAAAGCCTGTTGCTGCTTAGTCAACCACTGTGTTAACTAACCCTCTGTGATAACGAAATAAAACCATTAACTGAGTAGAAGGCTATCATCTGCCAGCTCTTCGCCTCGAACTTTCGAAAACATTTCCAGTAGATCAGGCACTTTCATATTGGCACGCTGCTCACCAGACACATCAAGAACAATTTCACCTTGGTGAAGCATCACTGTGCGATCACCACACGCTAAGGCATCTTTCATCGAGTGCGTTACCATCATCACCGTCAAGTTAAATTCTTTGACGATTGTTTTGGTCAAATCAATGATAAAGGCCGCCATTCTAGGGTCCAGAGCCGCAGTGTGCTCATCAAGCAGTAACAATTTACTGTCAGATAAAGTTGCCATCACTAAGCTAACCGCTTGACGCTGCCCACCAGACAGTAGGCCGATGTTATCGCCTAAACGATCTTCTAATCCCAAACCAAGGATAGCGATTCGCTCTTGAAACAACTTGCGACGTGATGAAGAAAGTGACAACCCCCACCCTCGGCGCTTGCCGCGCATGTAGGCTAAAGCCATATTCTCTTCAATGGTTAAATCACCACATGTACCGGCAAGTGGGTCTTGAAACACGCGAGCGCATAAACGTGCACGCTGATCCACGCTCTGGCGCGTGACATCGACTTCATCGATGAGTACTTTGCCTGCCATCATGGGCGTTTCGCCCGTTACAGCGCCTAATAAGGTCGATTTCCCTGCACCATTTGAGCCAATCACAGTTAAAAATTGATGTTCAGGTACTTCGAGGCGAACACCTCTTAGCGCTCTATTTTCTAAAATTGTGCCAGGGTTAAACGTGACTTGAATATCTTCTAAACGAATCATAATGTTTCTCCTGACGCTTTATCCTGCTTAGCAACAACCGACTTCTGAGCAGGAGAATTACCCTTTTTTGCTTTGAAGTTCCTTTTCATTTTTGGCGCAATCAGTGCAATGGCCACCAGCACAGCAGTAACTAAGTTGAGATCAGACGCCTGCAAACCGAACATACCCGAGCTCAAAGCAAAGGCGACCGCTAAACGGTACAGCACTGAACCGACGATGACCGCCAGCACTGCAACCCAGATCCGGCGACCAGGGATCAACGTCTGCCCCAAGATCACAGCAGCAAGGCCAACGACAATCGTCCCTACGCCCGAAGTTACATCAGCAAAACTGTTGGTTTGCGCAAACAGTGCCCCAGCAAAACCGACAAAACCATTCGATAACGCAAGAGCAAAATAGGTATAAAACGAGGTGCTTCCGCCTTGTGCTCTCACCATGCGGGCATTAACGCCCGTAGCACGCAGTCCAAGTCCAAAGTCACTGTTTAATAATCGCACCACAAACCAGGCCGAAATCAAGACCAATACACCCACGACCAGCGGGCGAATGTAAACCGAGTCACCCATGGCTTCAAAGGGCGTAAGAATGGTCTCCTCCCCAAGCAGAGCAATATTGGGGCGTCCCATAATACGAATATTGATGGAGAAGGCGGCAATCATGGTGAGAATCGACGCCAATAGATGCAAAATACCGCAGCGAACCGCAAGAAATGCAGTCACCCAACCGGTAAAGGCACCCGCAAGTATTGCCATTCCTGTAGCGACCCAAGGGTTAATACCTGCCACAATCGCCGTTGCGGCCACCGCAGCGCCCATCGGGAAGCTGCCGTCAACGCTTAAATCGGGGAAATCAAGGACACGGAAAGTGAGGTAAACACCCAATGCCACTAATCCGTACAGCAGCCCTATCTCTAGAGCGCCAAAAAAAGCAAAAGCAGACATAACAACTCCTTTCTCTGCTTAAACAGAGCTAAAGCCTTCGCTCTAGCTCTGAATGGTCTTTATTTTACGCTCGTAGCACGATCAAGTACTGACTGAGGAATAGTTACGCCCAGTTTTTCCGCTGCGGTTTTGTTGATCATTAAATCAGACCCTTTGGCCACTTTAACATCCAGTTTACCCGGTGCTTGGCCTTCCAAGATAGCGACAACATACTCCGCGGTTTGTACGCCAATTTGGTAATAATCAAAACCAAGGCTAGCAATCGCTCCGCGTTCAACATAAGAGGTTGCTGCGCCAAATACTGGGGTCTTAGCTTGGTTTGCCGAAACAATCATCCCTTCAATCGCACTGGCGACGGTATTATCAATCAGGGCATAGATAATGTCTGATTTTGAGGCAATCGCCTGTGTCGCAGTTTGTACGTCTGCGCTTTTTAAGGCTGTCGCTTCAATAAGTTTAATGCCATGTTTTTGAGTGCTCGATTTAAGCAGTTCCATCAAGCTCACTGCATTGGCCTCACCAGGGTTATACACTACGCCGATAGATTTCACGTTTGGCATGATCTCTTTGATCAGCTCAATGTGCTGTTCAACTGGCGATAGATCAGAAAGCCCGGTCACGTTCTTACCCGGTTGCTCAAGTTTTTTCACCAATTTAGCACCGATAGGATCGGTCACCGCCGTGAACACGACAGGAATAGTTTTGGTTGCAGAGACGAGCGCTTGCGCCGTGGGGGTTGCGATACCGACTAACACATCAGGATTTTCCCCGACAAATTGGCGCGCAATTTGAACAGCAATAGCTGGGTTGCCTTGCGCGGTTTTAAAATCAAAATCTAGATTTTTGCCTTGTTCATAACCTTTTGCTTTTAAACCATCAAGTAAACCTTGTCTGGTTGCGTCTAAAGCCGGGTGCTCAACAATTTGCGATACGGCGACTTTCGCTGTTTTGGCCATGATGCTTGTGGAAGAGAGTAATACTGCTCCTGCAAAAACGGCGGTAACAATGGCTTTGCCTGCTTTCATCTTAACTCCTTGATTTAAGCATTATACCCTTCCTACTTAAAGCGGTAGCAGTGCTGGCAAATGCGCTCATCCCGTTAACACAGTTAACCTGTGCCACATTAGGATTCATCCCATTGCAGATTGCTTACAACTTCATATTGTTTGGGTATACATGTTGGATGCTGTGTTTTTAATATTTTTATGTACGCGCACTGAGCGTCGCTGACAACATTATTACCAGTAACTCAGGCTAAAGGGAAGTGAGGTTTAACAGTAAAGTAACAAAAAGAGAGATAAGAATAAGGCGAAAGTTGAATAACAAAGAGGAGTTCACTGCCGAAGCCCTCTTTGCCTTTTATTCACATGCTAACTGGGTGACTAGAACCAGCGTTCTAACGCGGCTTCATCTAACTGACGGAATGCTCGGTTGAGGATAGCAGCCAGCTCTTTGTATCTCGGCTTCGCTTTGATTGGCTCTAAAGCAAAACCAGTATCGACAATCTTCTGGTACAGCTCTCGGTACCACCCAGCAAGCGAAGGTGGAAGTTGGGTATTGGCGCGATTTCCCAGCCACCACATACCTTGTAGCGGTAAGCTTATGGCAAAAAGTGCCACTACCACTGCTTGGGGCATCGCCTGTGTATTTTCAAAAACCATCTGTGTCAGTACACTGATTGCGGCGATAGCTGGCATAACCTTCACGCCAAAACGCGTGGCTTTAATGATCCGTTGCTCAGGAAAAATGAGGCCTAGCTCTTTGCGCACAGGCCAAACATCCATGTATTTCTGACCATCTTTCAGGCTGTGAACGATTCCAACTTTGTTATTCATAGCGCGCCCTCACTCTCGATGCTGCCCATTCAACTAAAAAATAGTTTAATGATTCAACTAATCTAGTAAAAAATTGATAGAAGTTAATATTATTTCAATTTTTTTTTGTTATATTGGCCCATTATCGCTATTCTTTGCGAGCCCTCAATCTCATTGTTGCCGTTATTTACAATTTAGGCAACTCCGAGATGAAATCTGCAAGGAATGCATCGACGACTTTACGTTAAAAGCCCCGTCTCATTATACGGAAATTCAAGTTTTATTGACCAAGATTAGTAGCGCTCCACAACGGTTCTACTATTCTTGTGAATGATTTTTATCCTAACCGATTATTACAGGTAGTCACACATGTCTAAGCTAGTTTTAGTTTTAAACTGCGGTAGTTCTTCTCTTAAATTTGCTGTTGTCGATGCAGAAACAGGTGCTGAGCACTTATCAGGTCTTGCTGAATGTCTTCACCTTCCTGAAGCACGTATCAAGTGGAAACTTGACGGTAAACACGAAGCGCAACTAGGCGAAGGTGCAGCGCACGAAGAAGCACTCGCGTTTATGGTTGAAACTATTCTTGCTTCTAAGCCAGAGCTTAAAGCTAACCTTGGCGCTATCGGTCACCGTATCGTACACGGTGGTGAGCAGTTCACTCAATCTGCACTTATCTCTGATGATGTACTGAAAGGTATTCAAGACGCTGCAACCTTTGCACCGCTTCATAACCCAGCACACATCATCGGTATCGAAGCCGCTAAGAAAAACTTCCCTGAGCTTCAAAACGTAGCTGTGTTTGATACTGCGTTCCATCAAACTATGCCTGAAGAGTCTTTCCTATACGCTCTTCCGTACAATCTATACAAAGAGCATGGTATCCGTCGTTATGGCATGCATGGTACTTCACACTTATTCATCACTCGTGAAGTTGCAGGCCTACTCAACAAGCCAGTTGAAGAAGTTAACATCATCAACTGTCACCTAGGCAATGGTGCTTCTGTTTGTGCGATCAAAAACGGTCAATCAGTTGATACTTCAATGGGCCTAACGCCGCTTGAAGGTTTGGTGATGGGCACACGTTGTGGTGACATCGACCCTGCAATCATCTTCCACCTGCACGATGCACTGGGTTACTCTGTTGATCAAATCAACACTATGCTAACCAAAGAGTCTGGCCTACAAGGCTTAACTCAAGTGACTTCGGATTGCCGTTTTGTTGAAGATAACTACGGTGAGAAAGAAGAAGCGACTCGTGCAATGGACGTGTTCTGCCACCGCCTAGCAAAATACGTGGCTGGCTACACAGCAAGCCTTGACGGTCGCCTAGACGCTATCGTCTTCACTGGTGGTATCGGTGAGAACTCAGGCCCTATCCGTGAAATGGTACTAAACCGTTTGGCTATCTTCGGTATCGAAGTCGACAGCGCAGCAAACCTAAAAGCACGTTTTGGCGGCGAAGGTGTGATCACAACGGCAAACAGCCGTATTCCAGCTATGGTTATCTCGACCAATGAAGAGCTAGTGATTGCTGAAGATACTGCTCGTCTGGCAGGCCTTTAATTGACTTTCTGGCTAACTCTCTGAGTTAGCCAGTTTTTTACCGGGGCTCAACCCTTAGTTTCTAGCGATTTAGGTCAGCAGGCTTATTTCCGAAGAAGGTCATGTTGGGCTTTGTTCCTTTTTCAATCTAGTTTCGGTTAGATTGATTTCAATAGTTTGAGGTACTCTACTCATGTCCCGTACTATTATGCTTATCCCTATCAGCGCTGGTGTTGGTCTTACCAGCGTGAGCATGGGTGTCCTTCGCGCCATGGAGCGTAAAGGTGTTAGCGTTTCTTTTTATAAGCCTATTGCACAACCTCGCTCGGGTGGCGATCAACCTGATCTCACTTCAACGATTATCGGTCGTAACAGCGACATCAGCATTGCAGAACCGATGATGATGTCAGCGGCAGAAACGTTGATCGGCAGCGAAAAGATGGATGTGTTGCTTGAAACCGTCGTTGAGCGTTACAACCACATCAATAAAGATTCTGAAGTAACGCTGATTGAAGGCCTTGTGCCAACACGCAAACACCCATTCGCGAACCAAGTGAACGCAGAAATTGCCAAAACACTGGGCGCAGAAATTGTGTTTGTCGCGACACCGGGAACAGACAACCCAACTCAGTTGAAAGAGCGTATTGAAGTTGCGTGCTCAAACTTTGGTGGAACAAAAAATAAAAACATTTCAGGTGTTATTATCAACAAGCTTAATGCCCCTGTTGATGAAGCAGGCCGCACTCGCCCTGACTTATCAGAAATTTTTGATGATGCAGATAGCGCGAAACAAGCCAATTTAGAAGTGATGCAGATCTTCAACACCAGCCCAATTCGTGTGTTAGGTTGTGTGCCTTGGAGTATCGACCTTATCGCGACTCGTGCTATTGATATGGCCAAACACCTGAAAGCTGAAATCATTAATGAAGGTGAAATTAAGTCTCGCCGTATTAAGAGCATCACTTTCTGTGCGCGTTCTTTGCCACACATGATTGAGCACTTTAAGCCAGGGTCACTCTTAGTGACATCGGCCGATCGTCCTGACGTGATTGTTGCCGCCTCTCTGGCCGCAATGAATGGCGTTGAAATTGGTGCGGTACTGCTGACTGGCGGTTACGATATGCCACAAGAGATTGTGAACCTATGTAAACCAGCCTTTGAAAGCGGATTGCCTATTTTTAAAGCGCAAGGTAACACTTGGCAAACGTCACTCAACCTGCAAAGCTTTAGCCTAGAAGTTCCAGCTGACGATAAAGAACGTATCGAGTTCATCAGCGATCATGTTGCTAGCCACATCGATGGCCCTTGGATTAATTCGCTCACTGAGGGCACGCAAGGTATTCGTCGCCTTAGCCCTCCAGCATTCCGTTACCAGTTAACTGAGTATGCTCGTCGTGCAGGTAAACGTATTGTGCTTCCTGAAGGGGATGAACCACGCACAGTGAAAGCGGCCTCTATTTGTGCTGAGCGCGGTATTGCGACTTGTGTTCTACTTGGTAACCCTGATGAAATCCGCCGCGTTGCTGCGCAGCAAGGTGTTGAGTTAGGTGCTGGCGTTGAAATTATCGATGCTGACTCAGTGCGCGAAAACTACGTTGCTCGCTTGGTTGAGCTGCGTGGTTCAAAAGGCATGACAGAAGTTGTGGCTCGTGAAAAACTGCAAGATTCAGTATTCCTTGGCACAATGATGCTTGAAGCGGATGAAGTTGACGGTTTGGTTTCTGGTGCGGTTCATACCACAGCCAACACTATTGTTCCTCCATTCCAAATCATTAAGACCGCGCCAAATGCCTCGATTGTATCCTCTATCTTCTTCATGCTATTGCCTGATCAAGTGTTGGTATACGGCGACTGCGCCATCAACCCAGATCCAAATGCTGAACAGCTTGCTGAAATTGCGATTCAATCGGCAGATTCTGCGGCGGCATTCGGCATTGACCCGCGCGTGGCGATGATTTCCTACTCGACGGGTGAATCAGGTAAAGGTGCTGATGTAGATAAAGTGCGAGAAGCGACGCGCATTGCTCAAGAGAAACGTCCAGATCTTATTATCGACGGTCCTCTGCAATACGATGCTGCAATCATGGAAAACGTGGCGGCTTCTAAAGCACCAAACTCTCCAGTCGCTGGTAAAGCAACGGTATTTGTCTTCCCTGACCTAAACACAGGTAATACGACTTACAAAGCGGTACAACGCTCAGCAGACCTTGTTTCTATCGGTCCAATGCTGCAAGGCATGCGTAAACCAGTAAACGATTTGTCTCGCGGTGCGTTGGTTGACGATATTGTTTACACAATCGCGTTGACGGCGATTCAAGCAAGCCAAGAAACAAAATAAAATTCTTAGCTTAACTTGCTGATTAAAAGGCTCTTATGTATCACATAAGAGCCTTTTTTATAGCACACTTCCACCCTCGTTATAACCCAATAAAGCCGCGCTCATGGGGCGTATCAAGATCAATATCCGGCCCTTTAGGTACCACTTGCGTTGGGTTAATGCCGATATGGCTGAAATAATAGTGGCGTTTGATGTGGTAAAAATCGGTCGTTTGTTTGATACCATCGATTTGGTAAAGCTCTTTTAAGTAACCGCTTAAGTTCTCATAATCGGCGATACGCTGTTTATTGCATTTAAAATGCCCGACGTAAACAGCATCAAAACGGATAAGTGTAGTGAATAAACGCCAATCCGCCTCGGTGATCTGGTTACCGACCAAGTAACGATGCGTTGCTAGATGGTTGTTGACCTTATCTAAAGCAGTAAAAAGTGCATCATAAGCATCGTCATAGGCCTCTTGCGTGGTCGCAAAGCCACATCGATAGACGCCATTATTAATATTGGGGTAGATATACGCATTCCATTCATCGATAGCTTTGCTGAGTGCTTGCGGATAGTAGTCGTGCTGGTTACCCGTTAACTCATTAAATGCACTGTTAAACATGCGAATAATCTCAGAAGATTCATTGCTAACAATGGTATTGGTCTTCTTATCCCACAGCACAGGTACAGTTACTCGCCCTGAATAATCTACCTTTGCTTTGGTGTAGATTTGGTGGAGTTTGGTATAGCCGAACAGAGGTTCAGGAATACCAAAAGACCAGCCTTCACTTAGCATGTCAGGGCAAACGACCGTAACATCAATGTGTTCGGTGAGTGATTTAAGCTGGCGAAAAATCAATGTACGGTGAGCCCAAGGGCATGCCAAAGAGACATACAGATGATAACGGTCCGATTCTGGTTGAAATCGTGCGTCTGGCTGGCTGTCGACCCAGTGTCTGAATCCTGCGTCTTCGCGAACAAAACGCCCAGCGCTGCTTTTGGTGCCATACCAAACATCGTGCCAGACGCCTTCAACTAATTTTCCCATGATCTCCACTCCTCATTCCGATGACTTTTTTATTATAAGTAGGAGAGAAAATGGTAAAACCGGAGGAAGTTGTCCTTGTTATTCAGAAATTTTGAACAGTGCGATTTATCTATACCCAATTTGTCTATACCTAAGCGCACAGATAAAAAAAGCGCGACCCAGAAATGCGTCGCGCTTAAGCCTGTCACAGGCTAAATTTAGAGCTCGACATGCAAACAAGACACAGCATGTTCATCACTACCTTTAATCTGCGGTTTTTGCTGTGCGCAAATTTCCGTCGCTTGAGGACAGCGGGTACGGAAAACACATCCAGAAGGCGGGTTGATTGGCGAGGGTAAATCCCCTTCTAGCATCTGAATTTTCTTCGCACGCTCCAGTTTTGGATTTGGAATTGGCACAGCCGACATCAAAGCTTTGGTGTAAGGGTGTGATGGATTCGCAAACAACGCCTCCGAGGTGCCAAGCTCGACCGCATTGCCTAAATACATCACGAGTACACGATCAGAGATGTGTTTCACTACCGATAAATCATGGGCAATAAAAACCAAACTTAAACCAAGCTCATTTTGCAGCTCTTTGAGCAGGTTAACCACTTGCGCTTGGATTGAAACATCCAAAGCAGAAACTGGCTCATCACAGATGATCATTTTCGGTTTTAAAATGAGCGCACGGGCAATACCAATACGTTGACACTGACCACCAGAGAATTCATGGGGATAGCGGTTAATGACGTTCGGCAATAAACCGACTTTTGTCATCATCTCTTTTACACGATCCTTTACTTCTTGCTTCGAAAGTTCTGGATAAAAGGTTTGAAGTGGCTCTGCAATAATATCGCCAACCGACATTCTTGGGTTCAATGACGCCAGTGGGTCTTGGAAAATCATCTGAATTTGCTTACGGGTTTTGCGACGCTCAACCTCATGCATTTTCGTCAAATCATTTCCTAGCCACACCACTTCACCCTCGGTGGCTTCGACTAAACCAATGATCGCTCGCGCAAAAGTAGACTTTCCGCAACCTGATTCGCCTACTACACCGAGAGTTTCACCCTCATATAGGCGCACATTAACGCCATCTACGGCTTTTATGTTGGATGGTTTAGACCACGGCCACGCGGATTTAGAGGCAATGTTGAAGTGAACTTTGAGGTTCTTTACATCCAGTAATAATGGTTTTTGTTCGCTCATTTAACCCAAGCCTCCCAATCAGAAAAACAGGCACGTTGGCGACCATCGGCAAATGGCAATAAAATAGGTGCTTCACGTTTACAGCGTTCTGTCACTCGGTGGCAGCGCTCTTGATAAGGGCAACCCGGTGGCAATCGTAGCAAGTTAGGTGGGTTTCCAGGAATCGTTGGTAATATTTCACCTTCCGTATCCAAACGAGGAATGGCTTTTAATAAACCTTCAGCGTAAGGGTGACTCGGGTTGTAGAAAATTTCATCCACAGAGCCATATTCCATCGTACGCCCAGCATACATTACCAATACTTTGTCACATGAACCCGCAACCACACCCAGATCATGGGTGATCATGATAATGGCGGTATTGAATTCGCTTTTGAGCTCGTTCAACAAATCCATAATTTGGGCTTGCACCGTTACGTCCAATGCGGTGGTGGGTTCATCGGCAATCAGTAACTTAGGCCGGCATAACAACGCCATTGCAATCATAACGCGTTGACGCATACCGCCAGAAAACTCATGCGGATACATGGTAATTCGCTTACGCGCTTCGGGGATTTTAACCGCCTCTAGCATACGTACCGACTCTTCAAACGCAGCCGACTTGCTCATTCCTTTGTGCAGCATCAGCACTTCCATCAACTGCTCGCTGACCTTCATATAAGGATTCAGTGACGTCATTGGATCTTGGAAGATCATCGCAATTTGTTCAGCGCGCACTTTGTTCAAGGCTTTTTCTGGCAAATTGAGGATCTCTTTCCCTTCAAATTTTGCGCTACCCGTGATAATACCATTTTTGGCAAGTAGACCCATAATAGCGAACACGGTTTGCGATTTACCAGAGCCAGACTCCCCTACGATACCGAGGGTTTCGCCTTGCTCCAGTGAAAAAGTTAAATCGTTGACAGCGGTAACAATACCATCTTGAGTGGTAAATTCGACCCGCAGATCTTTGACATCTAATAAGCTCATTATTGCTTCCTTAATCTTTTAATTATCGGTCTTTAGGATCAAGCGCATCGCGCAGACCATCACCGACATAGTTAAAGCAAAACAGGGTGACCACCATGAACGCGGCTGGGAAAGCAAGTTGCCAAATAGCGACTTCCATTGTTTGTGAACCTTCTTGTAGAAGTGCTCCCCAGCTTGTCATCGGCTCTTGAACACCAAGACCAAGGAAAGATAAAAATGACTCTGTCAAAATCATACTTGGGATCAACAGCGTCGAATAGACCGCTACAATACCCAACACGTTTGGCACAATATGACGTGTAATAATTTTCCAGTTGCTGACGCCACACACATGTGCCGCTTCAATAAACTCTTTGCTGCGTAGGCTCAAGGTTTGGCCACGCACAATTCGCGCCATATCAAGCCATGCAATTGCACCGATAGCGACGAAGATAAGTACGATATTGCGGCCAAAGAACGTGACCAACACAATAACAAGGAACATGAAAGGAACAGCGTATAGAATCTCCAAAATACGCATCATAATGCGGTCTACTTTACCGCCAATGAAGCCCGACGCCGCACCATAAAGTGTGCCGATCAGAACAGCAACCAACGCGCCCATTACGCCAACCATCAGCGAAATTCGCCCACCCACTAAGGTACGCACATACAAATCACGCCCAAGGCTATCGGTGCCGAACCAATGATCCGCATTGGGCCCAACGTGCATTGAATACCAGTCCGTATTGTCATAGGTATACGGGGCCATCATCGGTAGTACGATCACCGCAAGGGTCATCATCGTCAAAATACACAAACTGACCATTGCCGCTCTGTTACGCATAAAGCGAATTCGCGCATCTTGCCATAAGCTGCGGCCAGCTATTTCTAAGTTTTCAGAAAACTTCTCAACCGCGGCTAGGTTTTCTCTTTTCGTTAACATAACCATACGTCCCTGTTAGTAGCGAATTTTCGGGTCAATGACCGCAAGCAAAATATCAACAATGGCGTTGAAAAGAATAAATAGGAAACCAATTAAAATGGTTACACCCATCACCAATGAGTAATCGCGGTTAAATGCAGCGTTAACAAACAGCTTACCGATACCCGGTAGACCGAAAATCGTTTCAATCACCACAGACCCCGTAATAATACCGACAAACGCAGGCCCCATGTACGACACAACAGGCAGTAAAGCTGGCTTCAAAGCATGGTTAACAACGATATAGGGATAACTCAACCCTTTCGCGCGTGCCGTGCGAATAAAGTTACTGTTGAGTGTTTCTATCATTGAGCCACGGGTGATACGGGCAAAGGTGGCAATATAGAGCATCGACATACCCAGCACTGGCAGTACTAAATATTGGAAACTTCCATCTAACCAACCACCAGCCGGGAATATTTTCCAATGCAAGGAGAAGAGATAAATTAAAGCTGGGGCGAGAACAAACGACGGCATCACCACGCCAATCATTGCCGTCGACATGATGGTGTAGTCAATCCAAGTGTTGTGTTTTAGTGCGGCAATCGTACCAATGGAAACACCCGCGATAACGGTAAAAATAAAAGCGATAAAGCCGACTTTTGCCGAGACAGGCAAGGCAACGGCGATCAATTCATTCACCGTATAATCTTGGTATTTGAATGATGGGCCAAAATCACCTTGCAAAATATTGGTCAAGTAGGTGAAGTATTGCTCAGACACGGGTTTGTCTAAGCCATATTTGGCTTCAATGTTGGCCATCACTTCCGGTGGTAAAGGACGTTCGCTTGAGAATGGGTTACCAGGAGCGAAACGCATGAGAAAGAAAGATACCGTGATCAACACCAACATGGTTGGTATCGCTTCTAATATCCTTTTTGCGATGAATTTAAGCATAAACTCACTCTTTCAGTCTGTGACAATGAAAATTAGAAAGACGCTGCATGTAAATTACTATCTGAAGATAGCTACATGCAGTGTCTAAGTCGTTATATTTTTATCAGCGTAAGTGGACTTACTTTGCTGTGATATAAAGATCTTTTGAGTAGATCTTCTCTTCCGCGTTATTCATCGGGAAGCCGCCTACATTAGGAGATAATAAACGAGATTTAACATACTGATAGATAGGGGCAATCGGCATATCTTTGGTTAATAGTTTTTCTGCATCCAGATATAGCTTAGTGCGCTCCTCTTCAGAGGTTGATTTTAACGCTTTATCAATAATTGCATCGTATTCAGCGCTTTGGTAGTGCAAACCACCCGTGGTGTTATTGCTCACCATTAAGGTTAGGAATGAAGACGCTTCATTATAGTCACCACACCAACCAGCACGTGCCACTTCAAAGTTACCTTGATCTTTAGAATCTAGATAGGTTTTCCACTCTTGGTTCTCTAATACGACATTAATACCGAGCGTTTTTTTCCACATAGAACCCAGTGCTACAGCGATTTTCTTGTGGTTTTCCGATGTATTGTAGAGGAGGCTGAATTTCAGAGGGTTGTCTTTATTAAAGCCCGCTTCAGCCAACAATTTTACCGCTTCTGCATCGCGCTCTTTTTGCGTCATCTTGCCATATGCTGGCATTTGAGGATTAAAGCCCGCCGTAATTTCAGGTGTTAAGAAATAAGCTGGTTTTTGGCCTTGACCTAAAATCGCATCACTCACAATGTTACGGTCGATAGCGTAAGAAATCGCTTTACGCACACGAACGTCGTCAAATGGTGCCTTTTTGGTATTGAACAGGTAGTAATAAGTACACAAGTTACCCTGAATCGATACTGATTCCGGGTGTTCTTTCTTCAGACGCTTGAAGTGCTCGGTGGGTAATTCATAAGAGATATCGATTTCACCTGATAAGAAACGGTTCATTTCTGATACTTGGTTTTCAATAGGCAGGAAGGTAACTTTGTTAATGACTGTTTTGTCATTGTCCCAGTATTGCTCGTTACGCTTTAGTACTAAACGCTCATTGACAACCCATTGATCAACAACGTAGGCACCGTTACCAACAAAATGCTCAGGCTTGGTCCATTGGTCACCAAACTTTTCTACGGTTGCTTTATGAACGGGTTTCACGGTTGTGTGGCCCATCATCATGACGAAATAAGGCACAGCATCTTCAAGCTCAACAACGAGTGTATGGTCATCTTTAGCTTTAACGCCAAGTTCACTTTTGTCTTTCGTTCCTGCGATAATCTCTTTTGCATTTTTCATCTTGGTATATTCCATATACCAAGAGTAAGGAGAAGCCGTTACAGGGTCGACGGCGCGCTGAAAGCTGAAAACAAAATCACCAGCCGTGACAGGATCACCATTTGACCATTTTGCATTTTTGCGCAAATGGAAAATGAATGTTTTGTTGTCTGCCGTTTCCCAACTTTCTGCGACACCAGGAATGGTTTTACCATCCGAGTCTTGGTTCACAAGCCCTTCCAATAAGTCACGAATTACATGCGACTCAGGAACACCTTGGGATTTGTGAGGATCGAGTGTGGCGACTTCAGTACCGTTACCACGAACGAGCTCCTGAACTTTGGCCAATTTAGTGCCGGCTGGAACATCAGCCGCGAGAGAAAAAGTAGAAGTGGCAGCCACTGCCATACCCGCCCCTAGAAGAAGGGCTTGGGTGATTTTATTTTTATACATGCATAAACTCCAAGTTTTTATTTTTGCATCCATGACTTCCTTGAGAGCTCTCTAGCATCGCTAGAACTTTAGATTTATTTAGCGCAAAAACTAAGCAGAAAAATCTAAAAACTCCTAAGGATAGCGGCACACATTAGCAACCATTGAAGTAATTTGCCATAAAATCGTAGCAAAAAAATGCATAATTCCATGGTTTACCTAATGGAATAGATAAATAGCCCAACAATTAACTCAAACTCAGTGAATTAAAGTTACCAAGCGCCATCTGGTCAGACCATAGTGCTAAATCATCTAGTGTTGAGTACATTTTCAGCACGTTTCACTGGAAAATCAGCCTTTTTTTAACATCTTAGTTACGTTAGATCTAACTTAAAGGGATAATCCTGCCATCTGAAAATAAAATCCGTGAAGAGTGTCACTAAAATCGATTAACAATAAATTAACAACGTGTTGATTGGTAATAATAAATAAACACTTTCACCGAAAAGTGTAATCTAATGCTTACGCAAATCGACATTCAGTTTAAGCGATGCTCAAACTGGCACTAAGATGATCGAGCTCAATGTAACGAATCAGCTCCATGGCCGAACGAATGCCCAATTTACTTTGAATTCTCGCTTTGTAAGTACTGACTGTCTTCTGATTAATATCCAGTTGATTAGCTATCTGCTTATTGGTCAAACCTTGAATCAACAAATTTGCCACACTCAACTCTCTGCTGGATAGTCTTTCATTGAGTCGAAAACTAGGTTGAAAATTAACTGTTCGCCCAACTTCCCCCATTATGCTCTGAATGGTGTCAGTCAATGCAGCTGATTTCACAATGTGGCGCGCATGTGCAAGTTCTGCAGATATTGCTTCATGATATTCATTGAGAAAAATAAGTCTTCCCTTAAAATTCATCGATTCAATATGCTGATGCAACTGCAAACTAGCGTCTTTACTACAGTAGCTATCCACAACCACTAAATTAAAAGGTAAATCACGCAATCTCTTTACAGCGCAAGCGAGATCACTGGCAACGACCACCTGCGTAACGCGTTTTTCTCTCATCAACATTTTTCTTAGGGCATTAGCGCTAGTCGAATTTTCTCCAACTAATAAGCAATACACACCATCTTCAATACTTTGATGGCTTAACTGCTTGCTGATATTTTTGCTATACAGTTCAGCGAGATCGCCAATCGGCATCGGCATCGCCGAATAATAACCTTGGCAAGTATCCACGCCTAAATGACGTAAATATTGCCAAGTATCTTCGTCCTCCACACCTTCGACAACACAATGCAAGCCTAAGGATTGCGCTAGCAATAAGCACATGTTGGTGAGTTGCTGGTTTTTATAATTGGTGGAGAGATCACGGACAAAGCTTTGATCTACTTTAAGTTCTGTAAAGGGTAATTTCGAGAGCTGACTTAGAGAGGCGTAGCCTGTGCCAAAATCATCAATGGATAAACCAACACCATGCATTCTTAAACGCGCAAGATTAGCCAGTGATGCTGTCGTACCGTTATAGACATGATCTTCCGTCAGCTCGAGCGTGAGTTTATCAGTGGGAAACGCGTATTTGTGACAGAGAGTAAGAATAGGGTCACAGATCAGCTGTTGTAAATTACTCTGGGAGATATTGATTGATAACTGGAGATCGGCTGACAAACTGCCTAAAGCCGATAATGCTTTATCCAAAACAATTAAAAACAGCTTATCCATAAAATTCAGCTCTTCAATAAGAGGCAGAAAATGCGCAGGGCTTAATACACCATGAACTGGGTGATCGAGTCGGACAAGTGCCTCGACTCCAACCATGGCACCCGTTTTAAAATCAAACTGAGGCTGATAGTAATTGAATAACCAATCTTCACTGAATGCTGTTTCTATCTCTTTGTACCCTAATGAGATAGGCGTAATGCTTGCGGCTTGTTGTTCACACTTCACATGAAACGCATGAATCACGGTTTCAAGTTGCTCAATAGAATAGGGTTTTCGTAAAACATCGACAAAATTAAAGCTCGCTAAACAGCACATGTTATAAGTAAGGTCTAACACAGCATCGTCAACAGCACTCAATATAATAATTCCGAGTGAAGGATGTTTATCCCCAAGCATCGACAAAAGCGTAACTCCGTCCATTTCCGGCATATGAATATCACAAAAAACCAGCGATATCTCTTTGCGCAAGCATAAAGCCAACGCTTGGTGTCCATTTGCTGCAATATCGACGTTATTCAACCCAAGTTGTCTGAGTTTCAGTTTCAAACTCGTGGCTTGAATTCGATCATCTTCGACAATCAAAATGTTCATTCGTCATCTACTCGTTGCTGTTTATCTAACCATTCTTGTGCTTGTATAATCACGATTTTCATTTCCATTATCAGCCGTTGTTTTGCAGATACAACAGCTTGTGGTTCTAATTCGCGCTCCAAGCTAACCGCAAGACTCGCGAGATAATCCAGTTGAAGCGCCCCGGCAGAGCCTTTAACACGATGGGCTATCATTTTGTAATCAGAATCATGCTTTTCGAGTCTATCGACCTCGGCCGCTAAAGATTCTGCCACAACAGAAGCAATTTCACTTTTTTCACCCGGTAAAAAGCTCTCAAGCCAGCTTTTTGAGTCAGCATTTACTAAAGGATACATAGAAAGATAACCACTCAACATAGTATACAGCGACGCCAACGAGTAGGGTTTATACAACACGTGTTCCATACCAGACTGGTGAGCCTTCTCTGCGATCAACCGTGAGTCTTCTGCCGTACAACCGATAACCACCTTATATCTCTCTTGCGGAATATGATTTTTAACAAATCTTGCTAAAGCGAAACCATCCATTTTAGGCATATGGCAGTCCGTTAGTAGTAAATCAAACTGGCTGTCTTCGTTTTGTAAAAGATGGCATGCCTCTTCTCCATCACCAACAATGGTTGCTTGCACACCAAGTTCATGTAGCTGTTTTTTTAATAACAAACGGTTAATAGCGTCATCATCAACCACCAAAACATGCCCACAAAGTTTCATTTTTTTCGGTTGAACCAGCACTTGTTCACTATCTTTTATCTTATCAATAAGAAGGTCAGGATAGAGATGTTTTTTAGTCATTATCGCGTCAAAATCGACCAAGGATACACCACCTTGACTCACCGAAACTTGCCAACACTTCAACCACTCGATAATGCGTTCGTTAGTGCAACGGTAGTTACGTTGACTCAACGGTTCAGATAGCGGCTCACCACAAATGGGAAGCACTATTGTTACTTGAGTCCCCTCATTCAGCGTACTGGAAACTGTAATATGACCATCCATTAGATTGACTAAATTCGATACTATTGACATACCAAGCCCAGTACCGCCATATTGGCGAGTAATGGTTTTATCCGCTTGCATAAATGGCTTAAATAACGAATCCAAGTGCGCTTCATTCATTCCGCACCCCGTATCTTTTACGGCAAAGACTATCTGTTCTTCCGTCAATTCAACGTGGATGGAAACCGTACCTGCCGTAGTGAATTTAACAGCATTGGCTAATACATTGGTAAGAACCTGATTTAAGCGTAATGCATCAAACTTTGCGTAAATAATAGCTGTCGGCACCCAATCAACAACGAACTCAACGCCTTTCAACTTAGCACTCGCTTCAAAGCTTCTAATAGTGGGACATAACTCTTCTAAAATATTATGCTGGCGTATATCTAATTGTAATTGCTGAGCTTCCATTTTTGAAAAATCTAAAATCTCATGGACATGGTGCTTAATTCTCTCGGCAGAACGAATTGCATTCGTCAATAACAAACGGCTCTCATCGTTTTTAATTCGAGTTGATAAAATCTCCATCAACCCTAGCATGGCCGCAATTGGCGTTCTAAGCTCATGACTCATTACAGCTAAAAAATGATTCCTCGCATCTACAGCTTCTAGTGCCTTATTATTAGAATCACGTAATGCCAATTCTGAGAGCTTGAGTTCTGTGATATCACTGCAAACGGTCAAGTAATGAGTATCCCCACTCTTGGGATGCGCAATCGATTCATGATTAATGACATAATATTTCTCATCAATCTGATAGTGTTTATTCGACAGATCGACAGATCCGATGCCAGTACATATGAGGCAATTCACATCATCACTAATTAGAGAAGCCTTGCTACATTGCTTATATGAACGGTTAGATAACACTACTTTCCCATTCACATCTGAAATGAAGATCATGCTGGGTATTTTATCGAGCAAATCTGTCAGCCATTGCACTTGAACTTCTGAAAGTTTTGAACTGATTTGACTGTATTTTAAGGAACTTTTTAACTTATAAAATATAATTATTCCAAATAATAATAAAAACAAAAAAATACACATTGCAATCAAAGAATAGATTATAACTTGCTGCTTATCATAACCATAATTCACATTCACTTTCTTATGGAGTGATTTTAGTGCATTAATCTCAGACTCAGTTACCATAGTTAAAGATCGGCTGAGCATTTCAGACAATATCGACTCATCCTTTCGAAAGACCATGCCGATATTAATAGAGTAACCTTCATTATCTATTGCGGGAAGTATCAAGAACTTATCACCAAGATATGCCATTTGCTGATTTATAATATCTTGATTCATTAAGGCATGGTTTATCTTACCTGATTTTAAATCTAGAATAACCTTTTTAAGATCTCTATAAACTTTAACTTTTTTATTATCTTCATAGATTTTTAAGTGGCTATATAAGTAACCAGTACGATCTAATATCGCTAATTTTTTCTGTTGAAAAGGCTTTTTAGTGACCACATAACCAAATTGCAAATTAGTGTAAGATGGGGTCGCTATAAAATCACGATTATCGATATCATCGACATTTAATGAAGGCAATAAATCAACTTCATTATCGATAAGCATCTGTCTAATATCTCTGCCATTGGCCGGTACATACTGAAATTTAAGGAAGCTTTTTGACTCAATGAGCTTGAGTAAATCATGGACATATCCTTTCACCTGATTATCACCCTCATCACAATAAGAGAGTGGATATACATCTTCTTCTATGGTGTATCTGACAATTTGATTGCTATTTTCTTGACTTAATAATTTTAGGCTGTCTTTATTATTCAAAAAATAAATATTAGTCGAGTCTATCTTATTAGCTGTATTTCCAGTTGCTTCAGCAAGAATGAGTTTATCAAAAATGTTTTTTAATTCATTATTTCCCATCGGCAAAATAATTCTATTTATTTCGACACCTAATCGACCATCTGCAATAATCTCACCGTCATATCCAGAATTAGGGCTGATATAATGATTGAGTGATATATAGTTGGTTATCGTTGCATCGGCTAAACCTTGCTTCATCATTTCTGCTGATTCTAAGAAACTTTGTGCTAGTAATATGTGTGGGTAATGGCTCTGCTCTAATGTTTCACAATAAGATGAACCTTGTACGCAAACCCATTTCAAATGACTCATATCTTGCTGATTTAATTTTTTGTCCCTTAGCCAAATCACTCGTAGGTTATTATAGAGTGGCAAGGTAAATAAAATATTTTTTTCTCTCTCTTTTGTTTTGCTAAAACCAATAGCAAAATCCACATCACCACCATGCACAGCAGCAACAAGATCAGTTATCGATTGATAGCTACGATATTCAATTTTGACATCAAGCTCTTTTCCTATTCCTACCGCATAATCATGTTGAATACCGATTGTATTCTCAATGCCGCCCCAATAAGGTAGCCAAGGTTCAGACAATACACCCATTACAATGACTTTTTTTGTTTTTAAATAGGTACGTTCCGAATCTGATAAATAATCGGCGGCATAAACAGTATTAAAAAGTAAGTTAATTGCTAAAATTAACAGCAAGTAGATACGTAACAAATTCATTCTCGTGATATTGATTCCAATATCCAACTAGTTTAACGATCCTGCTCGTCATTGCCAAGAACAGGGCATCAGAACAAAATTGATTAAAATACATATTTATCAACACGTTAATGCGATGTAGGAATAATCTTACAAGAGAATAAACCCATAAAATTAGAATGTGAGATGCACATCCGCACCAAAACATAATTTCGGTGCGGATATTATTAATGAGATGAAGTACGAATAATTTCAGCTAAACTTGATAAGCGTCGTTGGTGCTCAGCAACATAAGGATTACTACTATCCCAAGCATATCCTGCAAGAATAGAGCAAATCATCTGCTTTATTCTTGAGTTGGGCGTTTGGTAAAAAATCACCTCTTGTAACATACCGTTGTACCAACCTTCCACATAAGTGCGGAACGTATCCACTCCGACCATTAATGGCTGAGAATACTCTTGCTGCCAATCTACACTTTCGTTTTTTAGTTGGCGTACAACACAAGACACCGCTAACTGAGCCGATTTCATGGCTATCGTTACACCTGATGAAAACACCGGGTCTAAAAATTCACCAGCATTGCCTAATAACGCATAATTTACCGTGGCCAACTGCTTAACATTTGCAGAATAGCCGCCTAGCTCACCAGCAGGATTAGGGTATTCGGACTTCGAAAGCAGTTCCGCCAGCTCAGGCATTTCATTCACCAATTGCTGGATCGCCGCAATTTTATCACTTGGATAGCCGTCAAAAAACGACGGTTCACCGACAACACCTAATGAACATGTGCCGTTAGAAAAAGGAATGAGCCAGTACCATACGTCAGGATTACGCGGATGGACGGAGATCAGTATCTTGTTTCGGTCGTAGTCTGGTTGTTCAGGGGAGATATGATCAATGATATGGGTAAAGATGGCTTTTCTCGGAGGTAAACACGATGGCTCTTCCAAATCGAGTAACTTAGGCAATACTCGGCCAAAGCCACTGGCATCCAGCACGAAGTCGGCTTCAATTTGATACGTTATACCGTGTTGATCCGTCACCAATAATTGTGATTTATTCTCTTCAAATTCGATATTCGTCAGTTGATGTTGATAACGAATTTCAACCCCTTGCTTAACAGCAGAATCCGCTAATACTTTATCAAATTGACTGCGCTGTACCTGAAAAGTGGTTCCCGGTCCATTCGAATATTTGTCGGTAAAATCAAACTGGGCGTATACACCATTTTTTCGAAAGGCAGCACCATTTTTATATTGAAAACCCGCACGCATAACATCAGGTAACATTCCCGCCGCTTCTATCACTTCCATACAAGCAGGTAATAAGCTTTCGCCAATAGAAAAGCGTGGGAAAAGTGCTTTTTCAATAACCAACACGCGTATGTTTTGTGCATGGAGTAATGCCGCGGCAGTCGAACCCGAAGGGCCCGCACCAATGATAACAACTTGAGTTATCTCTTTATTCATGAATTGACTCGCATCGATTTTAATTAAGCTTGGGCTTTTAGCTCTAACAAGGTGTGGCCAAGGCCAATATTGTCGGTTCGTTTGATCACCTGTAATCCTGCTGCTTGAACGATTTCTAAGAAATCTTCGCTGCGATAGAAGCGACTATTACCATTTGCAAGGCAGGTAAAATACAAAGAGGTGGCATTGAGGCTATAAGAAGCCGCATCGTACTTCTGTGAATCCCAGAACAGTTCCAAAATATAAACCGTCGAATATGCAGAAAGATTGGCGCGAACGCGTTTTAAAATACTCAAAATTTCCATTGGCGAAAAACAGTCTAAAAACTGGCTCATCCACCACACGTCCGCATTTTTTGGTAACGGTTGTTCTTTATCGAGCATGTTGGCTGGAAAAGGATGAATACGCTGCGTAAAACCTTGTTGCTGCGCGTTAGCCATCGCCATTTCCAACTGTTGTGGCAGATCCACAATCGTCACTTCAACGTCTGAATCATAGTGACAACATTGCAGTGCCCATTTACCCGTATTGCCACCAATATCGACCAAATGTTTCGGTTTTTTACGAAACACTTCTTTCAGCAAAATAGGAAAAGAACGATCGGAATAGAAGTGATCGAATTTGAACCAACTCTCTTTAGCTTGCTGGGGCAAACGCGATAAACCTTGGTAGATGGTATCCCAATCGCCGAGTTCTTTCAGACCAGCAGGCTTGCCTTCGGTGATCGATTCGGTTAAGTGCATCATGGCGGCATAACAAACGTCTGCCGTGAAATCCATATTGGCTTGCGTCATCCCATCATGCAGCAAAAAAATGCCTAGATTAGCCAATGAATAATTCGGTTTATCCCATAAAACAATGTGGGCACTGATGGCCATATCGAGTAATACTTTAACGCCATACTCTGACACGCTCGTTTCTTGAGCAATTTGTTCTGCGTTTAAACCTTTTTCGCCAGCATTATCTAATGCAGCCAGTATGCCTAAGTCACGTAATGTACGCGCCGTATGAAAAACGATGGGGGCAAAAGATAATTTTTGAGCTTCGGTTTTTGCCTCTAAAGCGTTATAAGGATCTATTTTTTGATTTAACACATTAAAACCTAACTTTAATTTGTGAACAATATCCAAACACTTAATCTAAGTTCGACTCAATTCTTAAAAATCAATATTTAAGTCAAGGATACAAACGTTTATAGTTGCGAAGAATAATCTTGTGCCATAGTATTTAACCCTATCAAAAACAATGCAATATCTTATGTCAAATCAACAGCAAATAATCACGTTAAATATTGATACTTGGGTTGCAACTTCTGCAGGCTTATCTCACCCTTCTGATTGGCAAAATTGGGCGAGAGAAGAGATATGGCCTGACGATAATACGCTCAACACAGACCATATTCCTCCAATGATGCGCCGCAGAATGAGTCGTTTGAGCAAATTAGCCGTGCAGACTGCACTGACTGCCATAGAATCACAACATATTGATTACATGGTATTTTCATGTCGTCATGGCGAACTTCATCGTAGCGTTGAAATCGTGAAGTCAATATTAACTGGCGAAGAAGCCTCACCAATGGCGTTTTCACAATCTGTTCATAATACAGCGGCAGGCCTAGCAACCATCGCTTCAAAACAACCGATCCCGTTAACCTCGATTGCAGCAGCACAAAACACATTTCAAAGTGCCATATTAGAAGCTTGGCTCTATCTAAATGAGCACCCTAGTCACAAAGTGCTGTTGGTTGATTTTGATGAGCCACTACCTAGCGACTACCAACAATACGAAGAGTGGCAATTTCAAGGCTATGCCTTAGGGTTAACCCTGTCTCACGGTTCAGATTTTACGCTCTCTATGCAGATGTCTGATACCAAGCCACAACAGCCGCAAGCATTGTCGTTTCTTCACCACTATTTGTCAGAAAAATCTGAATGGATCATTGAGGGCTCGCAAAGCGCTTGGAAATGGCAACGAAAATGTTAGAGTTCAACCGCTACTGGCGTATTGCTGCTACAGGTTTTTGTTTTTTTATATTTGGTTTAGGCGGATTAACGCTGAGTTTTATTATTATCCCACTGATTGCATTATTTTCATCGCAAACAGATCGTCGAGAATATAAAGTTCAAAAATCAATCCAAAACTCATTCAATATATTTTGTAAGTTGATGAAATTAACAGGTGCCATCGACTATAAAATAACCAACGCAGAACTATTAAAACAGGATAAAAGCTGCCTTATTATCGCCAATCATCCAAGCTTAATTGATTATGTTCTCATTGCATCACAACTTCATCAGTGCGATTGCTTGGTTAAGTCAGCTATCTGGGCCAATCCTTTTATGAAACGGATTGTTCAAGCCGCAGGTTATATCCCAAATGAAACACCTGATGATTTGTTAAATGTGTGCGAGGAACGCATGAGTCGCGGAAACGTATTATTGATTTTCCCTGAAGGCACGCGAACCACACCCGGCGTTAAACCCAAATTGCAGCGCGGTGCGGCGCAAATCGCAATCCGAACTCAAAGAGACTTACGCATCGTACATATTACCGTTTCTCCGAGTTTTCTCACAAAAGAGCAAAAGTGGTACCAAGTTCCTAAAACCAAACCCTTTTTCCATGTGGAGATAAAGGGTAAAGTTGCCGTCACACCTTTTATTGAAGGTGCTGATAACCCCACCACTGCAGCACGACGTTTAAATCGCCACCTTGCAGAGGTGATTTTCCCCCAAAACAATAACCAGAAATGACAAAACTATTGAAGTTATCGACCCATAACGTCAAGTTGCAGCGAAGCGGAAAGTGAGTAAGTCCCCATCCGTATAGATAACGATATGATTGGGGTGAGCGAACGTAGCCAACACCGCTGCAACTTTAAGTGGGGAAGTGTATATCAAGGTTTTGTTCAAAACGGCTAGAACATTATATAAGTAGGTTGAAGTGGAATTACTACACACAGAAATAAAACAGCTCATTATCGACGCACTAAATCTTGAAGATATCTCAGTTAACGATATCGAAACTGACGCACCACTTTTTGGTGATGGGTTAGGTTTAGATTCTATCGATGCTTTAGAGCTCGGTTTGGCCATTAAAAAGAAGTATAATATCGTCATTGACGCTGATGACTCCAATACTCGCCAACACTTTGCATCAGTGGCAAACTTAGCAAATTATATTTCATCTCAAACTAGCCACTAATAAATAGATAGCGTTATGACAGAAGTAAACCAACAACAAGTATTTGATCAAGTTAAAGAAGCTCTCGTTGAACTATTTGAAATTGATGAAGCCGATATTCAACCAGACGCTCACCTTTATCAAGATCTCGATCTCGACAGTATTGATGCTGTAGATCTTGTCGTTCACTTACAAAAAGTGACTGGCAAAAAAATCAAGCCTGAAGAGTTTAAAACCGTTCGCACCGTCAATGATGTGGTGGAATCGGTTATTGAACTTGTTAAGGAAAGCTAATGCGGCGATTGCTGACGATTTTGTCTGCAATCGTCCTGCTTACCTACCCACTCGCGGTCTACTTCGGGATTAATCAGTTTGGTTTGCAAGCTATAGGGGGTTTCTTAGCCGCTATTTTTGCTTTAAGAATTCTTTCTGGTTGGCAAGCCAAACTTCAAGAACTGAAGCAACTGGCTTGGATTAGTGGGTTCGTTGGTATCACTTTGGTGACTTTGGGGATGCTCTTTCAGCAGCATGGTTGGCTACTGTTTTACCCTGTTGTGGTTAATGTATGTCTTTTGGCTCTTTTTGCCTTGAGCCTAACGCAACCGCAAACAGTGATTGAACGGCTGGCGAGGCTGCAAGAGCCTGAACTTCCTCAAAGTGGCATTGAGTACACACGCACGGTCACTAAAGTGTGGTGCCTCTACTTCATCATGAATGGAGCCATCGCACTTTATACCTGCTTCCAATCTATCGAGATCTGGACGTTGTATAACGGATTGATCAGTTATCTCCTTGCTGGCAGCCTCTTTGTAACGGAATGGCTAGTAAGGCAAAGGATTCGCAAAGGCTAGGTACGCTATGACTTTCGGCAACCCCGATTTTTGCTCGCTTGCAACGTTACTCTCCTCACCAAGAAACGATTCGCATTGTGTTGCTTTTGACCTCAATAACACCATTAACTGGGCAAACTTTGTCGCCGATGTCAGCCAACTAAGCCGGCAATTAGCATCGCGAAATGAACATCATATTGCACTGTGTGCTGGCGATAGCTATCGGTTCTCAGTCGGTTTTTTCGCCGTCTGCTGCACGCAAAAATCATTAATTCTGCCCGGTAATTATCAACCTGCGGCACTGGCAGAACTGAGCCAACACTTTGAGTTGTTGCTGTGTGATGAGGCGATAACAATACCCAATTCTACGCCAACTCTCTCTCTTAACCATTTAGCGCTACCCAACGACATGCGCGATGAAGCCGTTTGTTTTGCACCACTTTCATTAGAGACACAAACCGTCACGCTGTTTACGTCAGGCTCCAGCGGTCAGCCTAAGGCTATCATCAAAACACTGCGGCAGCTTGAAGCTGAAATCGCCATTTTAGAGCAGCTTTGGGGCGAACAGCTCATTGGTGCAAAAGTGGAAAGTACAGTTTCTCATCAACATATTTATGGGCTGCTATTTCGTGTGTTATGGCCACTGTGTGCAGGGCGAGCATTTGCCCGCCATAACTTGGAATTTCCAGAACAAGTGACCGCACATGCGCATCCGGACACTGTGCTGATCAGTAGCCCTGCGCTATTGAAACGCTTATCACAAGAGCATCAGCCAAGCCCACTGCGCACACTATTTTCTTCCGGTGGCCCGCTTCCCTACTCTGCTTCTTGTCACGCAAAAACCCTGTTTGGGCAACGACCTATCGAAGTGTATGGCAGTACGGAAACTGGCGGCATCGCTTTTCGGCAACAGCACAGTGCAACGCAGCAATGGCAGCTTTTCCCCTCCGTTGAAGCAAGACTTAACAGCGAACACTGCTTAGCCTTGCGCTCTGCACACATTGATCCGAATCATTGGTATCAAACAGCCGATGAATGTGAGTTTTCCGACCAACGGCACTTTACCTTGAAAGGTCGCACCGATCGCATCATCAAAATCGAAGAAAAACGGATCTCACTGGTTGAAGTGGAGCAGCGTATTGAACAACTGCCGTGGATCAGTGAAACAGCCGTGTTACCACAACAAGACGGTGAACGTTTGATCTTAATCTCAGCGATTGTACTGTCAGCCTGCGGCACTGAAAAATTAGCTCAACTTGGAAAGGGGAAATTCTGGCTGTTGCTGCGCTCTGAACTGCGCCAATGGTTAGAACCTATTGCTGTACCTCGACGCTTTAGAGTGGTAAAAGAGATCCCACTCAACAGCCAAGGTAAGCGCCTTGTTGCTGAACTAGAAACACTATTCCAACCATAAAAATAACGAAGCCCAATAGATTATGGCCAAAAGAACACCCACATTATTATGTGCTGACACTCAGCCTCACACGGTGAATTTGACGCTGCGCGTTGACGCCGACATCATTGATTTTTCAGGACACTTTGAGCATTTCCCATTGCTGCCAGGCGTTACCCAAATCGATTGGGCACTGCGCTATGCACGAGAATACTTATCTGTACCCACAAGCTTTCAAGGTATGGAAGTGATCAAATTCCAAGAACCTATCTTGCCAGACATGACCGTTCAACTGGCATTAAGTTGGGATGAGGAAAAACAGAAACTCGCGTTTAGTTATAGTTCACAGCGTGAGGGTTTAAACATCATTCACTCATCAGGAAAAATGAAGTTGGGTGAAATCTGTGGCTGATTATCAAGCTTGTTTTTTAATTCCGTGCTACAACCACGGCAGCACAGTAGCAGAAGTTGTCTCATCACTCAGCGCATTTGAACTTCCCATTTTACTGGTTGATGATGGCAGCAATCAGCAAACAAAACAGGCGTTGAGCAACGTCGCTCAGCAAACACATGTTCACCTAATTACCCTAGAACAAAACCAAGGAAAAGGTGGCGCGGTAATGGCTGGAATTCGCCAAGCACAGCAGTTGGGGTTTAGCCACGTCATCCAAATTGATGCCGATGGCCAACATGATTTACAAGCGCTGCCTAAATTACTGGCCGCGTCAAAGCAACATCCAAACCACCTAATTTCTGGTCAGCCGATTTACGATGACAGCGTACCCAAAGCGCGTTTATATGGCCGTTACGCAACGCATATTTGGGTTTGGATTGAAACGCTATCCTTTACGATCAAAGACAGTATGTGTGGTTTTCGCGCGTATCCTGTAGACCTCACCGTTGAGGTGCTCAATAACCATAAGATCGGCACGCGCATGGATTTCGACATCGAAATCTTAGTTCGCATGTATTGGCACGGGGTCGATATCGATTTTGTGGAAACTCGCGTCATTTATCCTGAAGGAGGCGTCTCTCATTTCGATGCACTATGGGATAACGTAAAAATCAGTTGGATGCACAGCAAATTATTTTTTGGCATGTTACCGCGTATTCCTCAACTGCTGAAACGCAACCAAAGCAGGCACAACAAAAGTGGTGCAGAGCCAAACCCGCACTGGTCAAAGCGTCAAGAACGAGGAACGGTTCTAGGTATTAAAGCGTTACTGGCGGTATATAGCCTACTCGGGCGGCCAATTTTTAACCTTATGCTGAAACTTGTAATGAGCTATTACTACCTTACCGGAAAACAAGCTCGCCAAGCCTCTGAACAATATTTACAGCACTTACAAAGCTACGCAAACCGTCGCCAAATCACGCTGCCAAATCATCTCTCTAGCTATAACCATCTGCTCTCTTTTGGCCACACTATGCTGGATAAATTGGCGGCATGGAAAGGCGATTTTTCGGTAAAAAACTTGACAATCCATGGTCAAGAATCGTTCCAAGCCCTAGTAGAACGTAAACAAGGTGTGCTTCTTTTAGGATCTCATCTTGGAAATATTGAACTGTGCCGCGCTCTGGGACGTCGGCATTCTCATATTAAGATCAATGCGTTAGTCTTCACCGAGCACGCCGAACGCTTCAATGCGGTAATGAAAGCGATCAATCCCAACTCAGAACTGAACCTCATTCAAGTGAGCCGTTTGGGCCCCGATACCGCTATTTTGCTTCAACAGAAAATAGAGCAAGGAGAATGGGTGGTGATCGTCGGAGATAGAACGTCCACCAGCAAAGAGACCCGAGCCGTATGGGCCGATTTTTTAGGCCAACCCGCACCGTTTCCACAAGGCCCTTTTATGTTGGCCTCGGTGTTGAAAGCTCCCGTCTACCTTTTGTTTGGCTTAAGAGACGAACGTTCTAAAACTCCACATTTTAACGTCTATTTCGAGCACTTTAGCGACAACATAGATTTACCGAGAAAAGAGCGACAAGCGGCGCTAGCGCAGGTAGTACAACGCTACGCTGATCGGCTGGAACATTACACACTGCAAGCTCCACTGCAGTGGTATAACTTTTTCAACTTTTGGACTCTAAGTAAACAGCAGCATGATGATTCAGACAGATAACCGCATAACTTTTGGCGTCGATCGCCTCACCATTGAAGATGTTGTCGCGATTTCGCAAGGCGCGCAGGCCGACCTCAATTCTTCAGCGGAATTCACCGCTAAAATTGATCGCGGCGTCGCTTTTCTAGAACGACTTTTAAAAGAAGAAGGCGTGATTTACGGCGTAACCACCGGCTATGGTGATTCATGTACCGTTGCCATTCCGCCGAATCTAGTAGACCAATTACCACTGCATTTGACTCGCTTTCACGGCTGTGGCTTAGGCGAGGTATTAAGCCATCAGCAATCTCGCGCAGTATTAGCAACGCGCTTGTGTTCACTAGCGCAAGGTGTCTCTGGTGTGAGCCATGAACTGCTTAACCAAATCGTCACCTTGATCAACCACGATATCGCCCCTCGTATTCCACAAGAAGGTTCGGTCGGGGCAAGCGGCGATTTAACGCCACTCTCCTACCTCGCGGCCACACTGATTGGTGAGCGCGACGTGCTTTATAAAGGTGAGATGCGCCCAACTCAAGATGTGTTTAACGAACTGGGTATTCGCCCGATCAAGCTAAAACCAAAAGAGGGATTAGCGCTGATGAACGGCACATCAGTCATGACTGCTTTGGCCTGTTTAGCCTATAAACGCGCCGAGTATTTAACTCAACTCTGCACCAAAATTACCGCCATGGTGTCTGTCGGTATTCAGGGTAACGACTTCCATTTTGATGCCGCACTATTTGCCGTCAAGCCGCATCCTGGTCAGCAACAAATCGCAGCATGGCTACGCGATGACTTACAAGCAGAGCGCCCACCTCGCAACAGTGATCGCCTGCAAGATCGCTATTCATTGCGCTGCGCACCCCATGTGATTGGCACCGTACAAGATGCACTGCCGTGGCTACGTCAACTGATTGAAAATGAGCTCAACAGTGCCAACGACAACCCCATCATCGATGGCGATAATGAACGCGTACTGCACGGCGGTCATTTTTACGGCGGCCACATTGCCATGGCAATGGATACCTTAAAAACACAGGTTGCTAACCTAGCCGATTTGCTCGATCGCCAAATGGCGCAATTGATGGATTACAAATTCAACAACGGTTTGCCGTTTAACTTAACTGGCGCAGAAGGCGAAAGAAAACCGATCAACCACGGCTTTAAAGCCGTGCAGATTGGTATTTCAGCGTGGACGGCCGAAGCCTTGAAACATACCATGCCTGCCAGCGTTTTTTCACGTTCGACTGAGTGTCACAACCAAGACAAAGTCAGCATGGGAACCATCGCCGCGCGTGATTGTCTACGTGTGCTTGAACTGACAGAACAAGTGGCGGCCGCCTCGCTGCTAGCAGCGACCCAAGCAATAGAATTGCGCAAACGTCATCATGAGCTGGATGAGCAACACATGAGTCACAATATCAAGCAGATGCGCTTAGCCGTGTTACAAGAGTTTGATTTTGTGGTGGAAGATCGTCCGCTAGAACATGATTTGCGCCACTTTATTAGCCGCATTCAACAACGCCACTGGACACTTTACTAGGAAGCGCGATGAGCGATGTACTTCATCCATTGGAAAGTGAGGTGACTTTAGTCACCTCGTTTCAAGATGCCGACCCAATGGGCGTTATCTACCACGGCAATTATTTTCGTTTTTTTGAAGAAGCACGCCGCGTGCTGATGGAAAAAATTGATTACAGCTATCACGCGATGACTCAGTCGGGCTACCTATGGCCGGTGATTGATACCCACGTGAAGTACGTGAAAGCGATCCCGTTCAACCATACGATTCGAGTCAAAGCGACCTTGACAGAATGGGAAAATCGCTTGCGTGTTGACTACATGATTTTTGATAGCCAGACCGGGCAACGAATGTGTAAAGCGCACACCACTCAAGTAGCGGTTCGCATCGACACGCAAGAGATGTGTTTCGCTTCCCCAACGCTATTTACCGACAAAGTGCAGCACTGGCATACCTACGGGAAATTATGATGCGCCGTTTTCTATGGCTAACTTTAGCTCTATTCTCGCCCCTACTCTGGGCACAAGTGACCGACCTCGCTTCACTGCAAGCGCAGTTGGCGAAACACCAGATCGTACGCGGAGAGTTTACTCAACTCCGCCATATTGAGATGTTCGAACAGCCACTGTCGTCAGCCGGGAAATTCTTGCTTGATAAACAAAATGGCTTACTTTGGCAACAATACTCACCATTTCCAGTTAATTTGGTGTTAACTCAAGACAAGCTTCGCCAAACTTTTGCTAACCAACCACCACAGGTGATTACCGAAAAAGAGAACCCAATGGCGTTTTATTTCAGCCATCTCTTTTTGTCGGTATTTCATGGTGACACGCAGCAATTGAATGAACAATTTACGATGACACTGCACAGCGAAGATGGCCAGTGGCAGTTAAATTTAACGCCGAGAAATGCGCCACTGAGCTCGGTGTTTACCTCGATAACATTAACGGGGAGAGATGACATTGATGGTTTGATCCTGCAAGAAGTGCGAGGCGACAAAACCGAGATTCAGTTTACTAACCAAAACCACCAGCCAGAGCGTTTAACCCATGCTGAGCAAGCACAGTTTAACTTCTAAATCGAACCGGCTGGCATTGTTCTGGTTGGCTTTTGTGACCCTTTGTCTTGGCTTACTACTCAAGCAGTGGGTCTTTTCAGCAGCCTCACCGATCGAAACGGATATCCTTAAGCTACTGCCGGTCAACCAGCAAAGTGTGCTCGCCGAGCAAGCGTTTGAAAAAGTCACTGCCAGTATGAGCGATAAGGTGGTCTTTATTGTCACTGCGCCCAATGAGGCTGACCGGCTCAAATCCGTTACAGCGCTAGAAAGCGAGCTCAAGCAGAGTGGCTATTTCAAGGATGTGGTTGGGGAAATCGATGCCACTCAACAGAACGCTTGGGCCAGTTACTACTTTCAACATCGAGCACAACTGCTCACCAGCGAGCAACGCAATCAGCTCAGTCAACATCCCGAACAACAAGTGCAAGCGGTGGTGCAAGCCCTATATAACCCTTTTTCTGGGGTAACAGGGCAAGAGCTCAGTCACGACCCTTTTCTGCTATTTCGCGACTACTTAGCGCAAGTTAGCCAGCTATCGTCTCATTTTCGTTTGCAAGACGGATACTTAACCCGCGAGTATCAAGGCCAAAAATACGTGCTGATCACCGCTCAGCTCAACGATTCACCATACAGTTTCAAAGCGCAACAAGTGGTGCCCGATATTGCTCAATGGCAACAACGCATCAAGCAACAATTTGGGGCGGATATTTATCACACTGGTGTTTTATTTTACGCCGATTTTGGTACTCAAAGTGCCAAGTCAGAAATCAGCACCATTGGCCTTTTCTCATTACTCGGCATTGTGCTGTTGGTAATGCTGGTTTTTCGCAGTGCCATGCCTTTACTGTTGGCACTGCTCTCGGTATCCGTTGGGTTAGTGGTTGCCATGGTGATCACCACCGCGTTTTTTGATCAGATCCATCTGTTTAGCTTAGTGTTTGGGGCCAGCCTGATTGGCGTTTCAATCGACTACGCCTTTCACTACCTGACCGATCGCCTTGCCGCAAATGAACAATGGGACAGCGTGCAAGGACTAAAGCATATTCTGACTGCCATTACCTTAGGGTTAATCACCAGTTTAATTGGCTATCTCGGTCTACTGGTCGCCCCTTTCCCCGGCTTGCAACAGTTAGCGCTATTTTCCGCCTTAGGGCTCGTTGCCGCTTACGCAACGGTCGTGGCTTGGTATCCGATTTTGGCCAAAAAACCAAGTTCATCGAGAACGCTTCCCGGCATCACTTATTGGTCATTATGGTTTGGGCTTTGGCAAAAGCCATGGGTTAAATGGGGCCTACCCACGGCGTTATTGATCATCAGCAGTCTTGCTCTGACGCAAGTGCACTACAACGACGACATTCGACAATTACAAGCCATGCCTAGCGACTTGAAACAGCAAGAGCTGCAAATCAGCGCCTTGACTGGTATTCAATCATCACAGCAGATGTTGGTCGTCAGTGCCAACGATGATGAAGCATTAATGCAGCAGTTAGAAAAATTAGATACGCAATTTTCACAATGGCAACAACAAGGCGTACTTTCTGGCTACCAAAGTTTAAGCCAAAACATCAGCTCGCTTAAGCGTCAGCAAGAAAACTACGCACTGGTTGAAGCACTGTACGCAAACCAAGGCGCAGTACTGGCTCAAACGCTGAAACTATCTTCGGCTCCTAAACTTGAAGCGTCATTTTTGCCCATGACACTGGCGCATTATTTAGCCCATGATGTTTCCCAACCGCTGCGCTTTCTTTATTTAGGTGAAGTTGAGCAAAAAGTGGCGGCGGTAGTGCTGTTGAAAGAGGTTTACCAAGCAGCAGTAATTAAGCAGTTTGCGGCGAAAAATAGCGACTACGCCTATTTGAATAAAACCGAAGAGATCTCAACCCTGTTTGGGCAGTATCGCCTTAAAGTGATGGAGTTAATTGCGCTGGCTCTGACCTTGATCAGCGCTCTCACTATTTGGCGCTACGGCGTGAAACACAGCATTCGCATTATGTTACCTTCGCTGATTGCTTGCATCGCTGGGTTAGCCGTCACCGTCGCAACAGGCTCTACGCTCAATTTATTCAATCTATTAGCACTGGTATTAGTGATAGGTATCGGTATTGATTACACGCTCTTTTTTGCCGAACAAGCCCGCAGTCACAGTACCTTGCTTGCCATAACCCTTTCGGCACTAACGACTTTGCTCTCGTTTGGTCTGCTTGCTCTTAGCCAAACTCACGCCATCCACAGTTTTGGTTTGACGGTACTGAGCGGCATTTTCGTTGCTTGGTTGCTTTCACCAATGGCGATCAAATCACAACCTGCCGCCATGAAAGCGCATGAGGAAAAACTATGATGATGAGAATACGCCGTGCGCTGCCCTTGCTGTTACTGATGTTGTCTGGCTGCTCTTTAGTGCCAAACCAAGCCTCCACGCAGGTAGAAATTAGCCCCAACACATTCGTTACTCTGCCCAAACCGGCGCAACTTGGGTACCAAGTCACGGCAAGTCAGTTGATCAGCGCCCATTGGCAAGATGATAACGGCCAACATAACCAACAACTTCCGGTCCAACTACAGGTCACCGATGACAAGATTGTACTGGCAGGTTTTTCATCTTGGGGAACAAGAATTTTATCGCTCAATTATCAGCAAGATACTATTGAGACCAGTGTACTCAATGGCTTGGAAAATACCTTGCCAAAGCCCGAACAGATACTCTTTAACCTGATGATCACGCTCTGGCCGCGAAATGCTTGGGAAGCCCCGTTAAATAAGGTAAAGTGGCAAATCATTGATGATAAGAATAGACGAACACTCATCAATGAACTGGGTGAAACAGTGATTGTTATTGATTATCAACATCCCTTCTCGATGAAGGGCGATATTCGCTTCCACAATCAATTATTGAATTACACCATTACGATTAAAACACTCAGTGCCCAGCACCCTTTGCCGCCCACACAACCGTAGATAGCTATCATGAACTCATCCACGACTTCTCCTATTGATTCTCGCTCACCTATTTATGTCCAAGACTGCGGTTTTCACTGCGCGATGGGGAGTGACTCGTCGCACATTCACCAAAGTTTAGCGCAGGGCTATTGCGATAACATGGTGGTTGACCGCACGTCACTCAACACTGGCACCCCAACCATTGTAGGCCGAGTGAGTGAACCGCTACCAGAAATCCCAGCGCATTTAAGTGCGTTCAATACGCGCAACAACCAACTTGCTTTATCGGCACTGCAACAAATCGAACCGAGTGTCCGCCACGCGATTGCCACCTATGGCGCAGATCGCATTGCAGTGGTGGTTGGCACGAGCACGTCCGGCATTGCTGATGGCGAAATCGCACTCGCCCACAAGTTAGAGCAGGGCGAATTTCCAAGCGACTACCACTACTACAAACAGGAATTAGGCAATTGCAGTGATTTTATCGCTCGCTATTTTGCAATAAGCGGCCCCTGCTACGCCATTTCGACCGCCTGTTCATCCAGTGGCCGCGTCTTTATCACCGCCAAAAGAATGCTTAATGCTGGGTTGGTTGATGCGGTGATTGTCGGTGGTGCCGACACTTTGTGCCGCTTAACACTCAATGGTTTTAACGGTTTAGAGGCATTGTCTCAACGTTTGTGTAAACCGTTTGATGCACAGCGAGATGGCATCAACATTGGTGAATCTGCCGCTTTTATGCTGCTGGGTAAAACGCCGTCTCAGCAACACGCTCACGCCATTGCGCTATTGGGCGCAGGCGACAGTTCCGATGCACACCATATTTCTGCGCCCCACCCAGATGGAAACGGTGCAGAACAGGCGATGCGTAACGCGCTGCAAGATGCCAAATTAACCGCCAGTGATATCGGCTATATCAACGCTCACGGCACCGCAACACCGCTCAATGACAGCATGGAAAGTAAAGCGATTTTCCACGTTTTTGGCCAGCACGTTGCGGTGAGTTCAACCAAACCACTCACTGGACACACGCTCGGCGCGGCCAGTGCAACCGAAGCCGCCATTGCTTGGCACATACTGCAATACCAATTGCCTTTGCCCATTCAGCGCTGTGCTAACAAAGCGCCAGACATCGATATTACGCTAGTGGAAACCACTCAATATTTAGAAAACAAGGCCATTTTAAGCAACTCCTTTGCTTTTGGTGGCAACAATATTAGCCTCATTTTTGGTTACGTTAATGACAAAGCTTCCTGCAATTGATCAACTGCTGCCTCATCAAGCGCCGATGATTTTGATCGACCGCGCGCTTGAGGTACAGAGCGAATCTATCCACTGCCAAGTGGATATTGAATCGCACCACCTGTTTTTTGACCCAGCGACACAAAGCATACCGGCCTATGTCGGTATCGAGTTTATGGCACAAGCCATTGCCGCGTGGTCTGGGTATCACTCACTTGTCCAAGGCATTCAACCGCCGATTGGCTTTCTGCTCGGCAGTCGCCGTTATCGCGCGCTGTGCGATGCATTCCTGAAAGGGCAAACGCTCGATATCTACGCTGAACAGCTAATGCAAGACAATGGCATGGCCGTGTTTAAGGCAAGAATCGAGCACCAACACCAGCTTTTGGCCGAATGCCAATTAAATGTGTATGTGCCATCAGAACAAAAATTAGAAGAAATGAAAATGAGGAGTCAAGCATGACCCGACACGTATTAGTGACTGGTGCGAGTAAAGGCATAGGCAAAGCGATTGCGATTGCGCTCGCCAAAGATGGTTTTGCCATTGCCGTCCATTACATGGGCGACCAGCAAGGTGCCCTGCAAACACTAGCGACCATCGAGCAAAACGGTGGTTCAGGCCGATTGATTCAATTTGACATCAGCAACCGAGCTCAGTGTCGCGAAGTATTGGAAGCCGATATTGCTCTACATGGCGCTTATTACGGCGTGGTCAATAACGCGGGCATTACTCGTGACACGGCGTTTCCCGCCATGACAGAACAAGAATGGGATGGTGTAATTCACACCAATTTAGACAGCTTTTATAACGTCCTCCACCCTTGTGTGATGCCAATGGTGCAAAAACGCCAAGGTGGGCGCATTGTGACTTTAGCATCGGTGTCGGGCATCACGGGCAACCGAGGTCAAACCAATTACAGCGCCGCTAAAGCTGGCGTGATTGGCGCGACCAAATCGCTCGCGCTTGAACTGGCTAAGCGCAAAATCACCGTCAACTGTGTTGCTCCGGGTTTAATCGATACCGGCATGGTAGATGAGCACGTCAAAGAGCACGCACTGCCACAAGTTCCTTTACGCCGCATGGGTGAACCCGAAGAAGTCGCAGGCCTTGTGAGCTATTTAATGTCTGATATTGCCGCTTATGTTACTCGCCAAGTTATCTCGGTTAATGGAGGCTTAGTATGACCCGTCGCATTGTCGTTACAGGCATGTCCGGCGTGACTGCTTTTGGTAATGACTGGGCCAGTATTGAGCCAAAACTCAGAGCTTGTGAAAATGCCACTCAATATATGCCTTCCTATGAGCAGTATGAGGGTTTAAACACTAAACTCGCCGCGCCAATAATGGGCTTTACACTGCCTAGCCACTACAAACGTAAACAAGTCCGAGGTATGGGCCGCGTGTCACAACTGGCGACCGTTGCCACCGAAAATGCGCTGCTGCAAGCAGGCTTAATTGGTCATGAAGTGCTGACGAATGGCCAAACCGGTATCGCTTATGGTTCATCAACAGGCAGTACCGATGCCATCGGTGCGTTTGGTGTCATGCTCAACGAAAAAACCACTCGAGCCATTACCGCCACCACTTATGTGCAGATGATGCCTCACACTGCCGCGGTGAACGTAGGCCTATTTTTCGGGCTCAAAGGCCGCGTCATTCCAACCAGTAGCGCCTGCACGTCTGGTAGCCAAGCCATCGGTTACGCGTATGAAGCGATCAAACACGGCTACCAAACCGTAATGGTGGCGGGCGGTGGTGAAGAGCTCTGCCCTACCGAATCGGCCGTATTTGATACCTTATTTGCCACTAGCCTCAAAAACGACCAGCCCAAAACCACCCCACGCCCGTATGATACTCAGCGTGATGGTTTAGTAATTGGTGAAGGCGCAGGAACTTTAGTGCTTGAAGAGTATGAACACGCCATAGCACGCGGTGCCGTCATTCACGCAGAAATCATCGGTTTTGCCAGCAACTGCGATGCCGCCCATGTCACTCAACCACAAATGGACACCATGCAAATCTGCATGGAGATGGCGCTGCGTGATGCCAAGTTAAGTGCAGATAAAATTGACTATGTTTCGGCTCACGGCACGGCGACCGACCGGGGTGATATAGCCGAAAGTCACGCCACCGCAAACGCGTTGGGTAAAGTGCCGATCAGCTCGTTGAAAAGTTATTTTGGTCACACATTGGGCGCATGTGGCGCGGTTGAAGCTTGGTTAGGTTTAGAAATGATGCGCAGCGGTTGGTTTAATCCAACCCTTAATCTAGATAACATCGACCCGCAATGTGGCGATCTTGATTACATTACAGGCACAGGGCGTGAGCTGGATGTGCAATACCTAATGAGCAATAACTTTGCTTTTGGTGGCATCAACACCTCGATTATTTTTAAGAAATTCAGCGAATAATCCCATAAAAAGCCGTTGCCCACACAACGGCTTTTTTTACGAGTTTATTTATCCGGCATTTGCCTCTTAAATATTGGTCGCCTGCCAAATACTTGCCAGCAATCAGCCAATACCTTTCGCAAGCACTTCAAGGATTTGCGGTCTGAAAATAAAAAACACCGCGCCGAGCAAACAGAGCCCTGCCCACACAAAATCAAGCCTGAAAGGCTATGTGATTCGGATAAACGAACGTAGCCAACCACTGCAACGAGTAAGGCAAGAATAAGCCGCTTTGACAAAAGTCAGACATAACCATACAAGCTATTGATATTATCCTCTCTATCGATTTTGTACAGTGTTCACATCCAAACATAAGCCCTTAAATGGAAGAACATAATGAAAAAGATCGCACTATTTATTACAGCATCGCTTATCGCGGGCAACACTTTAGCTGCCCAAACGTACATTCGTAACGGCAATATCTATACTCATGAAGGTCAATGGGTTGCGGAAGTGGGTGCTTTTGGCAGCACTGACCTACTCAAGGATCAAGACAAGTCTTACAGCGCTTTGCTGAACTTTGGCTACCACGGTGAAGATTTGAATGCAGACCTCACCGGTATTAACTACCGCTTCTTTGGTAACACAGGGGATGTCGTTAATCTAGGTACTTACCTGACGGGCAGCGGCGTTACTTATGACCAAGATTCGGCAAACAGCGTTAAAGGAATGGATAAGCGTAAAGCCACGATTGATCTAGGTTTAAATGCTGATATCGCACTGGGTAACGGTACCGTATCGACCTACTTCCAACATGATATTCTCAAAGAAAACAAAGGCTACAAAACTGGCGTTAACTACTTCCATGTCATCGATTTAGGTGCTGTTGATTTGGTACCTTTTGCGGGCATTAGTTACCAGAGTTCGGATTACAACAACTACTATTTCGGTGTGAAAGACAAAGAAGCGACCGCACAGCGTAAAGCTTACCATGCAGGTGGCGACTTCTCTTACAACCTAGGTTACAAACTGGCTTACCCAATTAATGACCGTTGGGAAATCACCCAAACCAGTTCTTACACCCGTTTAGGCTCTGATGTCGCCAATTCGCCAATCGTAGAAAGCGCAAACCAATGGATCGTTGGCGCAACCGTCGCTTACCACTTCTAAGCTGTACCGCCCTCAGGCAGGAGTCGCATCCCCTGCCTGATTTTTCTACTTGGACTGCCCTTCTCGATCAAAATAGCGTTGATATGAACCCACGCATTGATTCTTTATGAATCTTGCCTTTTGCATGCCTGAGTTTTCCATGCCTGAGGTAATTCATGGAGTACAAATCTACGATCCCATGAAACTTAATTTTACACCCAAACGATTTATCTATGCTGTTCTAATTCGTATGGTGAAGCGCTCGCAGCCCAAACAAAACTAATGTGATTGTTCGCACGTTTTCGTATTGATGTCTGCTTTGATTGTCAGTGATGTTTGGATACTCTAACACTTAGATGTAGGTGTTAGGTTGAACTCTAACTGATAACACCTGACTTTACTAAACACAGAAATGGGACAGAGATAGATGAACTTAGAAGATTCAAAAGAATATAGATATGTGATTGGGACAATAGGTAAGAGTTGGGTAGATTCAGTAGAGGGGAAGTCCCGAGGAAAATTGGATGTAATAATTGAAGAATTTAGAAATGACAGCGGAACCAAAGAATATGCTCCAATTAATGAAAAAGAACACTTTTGTGATACAGAGAAGGTTTTTATAACTGGTCCTTTTGATGAGTTAGAAAAAAAATACAATTCAAGCCAATTGTTATTAGCAGAAGTGGACCCTGTAAATAATTCTGTGTAACTGTCAGGGTTACATGTATTGAGTGAGTCGGTCTTCGAACATAATCATAAAGCGGTTTAGAGCTTGTCGCCAGTTTCTGATCGGCATCGTCCATTTCTTGGAA